>NZ_JBGFCE010000006.1:0-233938 GCF_041205415.1 Falsihalocynthiibacter sp. BN13B15
TCACCGACCCCAAGAAATCCCTACATAGTCTGCGCCACAAGAAGAAAGATGACCTGCGCAATGTTGGCTGTCCCGAAGAAATCAGCAAGGTGATCCTTGGCCACAGTAGCCAGGAAGCCGCTACGCGGTATGGTGCGGGGTATCGCCTGGAGGTTCTTCGAGAGTGGATGGAAAAATCTTACCAATAGCCAAGCCAGTGACCTCTGTTGTCCCTGCCCGTCCTTTTGATCCGTTTCGTCGCGCCAAATCAGCAGCCGCCGAGACCATCGCTAAGTCCGTTCTACATGTGGTCAGCCGCTATGAGGATAAGCACGGCCTTCGCAAACGTAAACGTAGATTGGCGGATCAAGCGACCTATGAGATCATGGTTGAAGCCATTGTTTGCGACCTCCTGTATCGCCACCTTGAAGTGCCCAGTGGTCAACTTCATGTCAGTCAGAGCAATCAAATCTTGAGGAAGAAGTCGCGTTACAAGGGTCAGGCCTTGGGCAAGACACTGCCTGATATCCTCAAGATCATGGCAATCCCTGAAGTGGGCGTCGTCGAAATCACCCCGGGATCAAAGACCTTCAAGGGCAAGGATTACAGCCCTCTTCTTGCAGGCGCTGGGCGGCAGACCATCCTCACGGCAGGACCAAGTTTGCTTGCGCTCCAGGAACACTTTGGGGTGACGTTTACTGGCATTGGTCGTGCTTCAGATGAAGAGGTGGTTTTACTGCGCGGAACAAAACAGCGGGACGACAAACCGGCTGCACTGGTTGAGTATGATGACACAGAGGAAACAAACACCCTCCGCCAAGAGATGCGAACCCTGAATGCTTGGCTTGAAACGGCTCCGCTTTCTTGCACCGATCCACAGATCAACACCACCGAGCGACGCCTCCGCCGGATATTCAACAACAAAGACTTTGCCCAAGGGGGACGGCTCTTTGGTGGTTTTTGGCAGGGGATGAAGCATGATGCGCGGTTGGAAACCCTCTTGATCAATGATGACAGCTTGGTCGAGCTTGATTACGGTCAGGCAGGGCTCTTGTTGCTCTATGGCTTAATTGGCGCGACACCGCCAACGGGTGATCTTTTTGATCTGACAGAGTATGGCTTCGCGCAAGAATGCCGTCCTGGGATCAAGAAGGTCATTCAAGCCTCGATCAACGCCAGTAAGCCTCTGATCCGTATGCCGAAAGGGGTCCGCAAGACCATCCCTGCCAGCAAGTCCTTCAGTGCCACCCTAGCGGCCATTGGGCAACGCCATCCCGCGATCGTTCATCTCTTTGGCACAGGCGTTGGCTTACAGTTGATGCGAACAGAGGCCGACATCCTGATGGCTAACTTGTTGGAACTCAAATCTAGGGGTATCTTTGCCCTCCCCATCCATGACGCAATCTTGGTCGAACCTAGATTTGAACAGGAGGCTACCGAGGTGATGAAAGTGGTATTCAAAGGACGTGTTGGGCTTGCCCCTGATGTATCGGTTGAGGGCTCCTGAATATCAGCAGATATCACTGGTCATTGAGAGGTAGGCTTGGTGATCATAGGGGTAAGTATTGATGACTAAATAGTATTTATCATTACTAATCATATAGTTAAATAAATAGTATTAAGCGGGAAATAGGGTCCAGTGAGGTGTCCTATTAGATTAACTATGGGGTCTCCCCCTCCTCATATATGCGACCCGTAAGGGATCAATGCAGCTATTCGGGGAGCTGATCTTTTTTCCACTCTGGCAAGGGAAAGAGCACATCGTAGGCCCAATTGAAACCAAACGCATAAACCACATAGAACAACGCGAACGACACATCCATCAGAAAGGCCTGCCAAAGTGTGACGCCAAGATACCACGCAATGAATGGCATAAGAACAATCAATAACCCGGCTTCGAATAAGACGGCATGCAAAATGCGCACAAAACCTCTTTTTTTGGTGGTCCCGGAAGTGCGCTTCAAGCTCAAATCGAAAATGTAATTATATGCCAGACTCCATATCGTGGCGAGTGTAGCGCTTACGACGCCAACAACACCAAAATCTTCAATAGGTAAGTGAAACAAGATCGATCCCAATGGAATGACCAAGATCAAGGCGATGATTTCAAAACTAATGGCATGACGTAAACGATCAAGCGGAGAGCGCATAGCAACCTCAAAAAAAGTGCCGGGTCGTCCCAGCGTTTATCCATTTTGGGAGGTCGTCCTCACGGGAGTGATTAATTGGCTTGTACGGATCCGATTGTCAAGTACTGCACTATATCTCTGGCAGGTATGGGCTCAAATCTGCAGTTTGCTGCTCCTCCGACGAATGACGGCTATGTCTCACGGGTATCGAAACCCCGGCCAACCATCCATAAAAACTGAGCAACATCAAGCTTCTATATAAAAAACCTCATGGAGACTTATATAGATGCTCTCGACCTTTACCCTCCTCACCCTAGGAAGCACTGCCTTCCGTCTTGGCCTCAATTGGGGCCTCAAGACCAAAACCGACTATCGCATAAGTGTCCCGCAAATCCTCGTGGGTGCCTTGATTGTGCTGGCGGAACTGCCTGACATCCTCAAGCCCATTCCTTTCCCGCTCCCCCTCCGCCTGACCCTCGGGTTCTTCCTCCCTGACCTGCTGCTTCGGAGGGGCGCGCAATGACAATGAACCCCAAATCAGCCCTGCCCCTCCAAAGCGGAATGCGTGTGGTGATCACCGCCTTCGATGACATCCCTGAGCACCTGTTCTTGGTGTCAGAGTTGCATGAAGACTGCATTTGCGGCACCGCCCTAACAGGACCGTTCAAGGGTGCCTACGGCGAACCTGATTGGAATCTAATCCTGCCCGCCTTGGGCTTTTTGGTTTGGACAAATTGCAAGACGTTGACGGAGCCGTCGACAAAATCCGCACCGCACTTTCAAAGCTTAAATAGAGGTATGGGAAAGTCTGAGACTCGAGCCTAAGGCCTGGATTTAAAACCATGTTTGCTTCACACAACCGCACTCCGAAACCGGAAGTCCGGCGGTGTGGGGCTCACAAAACAGTTACATTGCAACACTCATTGAACCAGATTTTTCGTCCTGGTCAAAGGTGCTAACACGGCCGCCGAAAGCGTGGAAACTGGATTTATCAAATCGGTTCAAAGATTGCCGTGTGAACTATGCGATAACTTTGACCAGAAGATCGCAAAAAGAACGGGCTGTAGTTTGACACCGTAATGCGCCTCCCCTTCTTGTGGTTCGCCACAATACCTTCTCGGGCGATCATCAGGTGAACACAGCGGCAACCAAATCGCCGCCGCTCCCTCGAAACCCGTCAAATCGCATCCCGAAGTGCAGCATCATTGTCCCGACGCGACTGATACCGCACCGACGATCGGTCGAATTGTAAAACATCACACGCCCGCCGCTGGCTCACACCATGCGCCTCGCACAGGTGGACCACGGCATTCCGCTTTGCTGCGGGCGTCACCATTTTATGGAATTGATGTCTCGCAACATTGCGTTGTCCAACACCTCAAGCACAAAACCTAACTCAATCGCCGCAACTACCCCAAACACCAGCAACCCCACCTGGGCCAAGAACGTGAAATTCCGCTACACGATGGCCTTTTGGCTACCCTAGCCATGCTTCCCAACGAAAGGGTCCTATTTCCTGGGGTTTCTGTGGACGGGATCACTAAGAGGTTTGCTCTGTTAAGTCACAACACGGGAACCACCCGCACTGGCCTTGTATTCCACTCAACCCGCAAGGGGTTCATCATCCAATGTGAAAGGACTGGGATTGCTGACCTTTAGAGAAGTTTTCGCGAATGTCCGCCCCGGCTTTCTGACGGCGACCGTTGCCGACATTCACTGCGGTATGTTCCAAGGTTCGCGAAGCGGACTAGTGTCGAGATCTTGCCGATAGCAGTTCTCTCAGCGCTGAATTATTGCCATTTCATGCGCTGTTTCAAGGCCCATTTGGTGTGCGCAATGAATGAATCCACCCCATCAACGATCGGCGCGGGCTGTCGGTGCAACGCCTCTGTCAGGATAAAGTCGCGAACCATAGCCATCTGTTCGGAACGTCCAGAAAGTGCATACAGACGGCCCGGCCAGCCACGATAATTGATGATAAGGCTTTCCGAACAATTGGTATTTTGCAATTCGCTCTCGTCAAATTCGCTAAAAACGCCCGTTATGTTTTGAAAGGCAATTTCGCGAAAGGCTCGGCGTCTGTTATTGTTGTCAATCACGAACGCGCGAATTGATCTGTTAGCAAGGTCAACTTCCAGTACGCGGCCAATATTGCGGCGCACCGCATAGACTATGAACACACCGAAAAGCACCATTACACTACCGGTTACAATCTTGAGCATTGGAGCTATTCCTGGTGCGGTGGCTTCAGAAAGGAAAGGCATCATCAACCCCAGTCCAATCCAGAGCACACCAAAGGAGATGCCAAAAAGTTTGCCGAACGAAAAACCGATGACCCGTCCTTGGATAAAACGGCGCCCACCTTCGAAATCCTCTATTTGAATGCTTTTGCTCTTTGAATCGGTTGGCTGGCCAGACATTACCGCTCCTCTTTGTCCAAAAGCCTAAACTAAAAAGAAAATATGCCGAAATAATGACATTCCGAGGAACTGGCGATTGATTTGGCCCAACTTCCGCTCAATGTACCATTGACTGATGTGCGGACTTTGCTGCCGTTCGCGCAATACAAGGTAATGATGCTCTCGAAGCGTCTAAGGACCATCAGGCAGTTCATGTTCGAGTGTTTGATCTGCACCGGTAAAGTAGATTCTTTGCTCGTCACTAAGACGCGAGCTTTCCATGAACAGTCCTAGATAACTCATGTCACGATAATACGGAGATATGTTGTCAGAGGTTGCGCGAATAATAGAGTTCTTGACGCATGATACCTCAGGCGTATTGTCAAACTCTAAAGGCTCAAATGTGAAACTAAAACACCATCCTTGGCCTTCGTGAATGACGTAAGCCCCCGATGTATGGCGGTATAAATTAGAACCACGCCACCACCCAGTATCTGACATCAGTTCTTTGGCAATCCGTTTGCCACTATATTCCACGAAAATTTTTCGCTTCCAATCGCTATGTATTCCGAACATTGGCGAGATCGACATTGTTATTTTTGGTCCTTTAGTCAGTTTCGCAGTCGCTTCATACGACCTAGGCCAAAGAGAGAATGCGCTAACCAAAGCAACACACAGAGCAAAAAGCCACTTCTTCATAATCAATGCTCCTATTCGATATTTCGATAGCTAATCCAAACCGTGAAATTCATCAACTTTTCATGGAAATGCCGTCCGCTTTGGGCTTTTTCCGGACTTTAGCTGCGGTGAATACCAAGGGCGGCTTGGGGAGTTCGCGACCGTGACGGTCAATCTCAATCGGGCTTATTCGAACGAGGCTACCGGCGGCCACATCCGCTGCCGTCATTCTCAAATCCGCAAGGATCACGGCTTGCCCCGACAGGGCCGCGTCAAACATGAATGCGCGGCTTACGTACGCGATAGCTCTCTCAGGATTGGCAATTTTCGACCCTGACGCCTTGGCACAAGCAGACCAATCTTCGCGCCATCGCCGACCACTGGCCAGTGGTAAGGCTAAAACATCATCTGCAGACAAAGGTGCCGTCGGAGAACTTGAACTTGAACTTGAACTTGCATCTGGGCCCCGTGATCTAAGCAAGCTACTGTCCCAAGACCTCGAGCAAAACCTCTCCTGTGGCACCTGACGGTGGCCGTGTGCCGGCGAGGACGGAAAGGGTCAGCGCCACGTCGATTGGATGAACCCTGCGTGACACGGTTTGTGGAGAGATCCCCTGACCGGCAAACAAGATTGGTACGAACGTGTCGTAGCGCCATGGTGATCCGTGGGTAACTGTCACCGACAACCCATCCATATCATTGATGAACGATTCCGGCTGGAACACGACATAGATATCGCCGGATCGGTCCGGGTGATAGTTGTTCAACACGGCTTGCATCAAGGCGTTGTCAGGGAGCGAACCTTCTCGCAGGCGCGAACTGGGCACCGCATAGGCCACGCCTTCGAAGGACACCAATTCATCTGCAATGGCGGTCTCAAGTGCAACCCTGTCGATTTCGGGATTATCGCGGACATCTGCGGCCAAGGTCAAATAGGGGTGATCATAGCCTTCGAAAAGTGGGCCGGTTATGCCAAACCTTGTTTTGATCCGCTCAATCGCAGGCGCGGTGTCCCATTCATCGGGCGAAACATAGCTTCCCGGCATCCCGATTGAGGCCAGATAGCCGGGTGCTTCAGGAGCCCCATGGTCGGCCGTCAGTACAATCAGGGTGTTCTCAAGCCCCACCTCGGCATCGACGTAAGCAAAGAGATCGGCCAGCGTGCGATCAAGTTGAAGCAGATTATCTTCGGCTTCGAGGCTTGAGGGGCCGAAGAAATGGCCAACGTAATCGGTGACAGAGAAACTGACACTAAGGAAGTCGGTCACGTCGTCATCGCCCAGTCCCTCTGCGTCGACAAGCGTTTTTGCGAAATCGGCCGTCATCTGGTCCCCAAAAGGGCTCAGCGTCAGCATAGTCGTATAGTATGTGTCCTCTGTCGTTCCCAGCGGATGCGGAAACGTGCGACCAAACCCTGCGAAATCCGGTTCCCAATCCTGATCATCGTGTTCGCCGAACATATAGGTGCCAATCGGGTTCAACAGCTCCCACGACTGGCCGCTATAGCTTTGAGGTAGACCCTTAGCGTTCCAATCCTCAACCCATGTTGGATATGCATCATAGTAGTAGTTGCTTGTTACGAATTGACCCGCCGCTTTTGAGAACCAAAAGGCCTTGCCAGCATGTCCGGCCATTGAAACCGCGCCACGATCCTTGATTGAGACACCGAAGACTTTAGCTTGCCCAACGGTACTGACTGCCAGCTCATCGCCAAATGTCGATGTCAGGATAGTTCGCGGTGAACGCCCTTCGCTTGTCGCGGCGCGCTGCGTGGGGTCGATTTCGGTGGTATCGTCCACGTCGGCGCCGCTGGTCAGGATGGAATAGTCGGCGTCCTCAATGTTGTAGACTGTCCGACCCGCGGTGTGGTCGTACCACAGGTTGCCCACCATTCCATGCGCAGCGGGGTTTGCACCGGTTGCCAGTGAGGTGTGCCCCACAATCGTTTCGGTATTGGCGTGCGTATGGTGTGCATTGTTGTAATGGATGCCTTGTTCAAGCAGATATCGAAATCCACCTTCGCCGAGTTGGTCCAAATATCTGGTGGGAAGATCTCCCCGCAACTGATCCACGGTGATCTGCAGGATAAGCCTCGGTTTGTCTTGAGCGTTGGCGACAATCGGGAATGTGCCCAATGCACACAACAATAGGCTGGAGGTCTTCGAGAGAGAAATCATGGAATATCCCTTTTGGCTAAGCGGTCTTGGGAGCAAGTATGCAACAATTAATCAGGCCAAAGCAACTTTAGGTCAAGGATTAGCCTAGATACTCAGTTTGGCCTTGGAGCTGCCAATGACCTCTGCTGTCAATATTTGTGGGTTGAATGACGGCTTTGCATACATCGACTTAACAGTATGCAATTTCGGCGAAGGTCCGGATTCCGCCCTCTATGACAATTGCTGTCAAGTTTGAGATAGCCCAATTCACAATTTTTTCTAAAAAGTGATCCGACCTCGCTTAGAGGCCGTATACCTTTTATCCAGCAGCTAGCTGGCGTCAATTTTACAATTTGGAGAGACCCTATGTTCCGCCGTACTTTTTTCGCAATCACTTCCGCAGCTATGCTGTCGTCAGCCAATCTTGCTTTCGCCGATGGGCACCCAAAAGACATCGTAGACACAGCAGTTGCAGCAGGATCATTCAACACATTGGTCGCAGCCGTTGGCGCAGCAGGACTTGTTGAGACATTGAAGGGTGAAGGTCCTTTCACTGTATTTGCCCCAACAGATGAAGCGTTCGCTGCCCTTCCAGAAGGCACTGTTGAAAATCTCTTGAAGCCAGAGAACAAAGATCAACTCGTTGCTATTCTGACGTACCACGTTGTCGCTGGAAAAGTGATGAGTGGCGATCTATCGAACAACATGATGGCAACCACCGTCCAAGGCGGCGACATCACAATCATGACTGAGGGTGGCGTAACCGTTAATGGAGCCAATGTAGTCTCCGCTGATATTGAAGCTTCGAACGGTGTCATCCACGTTATCGACGCAGTTATTTTGCCCAAGTAACACGTCGAAATGGCGGCCTTTTTCCCCAAAGGAGGCCGCCATTATTATTCTGCACGTTTTAAGAATTAGAGAGATACCCCAAAATGAAACTGTTTTGCGTTCTCACACTCGCTTGCCTCACAGCTTCGCAATCCTATGCTGACATTCATTTGGAATTCCTCGAAGGTGCGCCGAAGGACAAATTTATATTAACGAACGAAGGTTCATGCCAAGTCAAAAACGCCCTGGTTAAAATTGACCTTTCCGGTGCGGCTGCTGGGCTGATTTTTGACGTGACCGCCGCGGGGTCCGGAGTGGAGGTTTTTCAACCCCTTGAAATCACATCTGGGGCTGAACATTTTTCAACGATTCCAAAAGTATCAGACGGCGATCAATCTATTACACTTCAGCTACAGAATTTTGGCCCTAACAAAGTTGTGGCATTCACAATCGACGTTGACGACACTACGGGAGCGCGTGAAATCACCGTATCCGACAGCGAATTTGAAGGCGTGTCGGTCTCTGCAACTATGGGCGAGAAGCTCTTCTCAGCAACCCTACAAGATCGTTCCGAAGTACGCTTAGATATGGCGGGTTGTATTACATGACCGGTTCAATTCCGATGCCATTTTGTAGGTGAGCGACGTGGTGAAATCCTTAAATCCGCTCCACACCAAAACAAAAGTGTTTTTTGATGGAAGTTGCCCACTGTGTTCTGCTGAAATAGGCTATTACCAAACCATCGATAACGCGGGATCGTTCGAGGCGATCGACGTAAACACCAACGCGTTTCTTGAGCTAAATCTGTTGCCACATAAAACAGCGATGGTGCGGTTCCATGTTCTTTCATCGTCGAACCAACTCCTGTCTGGCGCCGAAGCATTTAAAGAAGTCTGGCGCGGCCTGCCAAGGTGGAAATGGCTTGCAAGAGGTGCAGATTTCCCGGGTGCTACATGGCTCCTAGAGAGGGTATATCGCGCCTTTTTAGTTATAAGGCCACTTACTGTCAGGGGGTTCCTTTACATACGCGGCGAACAGAAGGCGTAGTGATTTTTCGACGTAAATTCATGTGAAGGAAGCCGCTATGACGAAGTCGAGGTCCAATAGCGTTAATTTACTTATTTTTCTTGCCATTGTTGTCGGAGGGAGCATTCGTGTTGCTTCTTAACGCGGCTATTTTAATACTCAACTGACCTCAGAGAAGAGAAAGACATCAATGTGCAGAGCTTTAATCATCGGTTCATCTGGCGGTATAGGGAAGGCATTAAAAGAAGAGCTTGAGGGCACGGGATGCGACGTTGTAGGCCTATCGCGGACAGAAAACGGACTCGATATAACGGATGAAGCCAGCATAATAAGTGTCACTGCAGGACTTAAGGGTACGTTTGATACCATTTTAGTCGCGACAGGTTCTCTTTCGCCGCGAGATCAAGGACCGGAAAAAACTTATAAGGTTTTAGATGCCGAAACTGCAGCTCTTCAGTTCGCGGTAAATTCAATTGGTCCGATGATGATACTCAAGCACACCGCGCATTTATTACCCCGGGATTCAAAGGCGGTTTTTGCAGTTCTCTCAGCGAGAGTCGGATCAATCGGCGACAATAATCTTGGTGGCTGGTACTCTTACCGAGCATCAAAAGCGGCCCTAAACCAATTCATTCGTACAGCGTCCATTGAGTTGGCGCGCACCCATAAAAGGTCAATATGTGTGGCTCTTCATCCTGGCACCGTCGCGACTGAATTCACCCGAAATTACACAACCCACACGTCCGTTTCCTCATCCGTGTCGTCCAAAAATTTATTGAACGTAATTGACGGCTTAACACCGCGAGAGACAGGACAATTTTTAGATTGGGCTGGAAAACCGATTCCATGGTGATCATAAACATCCGAGCGATATTTCTGAGAACGAACCTAACTGAAAAAAAACCCGAGTAGGAAGACCAGTATGTATCATTTCTTTAAACGTTCAATCGTCACATTCTTTGTACTTCTCGCGCCCATGATGGCCACGGCAGGAGATACCGTTTTGGAAGATTTTAAATCACAGCCAGAGACACGATGGGGGTTTTTCACGGATGGCGTCATGGGCGGGGTTTCCCTTGGGCAGGCGTCGTTTGTTACAGAGAACGATGATGTCCATGCACATATGACTGGAAATGTGAGCACTGAAAACAACGGGGGTTTCATTCAAATACGCATGGAACTACCAGATGGAGCGCCAGAGGATGCCAAGGGCGTGAGGCTCGTCGTGCGCGGCAATAATCAAGAGTACTTTATCCATCTTCGCACTTCTGGAACACGCCTCCCGTGGCAATACTATCAAGCCGGTTTTGATGTCAGCAACGATTGGAAAGAAGTCATGCTGCCTTTCACCGACTTCAAACCATCTGGTGGCTTTCTTCGCGCTATCCCTCGGGCAAGCAGCTTGAAATCCATTGGCGTCGTGGCCTTTGGGCGAGACCACGAAGCAGACGTCGACATAAAAGAAATCGGTTTTTACTGAGCTTTCATTGCGTCATTCGTCAATGGTCTCAACTCTGATTTTTGCAGCTAGAAAATATGCTGTTCCTTTAGCGAGGTGAGCAACTTGAGGTCGGTTGGTCACAACCGAACGAGACAAACGGCGGACAAGTCATTCTTCTCAAACTGAACGATTTCGACCAGACCAAAGTCGCAGCGTTCTCGATTAATGTTGATGACACCGCCGGTGCGACAAAATAACGTTGTCTGATAGTGATATAGAAGGCGTCCAGTTTTCTGCCGAGTTGGCAGTTCATAGCTTTAAGGCCCGTTTAAGGCACCCAAAGGACTCGTCTTGAAAATAGGGCTACCAAAATTCGACTTCTCGCCAAATGAAAAAAGTCCGGTTCCCGCCCGTCCCGTCGATCGGTTTGAGCATGCTACGGGCATCCACCAAGCGCATCTTAGGGTTACCCCCTCACCCAAAAGTTGAGAAACGCTGCAAGCACTGTGGTATCCGACCAACAACATGCGCATCATTAGTTCTGGATCAACCGAAGGTCGTTCAGTCGAACGAAAAAACTCGGACAGATGTTGGCGAACACTGGATAAAACAATGACGCCACCTATTGCCCTCAATACGTGGTCGGATGGAACATGACCTCAATCGAGAAGTCCTAGAATAGGGCGCTTTGTGTCTCCAGCTTTGGCACCAAAACCGCAATCAATCCCTCATATCTACAAGGAAATTGAAGCAGCAAAACGTTCTCAAATCAAGAAGAGTTTTTCAACAGAATAAGCCCATACCTACCAGATCTATGGGCATTCTGTTGGGAGATATGGATTGCGTTCAAGGTTAAGAATTTCAAAGCGCATCCTTTTTTTTGACCAGTTGTAGAGCTCTGCTTGTCCGCGAGAGGACGTGACAAGAATGGCATGGTAATCCAGAATTGTCGTTCCTGTCGGACCTGTTCTGCTCGTCGCGAACTCGGGAAGGCGCATTTCCCATACGGAGTTCAGTTCGGTGTCGTAATTATTGGGTTTGGGCACAAGAATACATGCAGCGGTAGTGTCATTGGCTGCCCCGACGTGGAAATACATGCCCAACGCTGAAGCCCAAGACCAAGTGGCAAGAAGGAAAAGAACGGCGAACCCTGCGCCATGAGACATCCGATTGGTTTGCCCGAGCGCGAAAACAGTACGGATCATCAGCAGATAACCCACACCCCCTAATGTGAAAAATAGCACGATAAAACCGACCGCTGGCGTTCCAACCGCACTTGTCATAAATGCAAAAAATGTCCCGCCTATTAGGAGCAGGAATGCCAGTACCGAGAACACTTTTGCTGGCCATCGGTGTTCCTCAAGGGATTTTTGGGCGAGCAGCGCGGCAATTAGTCCAAGGATACAGCCAGCAACAGTAAAAACCGCCCATCTGTCCGCCGACACAGGAAACCAACTGCTGACCCAATAAATTAGAACAAGGAACGATGAGGCGACTTTCAAAAGAATTAATTCCTTACGCTAGCCTGCGCAACGACAGGACTGTGGTTTTGGATTTGATACCATATTTACGGGCATCGTCTTGGACCTTTTAAGCAGTGTCAAAAGCCAACTCAGGAACCTTAGTTGCGTCACCAATTTGCATCCGCTTTAAAGTGCTACATCATACCGCGGCATCACCCACGGTTACGTTACGATCATATCTTTACTTTTCAATGACTTACAACGACATTGACGATGGCCCAGATCCCTACCGTCGGAGCCAACACTCCCATTAAGACGTTGATAATAAACGATAAAGCGATCCGCACGGGGCGTTTGTCGCGTTTTTGCACACATTCTCTGACACAAACAACACGGAGTCGGAGTAATGGCACAGCAGAAAGTATACCAATATTTGGAATTTAGAGGCTCTTCTTTCCATTTTTGGCGTCGCATTCCGAAGTTTTTTTCAAAAAACAATCCAATCTCGTTTTTAGTTTTTGCGCTCCGTGCGCATGTGGTTAGCGAGGCCGAGGTGCCGGCCCGTCCTTTCACGTCCCTCACTCAGCCCCCCCCGCTTTTAGCTACGTGAAAGGTGCGAAAGAGACGGAAGTGAGAGTTATGGAACGCGTATTGTCAGACCTGTTGCAATTTGCAACCTCAGCATCCGATCATGCACGTGTCATCGCTCCTGAACGGTTCCGCGCCGAAGCCAAAATTGCCCTTCAGCGGAATTTCGCACTATAAGAAACTTTGAGAGAGCCTCTATTTCTGCGCAACAGAGATGCTGCACAGACTCCCGCTCTGGATGAAGTAAAGCGCCTCGGGGTGGAATTCGACGAGAATTCCGCCGATTGGCAGCAGCTTGCCTACGAAGCAACCTGCGTCCTTTTAGATTTGAGCTTGGGACGCAACAAATGAGACAAAAGTGACTTCAAACATCCCAGCCCATATTTTCAGCCCGCGATCGCGCAACAAAAGGACGGACCTATGTCGGCGGCACGGTATTCATTGGCTGGCAGGTTAATGCAAGGCATTGGCCCAGAAGCAGCCCAGCGACATTTTACAAAAATAAACCCAAGTGCGGCGGGATAGAACTGTCCTATGCGAAGCGATTACGGGCACTTGACGACGAGAACGGTAAGCTGGGGGACGAATGCCTGATTGGGACACTTTTTGGCACATTGCGCGATGCCCGTGAAACGCTTGAAGAGTAGCAGGAGGAGTATAACTGGCGCAGACCACATTCAGCTCTAGCCAACGGGACACCGATGAAATTCTTGCGGAGAGGGTTCATGGACAAGATGGCTGCTTAAGGCCAATTTTTTGGCCACAAGGGCTCCGCGCAAAGCTGGAGGAAACTTGGACCTCAGGTCAAAATCCATCCATTTGATGGAGGCCATGGAAAGTTCCCGCTCCCAGTTTTTGTAAGCTATTGTCTAAACCTTCTTTTTTCCCTCGTATCCTTCCAACACGCGGGCAAGTTTTTTCATCATCTGCCCCATTCGAAAGTAAGACAATGAGAGTCGCGATTTCGTCAATATGGAGATATGTCAGGTGCTGTTTTTGAAACTTGGGTGTGAGTGTGTCTCTTAGTCGTCTGTACTTTTTAGCCGCCGTTTTATTAAGTTCTTATCGCCCAGATCAGCTAGAACTGCCTCCAGTACCGCCATTCCTCGCTTTTACGCATCAGTTATCTGCGAATACGGGTTAACAACGGACATACCGTGTAGAGAAGAAACAGCAGCATCTGCGGCGGGTTGTGGATGCGTTTCACGCGCAGCCGAACAATCCCAATTCACTGTCGGATCGGGCCAAGATTGCCATTGCATCGGAGCGCAGGGTGGCCCGTTTATTTCCCAAAGAAACCGGCCTAAGTTTCCGAAAATGGCACCAAAATCCATTGCCTAAAACACAGTACGCGGTGCCCTGAATATGCTGCATGAAAAAGCGGCGTTACTGTTTGTAAAAATCTGAGTACGGAGGGCAAAAAATCGCTCCCTACGATCCCTGAAAGTGAAATTCAATTGCCACAGATTGTTTTCGCCTGCGCTGCCCCCCCAATTATGCCCGAAGTTTCAGTTCGCTCGAATTGCCTACACCTCTTGATCGATCTCAAAGCCCCTTCGATTCAAAGTCTTTGAGAGAATCAAATTTTCGGTTATGTTGTCCAATGCACTGTGACAATGGAGGCCACTTCAATGATCAGATTAGAACCCTATAAAATTCATTCTACTGTCCATATGGCAGCAGCTATTGTGGCTTTCACCACGGGGGCGGCTTTTGCAGAACCCTCGCTGGAGCGGGGCACGTATTTGGTTGAAGGCCCGTCTGCTTGCGGCAATTGCCATACGCCCCAAGGGCCCGACGGACAGCTTCCTGATATGGCGCTTGCTGGAATGCTCGTTGATAAAAACGAAAACTTCACTGCCATCGCACCGAATATTACACCCGGGGGGCGTGTTGGAGATTGGTCGGATATCGAGTTGGCCAAGGCCATTCGTGAAGGCATTCGTCCCGATGGAAGCGTGATTGGGCCACCAATGCCTATGGGGCTCTATCGTGGTTTATCCGATGACGATCTCATGAGCATTATCCTGTATCTGCGTCAGGTGCCCGCTGTTGATAACGACCCTGGAGTGAGTGAGTACAATATTCCGCTCCCTCCCGCCTATGGGCCGCCGATTGAATCTGTACCCGCAATCCCGCAGGGCAAGACTGTCGAATACGGAGCGTATCTTGCTGGCCCTATCGCGCATTGCGTTGAATGCCATACATCTTTTGGCCCGCAGGGGCCGATGTTTGAGACCCATCTCGGGGCTGGCGGATTTGCTTTCCATGGGCCGTGGGGCACATCGATTGCGGCCAATATCACTCCGACAGGCCTCAGCAAGTATAATGATGCCGAGTTGGGCACAATAATTCGGAATGGGCAACAGCCAGACGGCACCCAAATGATGCCACCGATGCCCTATCCCTATCTCGCCAATATGACGGACGACGATTTGGCCGCGATTGTTCTTTACTTGCGGGCAATGCCGCCGCTGCCCGACGGCGAATAAAGGGGCTGAGTGCTTGAACTGAAAGTTAGTTTTCAGTTCAAGCACGGCCTACGCGATCACCGAATAACCGGTGCGTTCTTCGAACTAAGCGCGTTTAACCAAACCAATGACGAAGAGCAGGATTACGGACCCAATGGTCGCGTAAATGATCGAAGCAATGAAGCCACCGCCAACCGAAACCCCAAGTGCGGGAAAAATTATTCCAGCCAAAAACGCCCCGACGACACCCACGATAATATTGCCAACAACCCCAAAGCCTCGCCCCTTCATAATCCGGCCAGACAACCAGCCAGCGAGAGCGCCGACCACCAACATGACGATAATACTTTCAAACTGCATGATTATTCCCCTTACGATAACCCAAAATTCGACCAAAGATGCGTGCTCTCGCCAAGTGGGAGAATTCTCCCCCCCACGGGATCACAGACACGCCCCTCGTCACAAAAAATCAGACCAATCGAGGGACCTGAGCCCCCCAATCGGTTCACACATTCATCGACTAGCCTTCGACTGGTCCGCCGGCGTCTTTCCATGATGAAAAACCACCAACGTTTGAAACGTTCTTAAAACCCATATCCTTCAACGTCTTGCCACTGAGCGCGGCCTGTCCACCGACACCACATACAAGAACAATATCGGCGTCCTTTTTGAGGGCTGGATTGTGCAATGCATGAGAGTCGTCAGCTAGAAATTCAATCATCCCGCGCTTAACCATTTCCGCTCCGGCGATGGTGCCTGACGCCGCGATATCCGCGCTGTCACGCACATCGACAAATACAGAATTGCCAGTTCTATGCTTTGCAATGCCTTCTTCGACAGTAATTTTTGGGACGACTGCATTTGCTTCGTCCAGATAGTCCTGTGCAGTTTTCATTCTTAAAATCCTTTATTCTATGTGGGGTGTCACACGTTCTCGGGTATCAATTTAGTCGACCCTTCGAATAGTATAAGATGCTGACCTTCATCATTCCAGAGTTCAAGGGGTAAACGCCCGCTGCGAGATGGACTGGCGGCAAGGCGCCTCGTTTACACGCGCATCTAGCGCATGAATTTCAACTCATCCATTGACCGCCATCGACGTTGTAGGTTTGCGAAACAATATAGTCTGCATCGGAAGACGCCAAAAACACCGCCATTCCCGCCAAATCTGCGGGCACCGCAAAGCGCCCCGCAGGAACACTCGCAGCCACCTCTGCTTTTTTCTGGCCCGGCGGTTTGCCTTCAAGCTTGGCGAACATCGCGTCGACGTGTTTCCAATGCTCACCGTCCACAACTCCCGGCGCAATGGCGTTAACGTTGATCCCATCCTTGATAAGATCAAGCCCCGCTGATTGCGTTAGCGAAATCACTGCCGCTTTGGTTGAACAATAGACCGCGACAAGTGGCTCGCCCCGCCGCCCCGCCTGTGACGCCATGTTGATGATCTTGCCACCGTGCCCCTGTTTGACCATTTGGCGCGCGGCCGCTTGCATCGTAAACAACGTGCCCGCGACATTCACCGCATAAAGCTTTTCATAACTCGCCCGCGTGATATCCACCGTGCGCGCCGCATCAAAAAGCGCCGCGTTATTCACAAGAATATCCAGCTTCCCTGCCCGCGAGACCACAGCCTCAATCGCCGCATCGATGCTACTCTGCTGGGTCACGTCAATTTCGACCGCATAGGCTGCGGGCCCAAGATTGGCCGCTGCTTGCGTGGCCGCCTCCAAGTTGATATCAGCAATGGCGACGGTTGCGCCTTCAGCAAGGTACGCCTTGGCAAAGCCAAGCCCCAGCCCCCGCGCCGCCCCTGTGATCATGGCGGATTTTCCCTCTAGTCGGTTCATATCATTCAGCTTTCCTATGGGGCGCGTGATGCCGTTTCGGGGGTGAACTTAGCAGAAGTTCCGCTCAATAGTAGAGGTAATTTATCGGTGTATCGCAAAGGGCAGACGTGTCATTTTTTCTCCACTTTGCTAAATCCATTTCCTCGACTTTGCGAAGCTGTGCCCCAGAATGACGACAAAAATCCCCGTGGTCGAAACAATCAAAAGTATTGGCCAGTCCATTGTTTTCATTTGTGACCCTAAATATGTCGACATCACCGTCATTGGGAGAATTCCCACAGCACTGGTCCAAACGAAGGTCCAAACACGAACACCTGTGAGGCCTGCTGCATAGTTCACAAGGTTAAAGGAGATCACCGGAATAAAGCGACTGATGAGCAAGGTGAACGTGCCCTGATCCTGCGCCCAGCGGTCTAGCGTGTTAGCTTGGCTAGGCGACAACCACGCGTGGACAACATCCCGCCCCAGCAGTCGAGAAAGATAAAAAGCCAGCACCCCCCCTAACATCGCCCCAGCCCAAACCAGCGCACTACCAACAAGTGTTCCGTAGACAGCTCCAGCGCAAATGGCCAAAATCTCGGCGGGGAAAGGGATGAAACTGTGCAGTATCATCAGACCGATAATCGCAAACGGTCCCCATGCACCAAGACCACGCAGCCAAATTGTCAACTCTTCGGGTGATGGAAGGTTCAAACCAACAAAATACACCAGCAGCGCGCATAGAAAAGCGGTGGCCAAGATCAAAAGAATGAGGGTGGTTTTCCTAGACAAAGGGAAGAGATTCTCCAAAGCTGCCCCCAAACGAGAGGTATCGTCCTATTACTAGCAAATTAGACAAAATAGCACGATACGATAAACTCTCTCTGCGCGAAAAATTCCCAGCTGAAGCCAGCCCGAATTTGCGTCACCCCGCGTCAATCATCTAACCACTCAGGTTTGGCCCTCGTTTTGGCAGCAACTTATGGCTCACATCTTACCAGTGGTTTCCCAAAACGAGTACCTTCTATCCAAGGGTCTCCCCATGAAGATTGTCCTCCTCGGAAAAACACGGAAATGCCCCCTTAAGCATCTGGCAGCGAGCACTGCTTGAAATTTGGCGCACTTATGTGGCGGGTTTCACACTAAAATCTTTCCACCGACTAAATTGATCATTTCAATGAAAAAATATCTGTTCCCCAGCATCCAGTGTTCCAACAGAACCAACGTTTGCGCAGTTTCAATAATCAAGGACGAGGTTGGATGCCAAAGCTATTATTACACGGAGGGCTGCCCAAAACAGCACCGACAACCATTGAAGGTTTCTTGGTACGAAGCGCATCAACTGCTCGGAAACCTCTTTCGCCACTCTCCATGAGAAAATGCGGAGCCCTTTTCAGGCTTCGACGTGTTTCCAACAATTTTCCTACGCAGACAGGACCATTTGATAGATGCAGCACTTAAAGAAAACAAGAAAAACGGCGGCGAAGTTATTGACCGCACAGAATACTTAAAAGCGCGTCAAAGTTGGTCCGATTACAATGATAAACTTTCGCAATGGGCGCGTGTGTTTGAAGCGGACAATATTTTGATTGCGTTTTTTGACATAGGCAACGGGCACCTAACCGTTGTGAAAATGTCTTTTGACGAAATTGGAATTAACTTTAGCGATGATTAGGTACTCTTTGGCGACCACAACGGAAGCCTTTCTTAGCGCGATGCCAACCAAGCGACGTATCGGTCCAAATTCACCCTCTATTTCATTTTTCTGGGACAATTTTCGGAAAAAAAACTGACCTTTCTAGGTGGGAAAGTATTTTGCCCCGCGGAAAGATTGAAATTATATTAGGATGTCGCGACCTCAAACGCCAAAGTTGCACGGGATTATTTAGGACGCGAAGGCGGTGTGTTGTTCCCAAATGCACCACCGAGCCTCGATGCTGAATGGGATGCATACACCGGATTGACAATGGAGATAGCAGCCAAAATTGGTAGTTTCCTTGCCGACAGATTGTACGCGCGAGCGCCCTAATGGCGAAAAGCATACCCATTTCGCATCAAGACGCCGACTTAAGGCTAGCGGCGGGCATAAGTGTAATATTTGCCCGCCCTCTTGATGTATTGAAAGCGGGCAAAGGTTTAGCTGTCCGTTTGCTTGGCCCCTTTTGTCGTTAACCCCTTGAACCACTCACGCAGACTTTGCAGGACAACAAACAACACTGGCACGAGTATAACCCCAAGAACTGTCGCCAAAAGCATCCCTCCAAACACTGCAATCCCGATGGCTTGCTGGCTCGCGGCTCCTGCGCCACTGGCAACAACAAGCGGAACGACCCCCAAAAGGAAGGACAAGGCCGTCATCATAACTGCGCGGAACCGTTTTGATGTGGCCTCAACTGCGGCTTCGCGGATGGTCATGCCATTGTGGCGTTGCACGATCGCGAACTCCACGATCAAAATCGCGTTTTTGGAGGCGAGTCCGATTAACATAATCATCCCGATTTGGGTATACAGGTTGACGTCCCCTCCTGTGAATTGAACCGCCAACAAGGCCCCAAACAGTGCCACAGTCACCGACAGAAGGATGCCAACCGGCAGACTCCAACTCTCATATTGTGCAACGAGAAACAGATAGCCAAAGACAATCGCCAAGATCAAAATAACAACGACCAAACCACCCGCGTCGAGCTGTTGTTGCGCAATACCCGTCCACTCGTGGGAATACCCCGGTGGCAGCGCATTCACCGCCTCTTCTTGCAGCACGCGGATCGCATCGCCCGTAGAAAGCCCTTCAGCGGGGATTGCGGTCACAGTTGCGGAGCGGAACATATTATAGCGATTGAGCGCCACAGGGCCGAGCTCATTAGATATGGTAATCAGCGCACCCATCGGAACCATCGCGCCCGTTTGCGACCGCACATATAGAGCGTCAAGATCCTCGATCTTGTTGCGATATTCGCCTTCAGCTTGGATCATCACCCGATAAACGCGCCCGAACAGATTGAAATCATTCACATAAAACGACCCCATATAGGCCTGAAGCGTGGAGAAAACATCTGCGACCGAAACCCCGAGGGATTTGGCCTTTTCACGGTCCAAATCCACATAGACCTTCGGAACATTGGCACGGAAGGTCGTATAGGCCTGTGCAATTTCGGGACGTTGATTGGCGGCATAAACGAGGGAGCCAAGGGCCGCAGATAGTTCTTGGGTCGTCCCGCCCCCCGTTTGCTGCACCTTCATTTCGACACCTGCACTCA
Organism: Falsihalocynthiibacter sp. BN13B15; assembly: GCF_041205415.1. NCBI lineage: Bacteria > Pseudomonadati > Pseudomonadota > Alphaproteobacteria > Rhodobacterales > Roseobacteraceae > Falsihalocynthiibacter > Falsihalocynthiibacter sp. BN13B15. The sequence goes on from NZ_JBGFCE010000006.1 coordinate 20,245, forward strand.
TGCCAAGACCAGAAATCGCTGGCGGATTGAACGCAATAATACTAGCGCCAATTTCCTGACTGGCGAGGGCTTGAATTTCGCTCAAAACGCCGTTCGCGCTGAGGGCTTCTGTCGTGCGGTCATTCCACGACTCCAAATTGGTCACAATCATCGCGCCATTCGATCCACCGCCATTCAACAGGCTGAATCCGTTCACGTTTACTGTTGACGAAACTCCGGGGATTTCCCGTATTTTCGCGTCGAAACGTTCCGTAACGGCTTCTGTGCGCTCAAGCGATGCTGCGTCCGGAAGTTGGATATCAACAAACAAATAGCCGTTGTCTTCGATGGGAAGGAACCCTGCAGGAAGGGATTTGAGCAAACCACCGGAGCCAAAAATAACCGCCGCAACGATTGCGAGGCCGATCAACGGAACACGCACAAGGCGGCTTACGATGCCCACATATCCGCCGCGTACAAACCCGATGCCCTTGTCAAAAAGGGCAAGAACGCCTTTTGAAGGGCCGCCGCGTTTTTTCAAAATGATCGAACACAAAGCGGGCGAAAGTGTGAGCGCGTTGATCGAGGAGATCACCACGGCCACGGAAATCGTCGTCGCGAACTGTGAATAGAGGCGCCCCGTAATGCCCGGCATAAACGTCACGGGCACGAAAACCGCGAGCAAAACGAGGGTCGTCGCAATAATAGGCCCCGTGATTTGCCCCATGGCCTTGCGTGTGGCGTCGGGGGCACTCAGGCCCTCTTTTTCCATAATGGATTCAACGGCTTCAACCACGATGATTGCGTCATCAACCACAATCCCGATGGCGAGCACCAAAGCGAAAAGCGAGATTGTATTGAGCGACATGCCAAACATGAGCATAAACGCAAAGGCGCCAATCAAGGAAACAGGGATCGCAATCGCCGGAATAAGTGTCGCGCGCGCACTGCCCAAAAAGAAGAACACAACAGCCATAACAATGACGAATGTTTGCATCAGTGTCGTTAAAACGTCATCCAAAGATTGCTGTACAAATCGTGTAGAATCAAAGGGAACGTCATAGACGATATCGTCGGGAAACGCTTGAGCAAGCCGCTCAAGCTCCAGCGAAACCCCCTCCGCAACCTTCAGCGAATTGGCTCCTGGCGCTTGGTAAATTGCCAAAACGGTTGAGGCTTGGCCCGAATACAGGCCCGATGCGCTGTAATATCCCGCGCCTAATTCCACGCGCGCCACGTCTTTCATCAAGACAATACTGCCCGCCTCGCCCGTGCGCAGAACAATGTTTTCAAACTCTTGAACCGTCGTGAGGCGCCCTCTGGACACGATGGTATATTGGAATTGTTGGCCCGTTGGGACAGGGCTTGATCCGATTTGACCGGCGGATACTTCGAGGTTCTGCTCACGAATTGCCGCAATGAGATCGCTGGGCGCAATGCCAAGGCTGGCCATGCGATTTGGGTCCATCCACATGCGCATCGCATACTCGAAATTGGTCATGATGGTGGCTTCGCCCACCCCACTCACCCGCGCCAACGCGTCCCGAAGGTTGATCGCCGCATAGTTCGACAGGAACACCTCGTCGTAGGTCCCATTGGGCGACAGAAGTGTCACCAAAAGCAACATATTGGTCGAGGCTTTCTGCGTGACCACCCCCGAATTTGTAACTTCAGCGGGCAAAGAGGACATCGCTTGTGCAACACGATTTTGCACATTGACGGCAGCAAGATCGGGATCGGTTCCAACTTTGAATGTGACCGAGAGCGAATACGAGCCTGTGTCCGTACTGTCGGAGGACATATAAATCATGTCATCCACGCCGTTCACTTGGGCCTCAATAACCGCAGCAACCGTGCTTTCGACGGTCTCCGCGTTTGCGCCTGTATAATTGGCGCTCACCTTGACGACGGGCGGGGTAATGGAGGGGTATTGTTCAACCGGAAGGGCGAAATACCCGATGACGCCCATGATGGTTAACACCAAGGAAATAACGATCGCCATTTTGGGGCGTGCGACGAAAATAGAAGAAAACACGCTTTAGTTCCCTTCTGCGGAGGTTGCACTGCCCGCGAGTATGGCATTGACTTCAACCCCTGGGCGCACGCGCTGTAGGCCCTCGATAATGACGGCTTCACCTTCGACAAGACCGTCGTCGACGACAACCGAAACCCCGTCTTGACGACCTAAAGTCACGTAACGTTGCTCGACGGTTTGCTCGGCCCCAACCACCAAGACGAAATCGCCGCGCTGATCGCGCTGAACGGCGGCTTGGGGGATAAGGAGTGCATCGGTTGGCGCGTTATCTTCGATACGTAAACTCACAAAAGATCCATCAAAAATCAGGCCATTATCATTGGGAAATTCGACATCCAAACTCACCGTTCCGGTTTCGGGATCAATCCGATTGTCGGCAAAAACGATGTGGCCAACCTCCTCAAGCTGCGTCCCATTTGGCAGGGAAACAAATACATCCAGCGCTTTTGAGCCATTGGCAAGGTTTTCAAGCGAAGCGTCATGAACCTGCAAAAAGTTCACCAACTGCTTTTCGGTGAGCGAGAACTCGACGTAAATTGGTGCGGTGCGAATGAGGGTGACCAAGGGCGCCGTCGTCGGGCCAACCAATTCGCCCACACTTGGGTTCGCGCGGCCAATCCGCCCATCAAAAGGCGCGGCGACACTGGTATAACTTAGGTCAAGTTCTGCCAACTGAATCGTCGCATCCGCAATTTCGATATTGGCTTCGGCGACCTGAAAATTTGCCTGCGCGATATCACGATCCGCGACGGTGCCAGACTCACGCCGCAACAATTCCGACTTTCGATCAAGTTCGATTTGCGCCAGTTTAAGTTGGGCAACGGCAGAAGCCTTATCCGCCTTGCGCGCGGCAAGGTTGGCAGCATAAGTTCCAGGTTCAATCTTAAACAGGACTTCACCTTTTTTGACATCTGCGCCGTTTTTAACCAAGAAATCCTGCAGAAATCCACTAACGCGCGCGACAATATCAACCTTATCAATCGCTTTGCCACGCCCGATAAAGGTAGCTTCCAAAACTAACCCCTCGGTATGCGCTACGGCAATCGAAACCATCGGCCCGGAGGGCGCTTCTTGGGCAACACTGACCTGTGATGACGCAAAAAGTGCGGCCCCAAAAGTGATTGCTTGGAAAAACGATTGGCCTGTGAGTTTCATGCGTACCCTACCCCATGAGTTCAATTTTATTTCCCCACGAAGTGTAAGAAACAATTTTTAGGCACGTCTCCGTACCTGTCGTAAATTTGTAAAGGAGCCCCACGCTATTTTGTGGCGGCTCCTGAAGTTTTTGTCTCTAAAGCAGCCACAAGATTATAGAAGCCTTGAGGCTTTTAGACAGATTATTCCACAGGGCTCCAGGCGGTGTCCGGATTATACGTCAGAATTTCAAGGGCGACATCAAGGCTGTTTTCCCCCAAATCCGCCGCAAAGACGCGCCCGTTTTCCGAGACGATGAAGCTGTGAACACCGGTTTCATTATAGGTCGCAGGGACCGCTAAAAGCGCGTGGCCCGCGATCATGTTGCCACCGACGATATAGTCAAGCGCGCCTCCCGGAGCGGACGCGCCCTGCCCCTGAAGCACACGATAATAGTAGCCGCCGAATGGCTCGGCTTCTTGATCAGTTTCGCCATCCGAAAAGCCATCTAACGATGCCAATGCGATGCGTTCGCCAAGCGGGCTGTCTTCATCAGCCCAAACCAACCCGTCCCGCGCGCCGTCGCTTGAGAGAATAGAGGCGGCAAATTCCAACACCCCGTCCGCGTCGTGATCAACAAGGCGATAGGCCAACTGAAGCTCGACATACGCTTCAATCATATCGATCGTTTCAAGTTCATTCAGGCCAATGCTGCGGTAAAACACTTCGTCACGCCCCGCCTCAATATCAAAAGCCCACGCCGTATCCGTTTTGGCCAATGGGATTGGAAACGGCCAAGCCTCGGCTCCCAAAAGCAACGTTACACGGTTTTCTTCGTCAAGTTGGAAGCGGTACCCTTCTTGAATCAGCGCTTCGATTTCGGCGCGGTTTTCAGCATCTTCTTGGGCATCACCAGACACTAAGACATCCGTCGCATCGGTGCCAAAAACCTCAAGCACAGCTTCGCGGTTCCCGAGAGCGGCGACAAATGCCTCGAGCGCATCTTGCGGAGTGGCATAGGTTGCAGGTCCGTCTGCGGCAAAAGTCGGAAGAGTTGACGCCAAAAACGCGAAACCTGAGATGCTCATTTTAAGATTGTGTTTCATGCTCTTATCTCCTTCTTCCGCCACTAGCAGCCTTACCACGAGCCTTACCTGATTTAGCACTGTGAGAGGACGGCCGTTTTTTCATGGCTGTGTTTTTCTTTGCTGCGGGTTTGGCTCTTGGCTTTTTTGCTGCCTTTGGCTTTTGTATCGCCGCCTTTTTCTTCGTTGCCTTTGCCTTGTTTGCGCCACCAGCTTTTGCCTTGGCACCGTCTCTCGTGGGAGGTGCCCCCGTCCGGTTTACCGCAGCCTTTTTATTTGCGGTTCCGACCTTAGCTGCTCCAGCCGGCCGTTTGGACTTGGCAACGGCATCACGGGGCTTCTGAACTCTTGAAATGTCTTTTGTTCCCGTCGACTTCGCGAGGTTGGCCCGCATGTCGTCGCCCCGATTGGGCGTTTTCGCAGGCAAGGTTGTGGCGCCATTCGGGCCGCGTTTATTAGTTATCTTCTTCTGAGCATCTTTTTTGCGGCGCTCGTCGGGCTGCCAACCGCCAAAATTGCCCGCACGGCTTCTATCCCCATTATTTTTGCCAAGGTTGTTACCGTTATTATTCCCAATTTTGTTGCCAATATTCACATTTCCATCAACGCCGATATCAATATTCGGATTTCGATAAATCGGCCCACCGCCCCAACCACCACAGTTGCGACATCCCCAGTAATCGTTCCAAGGGTCGTTATTGTCGAAAATTGCATCCAACACTAAATATGAACCGAATCCGATCAAACCTGCGGTCAGGACGTCGTTTGTGCTGTTACTTTCCTGCACATAAACAACATTTGAATCATATTGAGGCACATAGACAATTTCGGGGTCGGTGGGTTGAATGACGATGGCTTCCTCGCCGCTCGCCCCCTTCGTAACCTCAACTGTTTGCTCGTCCCCTGACACCAAAACACCGCTGGCATTCGCCACTTCGCGCCGGTTTTGGACGGCGACCATAACGTCGTCACTTTGGGCCAGCATTGCTGTGCCTATGGTATCCGTCCAATCGACATGCTCGGCCATATCGGCCAAAACATCTGGGAAGGCCGCAGCCAAAACAGCAACGCTTTCGTCCCAGCCTTGCGCATCAATGGTTTCCTTCAACGCTTCAGGTTCGACACCTTCGTTGTCTTTAATCAGCCGATCCGCCTTCATCACATCAAGCGGGAACGTCGCCGCAACCAATATTTGGATCAACAACGTGTCTGGATACAGCGCGACGGGGCCAACGAGTGTTTGTAGCTCTTCAGCGGTTAAGAGCGCTTCTTCTGTGGCCGCGACCGCGGTCGTTTCTGCCGCCTCCGTGGCGCTGGTCTGAGCGCCTGCAACGCTCGGTAAAAACAAAACGGACCCTAAAATCGCAGCTTTGAGTGTTAAATGTTTCATTTGTTAATTCCTTTACTGCTAAACTTTGGCTCCTAGAAGCCACAGATTAGGACCCTATTTTTTCAACGCCTTTAACAAGGCTGCAACAACGCCATTGAGTAAACCCGGTGCAAACATCGCAAATGGATCGCGCGCCATAGAGCGCACACTTTGAGCGAGGAGTTTTGCTTCTTGGGTCGCATCTTGAATTTCTGCTTCCAAATCTTCAAGAGCCAAATCCCGCACTTCGGCAACGCTTGCGACGTCGGCATCTGCGTTTTGGTGATTGGCAATGGACACAAAGAGACCCGCCACGAGGAAGTTGGCAAACGCCACGATCAAGGCCGCCATCGGCTTTGACACTTGGGTCGCTAGTTCAAAATACGCGGCGCCATTTAGCATGACTATGCCAAGACCCGCGGCAATCCCTGCCATCACCATCATCACGGTTTGACGCCGCAAAACCGCCATGCGCCGTTGCGCCATCAGGCGCTCAGCACGTAAAATGATTGTTATATTCCTGCTAATACGGCTCATAACTACCCCCTATGCCCAGAACGTCCGAACAGATAGCCAACGAAAAATATTCCCAACGCTGTCAGGACTGGCTTGCGGTGCGGCAGTGTTTCGAGGTCTTCCAATGCTTGATGGACCAGCCCCGCAAACTCGCCCTCTTCAAACAGCCCAGACGAGTCGGCTTGGGCTGCTGCAGTGTCCGTTTGAACGTCCTCTTGCGAGGTCACGTTCTTGATTTCGCTTAACGCCTTTCGAAGTTGAGCCAGCTCCGCCTCGAGTTCCGCTTTCGTCGCCATAGCTTGTGCTCCTGTTCATTTTCTTGGTTCCGCAGCCATCCTGTTAGCCATAATTGCGCGAAAAACTGCACGCGTTTTTCCGCAACAAAGCCCCCCAGCCAATTACAATCGTTAAATAAATTTCATTCAATCCCCCGTGCACAAAAGAGTTTAACATCGCCCCCTCTAAAGTATAGGATTATTTCGGAGAATGGATTCTTTACGCGTCGCAAAAAAGGGGAAGACGATTGGACACTGACCGCCCAAGCAACATTCGTTTCACCCAATCCAGCGCGCAACAATGGATACCTGTCGTTGTTTTGACGGTTATCGTTACATTTCTTTACTTGGACGTCGCACGTCCGTTTTTGGTCTCTCTCATCATGGCAGCAATTGTCGCCGAGATGTCGGAACCTTTGTATAATTTCGTGCTGAGACATCTGGGAAATCGGCGCGGCCCCGCGACCGTCGTGACACTGCTCGTATTACTCGCGTCTATTATTACCCCGCTGATCGGCGTCGCGTTTATGGCAGCCGAGCAAGCCTCGTCTCTCACGACGGGGGCTGTGGGTCTCTATCAAACCATTGCAAAGAATCCGCCGCATTTTGAGATTCCCGACTGGGTTCCCTTTCAAAGCGACCTTGAAGATGCTTTGCCCCAAATTCGCGCGAAAATTCAGGAATTGGTTGTAACTTTCGCAACGTATTTCGCCAGCGTTTTAGGAGCGCTTACAAAAGGAACCGCCTTCTTTTTCCTGCACCTTTTTGTGTTTATTTACTCCATGTTTTATTTCCTCCAAATGAAAACCTCCATTATTTCGCAGGTTTTGGCGTATTCAACCCTCCCCCTCCCCCTCCAAGCTGCGCTCAACGAACGAATTATTTCCGTCAGCCGCGCAACCCTGAAAGGCACGCTTTTAATTGGCATCGCCCAAGGGGCCCTCGGTGGCCTAGGCTTCTGGGTTGCCGGAATTAGTGCGCCCGTTTTCTGGGCCGTTGTGATGGCAATTGTCTCCATCATTCCTGCGCTCGGCCCGACCGCAGTTGTGCTCACGGGGGCGATATATTTGGGTGTTGAGGGGGAAACGGGTCCAGCCATTGCGCTCGGACTATGGGCGGTCCTTGTTGTCGGGACGATTGATAATTTCCTGCGTCCGATCCTTGTTGGGCGGGACGCGCAAATCCACAACATTCAGATTTTGATCGGAACTTTGGGCGGGCTGGTGGTATTTGGCGCGGTTGGCCTTGTCTTGGGGCCGGTTTTGGCGGGGCTTTTCACAACCGTTTGGCAAACCATCCGCGACATGGCACCAGACGCAAACCCTGAGGCAGTGTCGCTCCCAGTCACCAACGATTAACGGAACATTTAAGTGTCACAGAACGAACCCGTTTCAGTCATTCGCAATATTGGGCCAGCCTCGGTCGACCTTTTTGCGCGCGCCGGAATTCACTCCGCCGAGCAGGTACGCGAGCTTGGACCGGATGCGACCTATCGCAAACTCGTCACGGCAGGCACGCGTCCGCATTTCATTGGCTATTACGCTCTGGTGATGGGTCTTCAGGGCCGCCCGTGGAACGACTGTAAAGGTGCCGAGAAAGAAGCGCTTAGGGTGCGGTTCGATCAGATAAAAGATAGCACACAGGCCGCGCCATTGGCCGGGATCGAAAAAATTCTCGACGAAATCGGGGTCCGCGCAAAGAAATAGACGCCCGCGCATTTTCAAGCGCAATCAGCTTGTTGATCTAGGCCTCAATCAACCGCCGTGGCTAAATCGGACGTTTGCACTGAATATCGTTTCACCTCAGCGCTTAATCAGACTTCGCCAAAGGTTAATCCAGCGTTTCTGCCCCTGTTCCCCAAAAAGCAAAAAGCCCGCACCAGTTAAGGCGCGGGCTTTCCTTTGGTAAACCTAAAAAGGCTTAGCCAACCAATTCAAGGCCAGAGAAGAAGAACGCGATTTCTTCTGCTGCTGTTTCTGGAGCGTCGGAACCGTGAACCGAGTTTTCGCCGATTGAAAGTGCGAATTCTTTGCGAATTGTGCCGGCTGCTGCGTCTGCTGGGTTAGTTGCGCCCATAACTTCGCGGTTTTTCGCGATTGCGTCTTCGCCTTCAAGAACTTGAACAACAATTGGCTCGGAGATCATGAATTCACAAAGTTCGCCAAAGAAAGGACGCTCGGAGTGTACGCCATAGAATGTTTCTGCTTGAGCAAGTGTCATTTGAATGCGCTTGGATGCAACGATGCGCAGGCCAGCTTCTTCGAATTTTGCTGCAATTGCGCCTGTAAGGTTGCGTTTTGTAGCGTCTGGTTTGATGATCGAGAAAGTGCGTTGAACAGCCATGATGGGCTCCTATCGGGTTGGACAATCAGGCAAAAGCCCGCGAAAATATCGCCGCTCTGCTAGCATGCCCTTGCTCGGTTGAAAAGCGGCGATTGACCGCGCCCTCACAATGGGGCAAACCCCGCCCATGTTGAAAATTTCTGATATATCTTATTCGGTCAATGGCCGCCCGCTCCTGCAGAACACATCTGTTACGATTCCTGATGGCCACAAAGTTGGCATCGTCGGTCGTAATGGCACGGGGAAGACGACTCTTTTCCGCCTCATCTGGGGCGAATTGGTGTTGGAAACCGGTTCCATCACGATGCCCAAAGGCGCGCGCATGGGCGGCATTTCACAGGAAGTGCCGTCAAACGAAGTGTCCTTGATTGATACAGTTTTGGCCGCCGATACGGAACGCGCCTCCTTGATGGCGGAAGCCGATACCGCCACCGACCCCCACCGGATTGCCGAAGTGCAGACCCGTCTAACCGACATTGACGCATGGAGTGCCGAAGCCCGCGCAGCCCAGATTCTTAAGGGTCTTGGCTTTGATTCCGAGGCCCAGAAACGCCCCTGTTCGGATTTCTCGGGCGGTTGGCGCATGCGGGTCGCTCTTGCGGCTGTGCTGTTTTCAAAACCCGATTTATTGCTCCTCGATGAGCCGACAAACTACCTCGATCTTGAGGGCGCTTTGTGGCTTGAGAACTATTTGGGCAAATATCCGCATACCGTTTTGATCGTGTCGCACGACCGTGGGTTGCTCAATCGGGCGGTTGGTTCGATCCTGCATCTTGAAGACAAGAAACTGACATTCTATCAGGTGCCATACGACAAATTCGCCGAACAACGCGCCGCGAAATTGGCCGCTGCGGCCTCCGAATCTAAGAAGCAAGACGCCCGCCGCGCCCACCTTCAGAGCTTTGTTGACCGCTTTAAGGCGAAAGCTTCTAAAGCGACTCAGGCCCAAAGCCGCGTAAAAATGCTCGCAAAAATGACGCCAATCAGCACACCGAGCGAATCCGCGCTCAAACGGTTCTCGTTTCCTGAGCCAGAAGAGTTGTCACCACCGATTATTAATATGGAAAGCGCAAGCGTGGGCTATGGCGACAAGGTGATCCTGAAAGGCCTCGACCTGCGGATTGACCAAGACGACCGCATCGCGCTGCTTGGGAAAAACGGCGAAGGGAAATCGACCCTGTCGAAACTGCTTTCAGGCCGTTTGGAAACCATGAGTGGTCGGATGAATTCGCACAATAAGCTGCGGATCGGATATTTTGCCCAGCACCAAGTCGACGAACTCCATGTGGATGAAAATCCGCTCGACCACTTGCGTCGGGTGCGCCCCAAAGAATTGCCCGCCCGTCACCGTGCGCGGCTCGCAGGCTTCGGCCTTGGGGCAGATCAGGCCGACACCCTTGTAGGTCGGCTTTCTGGCGGCCAAAAAGCGCGGCTTTCGCTCCTCTTGGCAACAATCGACGCACCGCATCTCCTCATCCTCGATGAGCCCACCAACCACCTTGATATCGAAAGCCGCGAAGCGCTCGTTGAGGCGCTCACCGCCTATACAGGGGCCGTTATTTTGGTGTCGCACGACATGCACCTCCTCTCGCTGGTCGCGGATCGGTTGTGGCTTGTAAAAGATGGCACCGTGCATCCGTTCGAGGACGATCTGGAAGCCTATCGCAAGTTGCTACTCACGAGCGATGCCCCCAAAAAGGCACGCAGCCCAAAAGTTGCCGCCAAGAGCAAACGTCCAACTGGGGATCAGATGAAAGCGCTGCGCGCCGACGTGAAAGTTTGTGAACAAAGAGTCGCAAAACTCAACGATATGGGTGATCGTCTTGCCAAGAAACTTGCCGATCCGTCTATCTATGAAGAAGGTAAATCGGGTGAAGCCGAGGTTTGGCAAAAGAAATACGGCGAAGTACGTGACGCGACGGATCGTGCCGAAGCCATGTGGATGAAATCGCTAGAGAGGCTTGAAAAAGCAGAAGGTTAAGTTTGGATTTTACGATCTTAATTCCGGCATTCGCGACCCTTTTCGTGATCATTGATCCGATTGGATTGATGCCGCTTTTTGTGGCGATGACCCAAGGGATGTCCCAACATCGCCGCCGCGCAATAGCGGTGCGTTCCGTGGCAACCGCGGCCGTTTTGCTCACTCTGTTTGGACTTCTCGGCGAAACCGTTCTGGGATTTATCGGCATTTCAATGGACGCTTTCCGCATAGCGGGCGGCGCTCTTTTGTTCCTAACTGCGCTTGATATGCTGTTTGATCGCCGCTCAAAACGCCGTGGCGACCAAGCCGCCGAAGCGACAAGCGAGGAAGATTTCGACGACCCCTCGGTTTTCCCCCTCGCAACCCCTCTGATTGCAGGGCCTGGGTCCATCGCGACTATGATCCTGCTTGTCGGCCATTCCGAGGGCACAATCGGCTTGATCGGAATTTTGCTCACCATGTTTGCGGTGCTGCTGTGTGCCCTTGCGCTCTTCTTTGCAGCAAGCCCTTTTGAGCGCATTTTAGGGCCAACGGGGATCAACGTTGTAACACGTCTTCTTGGGATGCTATTGGGAGCACTCGCCATTCAATTCATACTAGACGGCATACAGGGCTTCATTCAGTCTGCCCTTTAATCCATTGAACTAAAGAGGTTTTCATGAGCGGAGACGACACAGGACGATTGATCTACTTGGTTCTTCTTGGCACTGTCATTGCCAGTTGGTTCTTTGTCCAAAACCGCCAATCCATGGGAAAAACTCTACAACAGGGCGCGCTTTGGGGCCTGATTTTCGTCGGGTTCGTCGCCGCTTACGGCCTCTGGGAAAACATCAAATCCGACCACGCGACGCAGTCATCCTTTCAGGACGGCGACGGTGAAATCATCACGCTCGTGCGCCACCGCGATGGCCATTTTTACGCCGAACTCACGATCTCGAATACTCGTCTCGAATTCCTTGTCGATACGGGAGCCACTGACATTGTTTTGAGCCAAACTGATGCCCAAAAACTGGGAATTGATGTAAACGACCTACAGTTTTTCGGCACAGCAAATACCGCAAATGGCGTTGTAAAAACCGCGCGGGTCCAATTGGCGGATATTGAGTTTAATGGGATCAAAACGCCCAGAATTGCCGCATATGTAAATCAAGGCGACCTCAATATATCCCTTTTGGGGATGTCCTATCTGAGCCAAATGAGCAGCATTGAAATCGCTGGCGACAGAATGATTTTGCGCCGTTAGGAGCTCTCGGCCTTTTTTACCCAAGAGCCCGTTTCTTCTGACCAATAAATCGCCTTCGCCCCCTCAGACGTCAGGGTTTTCCATTGCGCGCGCGCGCGGTCAACGGACTCGGGGTCGGTCCCGTCAAACAAAACACAGGCCCGTTCGGATGCAGAAATTTCCTCGGGTGAAAGCGTCGCCCCTTCGAGGGAAATCAAACAGGTCGCGCCGTTAAGGATCTCCGATTTAGTGGTCAACAATACCGGCTGGTCGGCATCATGTGGGCCACCCGCAAGGCCGTGCGGCAAAAATCCGTCACGCGGGTTGCGCCACAAAGCATCATCGATTTGTGCCAGAGATCCCGCATCGACCCCGCGCACAGCGACACGCCACCCTGCCTGAAGCGATTTTTCAAGCAGGGTTGTCAGCGTTGCAATAATGGGACTTTGGGTGACGTGATAGAAATAGACCTGTCCCATCAGTCCTCAAAACGATCGCGAATTAGGCGGTCGATGGCAACAACACCCCATCCAGTTGCCCCGCCCGGTGCAAGATCTGTGCCGGTTTTAATATGAGCCACACCCGCGATATCGAGATGTATCCATGGCGTTTTCTTTTGGACAAACCGTTGAAGGAACTGCGCCGCCGTGATCGATCCTGCCGCGCGTCCACCAATATTTTTCATGTCGGCAATCGGGGATTTCAAAAGCTTGTCATAGCTGGCGCCAAGGGGCATCCGCCATGCGCCTTCATTCTCAGTGCGCGCCGCCTTGAGGAAGCGATCACAGAATTTGTCATTATTGGAAAACACGCCAGCGTTGTCATGGCCCAACCCAACGATAATTGCACCCGTCAGCGTCGCCAGATCGATCATCCCTGAGGGTTTAAACCGTTCCTGCGCATACCACATCACGTCGCACAAAACGAGACGCCCTTCCGCGTCCGTGTTCAAAACCTCAATCGTGTCGCCTTTCATCGAGGTCACAACATCGCCCGGACGCATGGCCTTGCCGTCGGGCATATTCTCAACGATTCCAACGAGCCCCACGACATTTGCTTTGGCATTACGAAGCGCGAGGCTGCGCATAACGCCCGCAACAACACCCGCACCGCCCATGTCCATTGTCATGTCTTCCATGCCCGCGGCGGGCTTGATGGAAATGCCCCCCGTATCGAACACAACGCCCTTGCCGACCAAGGCCAAAGGCGCTTCTTTTCCGCCACCGTTCCACTGCATAACAACAACTTTAGAAGCACTTTCGCTGCCCTGCCCAACGGCCAAGAGCGCGCCCATACCAAGTTTTTCAAGCTCGGCTTCCTCAAGGATTTCCACCTCTAAACCGAGGTCTTGCATGGCCGCCAAACGCGCTGCAAAATCATCGGTTGTCAGAACATTCGAAGGCTCGTTCACCAAATCGCGGGTGAAGAATACCCCTTCTGCAAGAGCGGCAAACGGAGCGGCCTTCGCAGCAATATCTTCAGGCTTTCCGACTTGAAAGCGCACTTCGCCGCGTTCTTTTACACCGCTGGTTTTATGGGGTGTAAAATCATAGGACCGCAAGGCAAGCCCAAACGATATCTCGGCGGCTTTGCCAATTGTATTGGCGCAAACCAAAGTGCTTTCTTTGGTTAAGCCCTTGGCGATAGTGGCCCCTGCTTTGCGTGCATTTTCGATTGTTGGATTGCGGGAAAGGCGAATAACCTGAATGGCAGTTGCCAACATGCCCGACGGATAGGCCAAATCAAGCCCCATTCCTTCCTTCATTTCTTCAAAAGCATCACTCAAGATAAACCGTCCAAGTGCACCCTTTGTAATACGGTTAATCCGCCGAGATGAACGATCAAGCCTCCCGTGAGGCTCTAAAAACACAACAATGCGTCCAGTTTGTTTTGCGATCGAATCTAAACTTATGTCGTCAAAATACAGGGCAATGGGTGTGGTCATCAGAGACTCCTTTGAATGTGTCCCCATATTGGTAGCCTCCAAACGGCGACATGACCAGATAGCAGTTTTCCCCAGCGCAATATTCCGATAAGTTTACCCAATTCAACCAAGATTTCGAGGGGATTCACGTGGCGAGATTCGACAGATATGTCCTGTCGCAACTGATGGTGCTCTTTGGTTTCTTTTCCTTGGTTCTCGTGCTGGTCTATTGGGTCAATCGCGCGGTATCTCTGTTTGATCAAATCATCTCAAGCGGTCAATCGGCTGGCGTTTTCCTTGAACTTACCGCGCTTGCTTTGCCACGCGTCATCGTCCTTGTTTTGCCATTTTCTGCTTTTGTTGGAACGGTTTACGCGGTGAATAGACTTTCGTCTGAGAGCGAAATGGTTGTTGTCCAGTCGGCAGGTTTCAGCCCGTATCGCATGGCGCGTCCGGTGATCGTTTTCGGGTTTATTGTGGCGATTATGATGAGCATTCTGTCCCACGTTCTTATCCCTGCGGCGACGAAACAGATTGGAATCCGATCGTTAGAATTGTCGCGAAACATCACCGCGCGCCTTTTGGTGGACGGGACATTTTTAAATCCGACCAAGGGAATTACGCTCTATATTCGCAATATTTCACCTGACGGAGCCCTGAATGAGATCCTTTTATCGGATGCACGCTCTAAGGGCGTCCGAACCACATATACGGCCAAACGCGCGCTTTTGGTGGAAGACGCCTCTGGACCAAAGTTGTTGATGCTTGAAGGCATTGCGCAAAGTTTGCGGGCGGAGGGGCAACGGCTGTTTACCACAAGTTTTCAGGATTTAGTTTTTGATATCAATGACCTAATCGCCGCGCCCTCGACAAGAAACCGAACGATCAGCGAGTTATCCACTTGGGAGTTGTTACATCCGACACCTGCCCTCCTCGCGGAAACGAAGGTCAATGAAGCCCGTATGCTGTCTGCCGCGCATCAAAGGCTTTCCCAACCTCTCTTGGCGTTGGTGAGCGCACTTATCGGGTTTTCCTGCCTTCTTTTGGGTGGGTTTAGCCGCTTCGGACTCTGGCCGCAGATTGGATTTGCCTTTGTGCTGTTGATTGTTGTGAAGGCTGTCGACTCGGCAGCCCTCGACATGAGTTTACGTGCCGCAAACTTTTGGTGGGCAGCCTATCTTCCAGCGCTTGTTGGTGTCGGAATGTCCGGTACCCTGCTTTGGTTTGCCGCCAATCCGCAAGTCCTTGCCCAATTGCGGAGGTGGGCGCGATGACTCTCTATTTCTATTTGGCACGCAAGTATTTGAAAGCCATTTTTGGTGTCTTTTCCGTCTTTTTGGGCATTGCCTTTCTGCTCGACATTGCTGAACAAATTCGCAAATTTGGCAATGTCGATCTTGGATTTTCCGATCTGATTACCCTTGCGGCGCTCAATACCCCGAGTTCGATGTATGCTATTTTGCCACTTGTTGTTGTGCTCGCGACCCTTGCGCTGTTTCTGGGGCTTGCACGTAGTAGCGAATTGGTTGTCATTCGCGCCTCTGGTCGAAGTGCGATCAAAAGTTTGATCTCGCCGGTGATCGTCGCGTTTCTGTTTGGGGTCATCACAGTTGCGGTTTTCAATCCCATCGTGGCCGCCACAAAAAAGCAATATGAATATGTGTCGCGCCAATTCACGACGGACCAATCCTCTGTTATGTCGATCAGCGCGGAGGGCCTTTGGCTTCGGCAGGTGGACAGCGAAAACCAAACGGTAATTCGCGCCGCAGGAGCCAATCTTGACGGCACCGAATTGCAGCAAGTGACGTTCCTTATCTTCAGTCAGGAAGGCGACCCGTTGACGCGCATTGAGGCCGCAACAGCGGTGCTTGAGGACGGATACTGGGCATTGAGCGGGGTCAAAAGATGGCCCCTTGAAGGCAGTACAAACCCAGAGCGCGATGCCATTCTGTTGGAAGATTTTGCCCTTGAAAGCGACCTGACTGTTGACAAAATTCGCGACAGTTTTGGAACGCCCAATGCGATCTCGATTTGGGATTTACCAAATTATATCGATCAGCTGGAACGCGCCGGTTTCTCTGCCCTTAAACACAAGGCTTGGCTGTATCGCGAGTTGGCAATGCCGTTGATGTTTGTGGCTATGGTGATGATTGGCGCGGGTTTCACGATGCGCCACACGCGTTTTGGCCGTACTGGGGTGATGATTTTAGCCGCGATTCTCCTCGCCTTTAGCCTTTTCTTCCTTCGGGATTTCCTTCAAATTTTTGGAGAAAACGGACAATTGCCGATTGCCCTTGCCACGTGGTCACCGCCGATCGTGTCGATCTTTATCGCGATGGCCCTTTTGTTACATATGGAGGACGGGTAATGTTCGAAATCCGTCCTGTGACACGCATTTTGGCTAGCGCGGTACTTGTGGCGTTTGCAATCCCCACCACGTTTGCCCATGCGCAAACCACGACCCAACAGGGACAGAATGGTCCTGCAAGTCTGGTGGCCGATGCAATTTCAGTGAACAGTGACGGCGATTTGGTCGCAACGGGGAACGTCGAGGTTTTCTTTGACGGAGCGCATTTGAAGGCGCACAAAATCACCTATCAATCCAAACAAGAAACGCTGCTGATCGAGGGGCCCATGAGCCTAACAAGGGGCACGGAAACTCTGATCTTGGCGGATAGTGGTGCGTTGGATCGCGACCTTCAAGAGGGTCTTCTTGTCGGCGCGCGTCTTGTTCTAAACCAGCAATTGCAAATGGCCGCGAACCAAATTCAACGCGTCGACGGCCGCTATACCCGCCTTTACAAAACGGTTGCGTCCTCCTGTGAGGTCTGTGCGAGCAACCCGACACCGCTTTGGGAAATACGGGCCGAAAGCATCGTACACGACCAATTGGAAAAACAACTCTATTTCGAAAAAGCGCAACTACGGGTCATGGGGGTGCCTATTTTTTACTTGCCATACATGCGCCTTCCCGGCCCATCGCTCGAACGCACACGTGGTTTTCTCATCCCGTCCCTCGTGTCGAATTCCCAGTTGGGCCAAGGTGTGCGGATTCCGTATTTTCTGCCCTTTGGCACCTCAAAAGACCTCACCCTCGCCCCTCTTGTTACCAATAATACCAATACGATGGAGTATCGTTACCGCCAAGCCTTCCAGAACGGATTGCTTGAATTTGAGGGTGCGATTTCGAAGGACGACATCATGCCCGACATCACGCGCGGGTATCTCTTTGGCGGTGGTGAACTCGCTGTGGCACAGGACTTTATCTTGAAAATTCGCGCCGAAATCGTTTCGGATCATGACTATCTTTTGACCTATGATTTCTCGGACCAAGATTTGCTCAACAGCACCATCGATTTGTCGCGGGCGAAACGATATGAGTATATTAGCACCGCGCTTTCCAATGCGGAATCCCTGCGCGAAGGCGACGACAATGCCACCTTGCCCAACCTCGCCTTTGACTCGGTCTATGAGCGACGTTTCTTTCCTGTCGGCGTTGGTGGATCGGCAACGTTTTCTGCCTCCTTTCATGCCGCACAGCGCCAATCCGACGAAAACATTGTCGGACGGGACGTGCAACGCGGCGCGGCCTTTCTAAGTTGGAAAAAGACAGCGCTCGTTGGCAACGGCATGCTCTTTTCCGCGGGGGCGGATGTGGGGGCCGAACTGTATGGTATTGAGCAAGATACGACATATCCGCCGTCCGAGTTCCTAACTTATGGCACCCTTGGGGCCGAATTGCGCTGGCCGCTCATGAAGTCATCTCAGGATGGCACAAAGCACCTTTTGGAACCCATCGTTCAAGTGTTTTACAGCCCTCTTCAAAGCGACTTCCCGCCAAATGAAGACAGCCAAGACGCCACATTGGACCCGGGTAACATGTTCTCGGGCAACCGTTTTCCCGGATTGGATCGACGCGAAGCGGGGACATGGGCCAATATTGGGTTAACTTACAAACGCGTTAGCCCAGACGGATTAACCTTTGGAGCAACCGTTGGGAGGGTGGTGCGCGCCCAAGACCCCGATTTGTTCTACCAAGGGTCGGGATTAGCCGGTTTTCAATCGGATTGGTTAGCGTCTTTTGAAGTCGATATCCTAAACAGATTGTCCTTTGCATCGCACTCCCTGATTGACGACGACTTCTCGTTTACGCGTAGTGAAAACCTCCTGACTTACACCGATGATCGGTATAATATTTCAACAGGCTATATTTGGCTTACACCGGAACCAGCGCTTGATCGATATACAAACACTTCGGAATGGACGTTTGATGCTGACTACCTGATCAACTCAACGTGGTCTGGTGATGTATATTGGCGCTATGATTTGGCCGCCGTCACCCCCACAGAAGCGGGTTTCGGCTTAACCTATCAAAATGAATGCGTTGAGATTGACCTTTCGCTCTCGCACCGCTTCACTTCCTCCGATAACGTGGACCCTTCAACGAGTGTTGGCATGACCGTTGCTCTTACTGGGTTTGGCTCGGATGGCTCAAAACCCAAGAAGTCGGTTCAAAAATGCAGGCGTTTCAATTAATCATGCGACGTGACGACCAGAATGACAAATAACAAGGCCCAGTAGCAATGACAGTACCTAAACACTTCTTTCATACGATCCTTGCCGTTTTTCTCGTGCTTGGCGCCGTGCCTAGTGCGCAGGCTCAGGGTCCATTTGACATTGTGGTGCGAGTCAACGAGCGCATCATCACACAATATGAACTCGAACAACGCGCCCTCTTCTTGAAAGCGTTGGGCACCGCTGGCAACCTCACCCAAGAATCCACCGACCGTTTGATTGATGAGCGTCTCTATTTGGATGCCGCTGAGCGCCTCGGTATTTCCGTTGAGGACGAGGCCATAAACCAAGGCATGATTGAGTTCGCTGGGCGCGCAAAGCTTGAGCCAGAAGAGTTCATCCAAGCCATGGCCGAAGAGGGCATTGACGTTCAAACGTTTCGGGATTTCGTCGCTTCAGGCATCCTTTGGCGCGAGGTAGTGGGCACGCTCTTTGGTCAACGCGGGCGCGTCTCAGAGGCGGAAGTTGACCGCGCCCTTTCTCTGTCGTCCCAAACCGGTGGCGTGCGGGTGCTGTTGGGCGAAATCGTCCTTCCGGCTGACACGCCCGAGAACCAAGAACGCGCGGCCGTCATTAGCGCCGAAATCCAGAAGATCACGAGTACAAAGGTTTTTTCCGAAGCAGCAACAGCCGTTTCCGTTTCGCAATCCGCGCCAAATGGTGGCCAGTTAGACTGGCTGTCCCTCGCTGATTTGCCGCCTGCATTTCGCCCTCTTCTCCTGACACTCGCCCCCGGTGAAATCACCGACCCTATTGAAATTCCAAATGCATTGCTGTTTTTTCAAATGCGTGCAATTCAGGAAACGGCTGCGCCAATCCCGACGGCCCTCGCGGTGGAATACGCACGGCTCTATTTACCAGGCGGGCGCGCACCGAACGTCGTGAAGCAAGCAATGAGTCTGCGTTACACTGCTGATTCCTGCGACGATCTATATGGGCTGTATCCCAATTCAACCGAGGAGCAGCTTGAGATCATCTCGCAAGCCCAGTCAGACGTGCCAAGCGACATCGCGGTAGAGCTTGCGAAACTTGACGAAGGCGAAGTCTCGGCGAATTTAACCCGCAACTACGGACAGACTTTGGTGGTGCTTATGCTTTGTGGGCGCACGGCCGAAATCGTTGAGGACGAGACTCGCAACGCCCTTCGCACCCGCCTGATTAACGAGCGCGTCACATCTTATGCCGATGCGTATTTAGCTGAATTGCGGGCAACCGCTTTGATCCGCGAACCATGATTCCACCGATTGCTTTAACCTGTGGCGAACCTGCGGGCGTGGGTATGGAAATATCCGAGAAGGCTTGGTCTGAACTGTCGGGATCTGTGCCGTTTTTCCTCATCGCCGATCCGCGCCACTTGGTGGGGTCGGTGCCCCATGTTTTGATTGACCACCCAAATGAAGCCGCAAGCGCGATGGCCGGTGGCCTACCCGTTTTGCCCCATTCTTTTGCTACGCAGAACCACTTCGGAACCGCCACTGCGGCCAACGCCCAAGGCGTGATCGACGTGATAGAAAGGGCGGTTAAATTGGTTCAATCCGGCCAAGCCAGCGCAGTTTGCACCAACCCCATCCACAAAAAAGCCCTTAAAGATGGCGCTGGATTTGCCTTTCCCGGCCACACGGAATTTTTAGCGGATTTGGCAGGGGTGGAGCGCGTAGTGATGCTGCTGGCCTGTGATCAGTTGCGCGTTGTACCCGTCACAATCCATATTGCGTTGAGCGAAGTTCCAAAACAACTCACCCCCGAATTGCTGCGCGAAACCTTGCGGATTACAGTCGCCGGATTGCAGGGCGACTTCGGCATATCCAAACCTCGAGTTGCCGTCGCGGGCCTCAACCCACATGCTGGAGAAGGCGGGGCAATGGGGCGTGAAGAACTCGACATGATCAACGGTGTGATCGCGCAAATGCAGGTCGAAGGAATGGACCTTCGCGGCCCCCTGCCCGCAGATACCATGTTCCATGCGCGCGCCCGTGCGAGCTATGATGTAGCGGTCTGTATGTACCACGACCAAGCCCTGATCCCGATCAAAACGCTCGATTTTGATCGCGGTGTCAACGTCACTCTGGGCCTTCCCTTCGTGCGCACCTCGCCCGATCATGGCACCGCTTTTGACATTGCTGGCCGTGGGATTGCTGAACCCACAAGCCTTATCGAAGCCCTCAAACTTGCGCATAAAATGGCGACTGCGCGTGCGCAAAATTAGGACCGAACAATGGCAACAATAGACTCCCTCCCTTCGCTCGCGCAGGTGATCGAAAACCACCAACTTTCCGCCAAGAAATCCCTAGGGCAAAACTTTCTACTCGACCTCAATCTGACGTCCAAAATCGCCCGCCAAGCGGGGGACCTAACGCAATGCGATGTTCTCGAAATCGGCCCCGGCCCGGGCGGGTTGACCCGTGGTTTGCTGGCCGAAGGCGCGCGCCGCGTACTGGCCGTGGAAAAAGATGCGCGCTGCCTCCCCGCACTCGCGGAAATTGCCGCTGTCTATCCAGGGCAACTTGAGGTGATCAACGGCGACGCGCTGGAAATCGACCCATTGTCCATGCTGACACCGCCCATCCGTGTTGCGGCCAACTTGCCCTATAACGTGGGAACCGAACTGTTGGTACGCTGGCTCACCCCCGCCGTATGGCCGCCGTTTTGGCAGAGCCTGACTTTGATGTTCCAGCGCGAAGTGGCGAATCGTATCGTCGCCGAACCGGGTGGAAAAGCCTACGGGCGACTCGCGATTTTGGCGCAATGGCGCTGTGATTGCCGTATTGTCATGAGTCTCCCACCCGAGGCCTTCACGCCCGCGCCAAAGGTTCACTCTGCCGTAGTTCATTTACAAATGCGCGAAAAACCGTTGTTTGAGGCCGACCCCAAAGTTTTGTCCCGCGTTGTGGCTGCGGCTTTCAATCAACGCCGCAAAATGCTCCGCGCAGCCCTCAAAGGGCAAGCACCCGACATCGAGGATCGTCTGATGGCAGCGGGCATCAAACCCACCGAACGCGCAGAGCAATTGTCCATTGAGCAATTCTGTGCCTTGGCCCGTGAGTTAGCCAAACCCTAAACTCTAGGCATAAAAAAGGGCTAAAGGTTTCCCTTTAGCCCTCTCTTTAACGAATTTTAAAGACCTACTCGCCTGTTGGCTCGGACCGGGGAGCAGCCTCTGAAGCAGGTGTACCCGCATCGACATTTTTCTCGATTGGCTTACGACGGCGCGGGGCACGTTTTGGCTTTTCTGAAGCTGGCTCGGCCCCGTCTACTGGGGCGGCAACTGGGTTTTCAGTCCTAGGCTTACGCGGCGGGCGATTAGAAACCTTGCGCGGTTTGGCCTCAGGCGTATCCACCAATCCGCTATTATCAGTGCTTGTATCCAACAAATCAGGTTGTGGGCCAGAACCCAAATCAGGCTGAACAAAGGGGCGCGGCGTATCTGGCTTGGCAACCGGCGTCGGAGCGGATTGTACGGGCGGTTCAATCGGGGAAGTACCTGCGGCCTGCGTTTCTTGACGTTCGAACCGCTCCGTGCGCTCGCTGTCGCGCTGCGCCTGACGGTCACGGTTTTGGGCTTCTTGGCTTTCACGGCGCTCTTCGATTTCGCGCATATTTTCGGCCAACAGGCGGGTGTAATGCTCGGAATGCTGGGCAAAATTCTCTGCAGCGACTCGATCATTTGACAACTGAGCATCGCGCATCAGTTGGTTATATTTGTCGATTATTTGCTGTGGCGTCCCGCGCACCTTACCTTCAGGTCCCGAACTATCGAAAACCCGATTGGTTAAGTTTCCACCATTGTTTGATGGAAAACGGCTACGGTTATTCTTACCGCGTGAGCGTGTTTTGGAAGATCTCATATTTTTTTCTATCCAGCCCTATATGGCAGTCGTAAGGTCCATGCCGCGCCTCTTGCGTGGGGTTTCTATACCGGCCCTGACGATTTCTGGCTTATCAGCAAGGGGGACCGCCTATTAAGCATCCGCCGCCTTACCTTAATCAGGAGTAAACACGACCCCGCGCGTAAAACAAGCATAAATTTCATCTTAGAGGCATCATTAGGCGATTTTCGCACAATACGTGTGAAATTTCCGTCAATTTTCCGCCCAAACCCCCGAAACAGCCCTGTCATTGTTGGAAAGGTCTTTGGAAACAGCAACCTGTGTGAAGCCTGCCTGTTCAAACATTTGAGCCACCTGTAGACCTTGATCAAAACCGATTTCCACGATGAGGCGTCCGTTTGGCACAAGGTATCTGGGCGCGTTTTGGGTAAGAATTTGGTACGGGCCAAGTCCGTCTCCCCCCGGCGTAAGGGCACCATGCGGTTCCCAGTCGCGCACTTCGGGTGCAAGGGTTTGCATGGCCTGTGCACTGATGTAGGGAGGATTGGACACGATTAGATTGAAAGCCTGTGGTGGAATGTCAGCGAACCAATCGCTCGTTATGAATTCAGTGCGGCTGGTAAGGTTGAGCGCTTCGGCGTTGCCGCGCGCCACAACCAACGCGGCCGCACTCACGTCGGTCGCAAGCCCCGTGGCCTTGGTCTCCGCCAGCAAAGTGAGCAGGATGCAGCCGCTGCCGGTGCCAAGATCAAGCACCCGCTCAAAAGGGCGTTCAAGGGCCAAGTCAATCACAAGTTCCGTATCTGGACGCGGATCTAAGACATCGGGCGTCACCCGAAAGTCGCGCCCATAGAAGGCCCGCAGGCCGATAATTTGCGACACGGGTTGGCGGGCCATGCGCGCCGCAATAAGTGTCTCATACTCCGCGAGGGCCACGCTGGACATCGGCTCCTGATCCACCAAAGTGAGGCGCGCGCGTTCCGTTTTTAAGGCATGCGCGAGTAAAATACGCGCGTCGGTGGCGGGATCGGCGACCCCCGCCCCTTTAAGAAGTCGAACTGCTTCGAAAAGGGCAACCGCCCCCGTCTTCTCAGCGATCAATTTTCCATCTCGGCCAAAAGCTCGGCCTGAGCATGGGTGGTAAGCGCGTCAATGGTTTCATCCAAATCGCCAGCCATCACCTGATCAAGTTTATACAGGGTCAGGTTGATTCGGTGGTCGGTCATGCGCCCCTGCGGGAAATTATAGGTGCGGATACGTTCGCTACGATCGCCCGACCCCACCATGCTTTTGCGGCTGGCAGAGCGTTCGTCGTGCAGCTTTTGACGTTCCAAATCATAGAGCCGTGTTTTGAGCACGGTCATCGCGATTTCGCGGTTGCGGTGCTGCGATTTCTCGGCGCTCACAACGATGATGCCTGTAGGGATATGGGTGATCCGCACGGCGGAATCGGTGGTGTTGACGTGTTGCCCACCCGCGCCGGAAGCCCGCATGGTATCGATGCGAATATCATTGGTGTTGATATTAATATCAACATCTTGGGCTTCAGGAAGCACGGCAACGGTTGCCGCCGACGTATGTATCCGCCCGCCGCTTTCGGTTGTCGGCACACGCTGAACACGATGCACGCCACTTTCGTATTTCAGGCGCGCAAAGACGTTTTCGCCCGAAATCCGCGCAACCAATTCCTTGACCCCGCCAAGCTCACTTTCATTGTATTCAATGATCTCAAATTTCCACCCGTGATTGTCGCAATAGCGCTGATACATGCGCATCAAATCGCCTGCAAACAACCCCGCCTCATCGCCCCCCGTTCCGGGACGGATTTCCAACATCGCGGGACGAGCATCGGCCTCATCCTTGGGCAGGAGTGTAAGTTGCAAAGCGGATTCAGCGAGGGGAAGACGGGCGCGCAAAACGGGCAGCTCCTCATCCGCCAGCTCTTTCATCTCGGGATCCAACAGCATCTCTTCGGCATCAGCTATATCACTGGTGAGCTGTTGATAGGACTGAATTTCATCAACCACGGGCTTAAGGTCGGAATATTCCTTGGCCAGGACCGCAATATCAGACGTTCCCTCCGCCATAGAAGCTTCGAGAAATTGAAACCGTTGCAGGATCTGCATGAGTGTGTCTGTTGCTATCATGCTATGGAAATGCGTTATCTGCCGGATTTGGTCAAGGGGGCGAAATGTGCTAAGATCGTCATATGAACGGTTTAAGCTTAATTTTTGCTTTGCTGGGCACAGCAAGCCTTGCCGAAACGGCCAACCAAAGCGTTGCTGCGCCACCGCTGCCTGAGGTTTCATGCTATTGCACCGATAAAACAGGAAGTCGCGTCGAACTGGGTCAAACCGTCTGCTTACAGGTTGATGGACGTATGTTTACCGCCCGCTGCGAGATGTCGCTCAACAACCCAATGTGGCGCGAACAATCCGAGGGCTGCCTATCCTCCGGTCTGTATCAAATCCGCGACCCATCCTTGGATACGCGCCTGATTCACCCCAAGATCTTTTTTCCCAAATCTTGACCTGCCAACAATCGTCGTCTCGGATCCTGATTGCTCAATTGTGGTATAATCTGGGAAGTTCCAAAGCGCTGAACGGGTGATATAGGTGACGTGCCGCTCCTCGGGAGAGCCCGCCAGAACCTTGGTGCGGTCCGTTTGCAGGATAAGATCATGCAGTTGCAAAAAATCGATCCCCTGAAGCGTGGTCCGATAACTCTTCTCAGACGGTTCCGCTATGTCATGAACCGAACGGTGCCACAGTGATGCAGGACTAGGTGCCAATCGGACATAGAGCGAAAAAAGGGCCAAGACCCCCACCAATCCCATGAGTAGTTTAATCATTACGTGTCAATTCTCTAAATGAAGGTCAGGTTAAAGGCTGGGAGTTTTCTACCATACGGGCAAAGAAAGACGCGCCAATCGGTAGGATTTCATCATTGAAAACATAGGCGGGGTGGTGAACTTGCGCGCCCATACCCTGCCCCAAATGAAGATAGGCCCCGGGGCGTTCTTCGAGCATATAGGCGAAGTCCTCGGCGGCCATGATCCGACTTGCGTCTTCGTCCACATTGGCCTCTCCCACGATGCTCCGTGCCACTTCTGCGGCCTTTGCGGTTTGCGCGGCGTGGTTGATCGTGGCCGGATAACCTTTGTGATAAACTAGCTTTGCATGCACCCCGTAAGCGCTTGAATATCCGCTACAAAGTTCCTCAAGCCGTTTCATCACCATGGCCTGTACATCCTTTGAAAAGGTGCGCACGGTTCCATTGATATAGGCCGTATCGGGGATAATATTGTCGGCGGTCCCCGCGTGAATTTGTGTGACAGATACCACCAAATCGTCGGTCGCTTTGTGATTGCGACTCACAATGCTTTGGATGCCTTGCGCAAGCGCGACAGCAGCCATAATCGGGTCGGCGGTTTCGTGCGGCATCGCGGCATGTCCGCCGGTCCCTTTGATGAAAATATCAAAGCTATCAACCGCTGCCATATTCGGCCCGACGCAGGTTTCAAACTTGCCGACAGGCACTTCGGGCGCGTTGTGGATGGCATAGACTTCTTGGATGTCAAAGCGGTCCATGACGCCTTCTTGGCACATCACTTCGCCGCCGCCGCCGCCTTCTTCGGCAGGCTGGAACAACAATGCTACCCGCCCCGAAAAATTGCGGGTTTCCGCGAGATATTTGGCCGCGCCCAGCAACATCGTCGTGTGTCCATCGTGGCCACAGGCGTGCATTTTTCCGTCATTCTTGGACGCATATTCTACGCCGCTTTCTTCTTGCATCGGGAGAGCATCCATATCGGCGCGCAGGCCAATTGTGGGGCCAGGTTTTTGGCCGTTGATGATCGCAACAATCCCCGTTTTGGCGATGCCTTCCTCAATCGAATCCACCCCAAATTCACGAAGTTTCTGAGCGACGAACGCAGCTGTCTCGTGGCATTCAAAGCCAAGCTCTGGGTTCTCGTGCAATGCCCGACGCCAAGTGGTCATTTCCGCACTCAGATCCCCTATCCGATTGATAACTGCCATCTGCTCTGGACTCCCATGCCGTCGTTTGTCTAACTCGCCATAGTCTTTCTGAAACAAAAGGGCGCTGCAATGGCACAACAACCTCTCCTGACGTCAAATGGCGAAATTTCACGACTTTTGGCCATAATGGAGCGTCTAAGAGACCCCGAAACGGGCTGCCCTTGGGATGTCGAACAGGATTACGCCAGTATCGCCCCTTATACGATCGAAGAGGCCTATGAGGTTGCCGACGCGATTGAACGGGGTGACATTGCGGAACTTGAGGGCGAATTAGGCGATTTACTCCTTCAAGTCGTGTTTCAAGCGCAAATCGGTGCCGAGGCCGGAGATTTCACCTTCCAAAGCATCACCCAAAACATCAGCGACAAAATGATCGCCCGCCACCCGCATGTTTTTGGTGACGAAAGCCGCGACAAATCTGCAGCGCAACAAACAGTTGATTGGGAAAAAATCAAGGCCGCCGAGCGTTCCGACAAAGAACAAAAAGGTGCTCTGGAGGGAGTGGCCGTTGGGCTTCCTGCCCTGCTGCGGGCTGTGAAATTGCAAAAACGTGCGGCGCGGGTCGGCTTTGATTGGCCCGATATTTCGCAGGTTTTGGATAAGGTTGTTGAGGAAACCCACGAACTCGCCGAGGCACGCGCAGAGCTTACCCAAACCGAAGTTGAAGAAGAATTCGGGGATTTGCTTTTCGTCATGGCCAATGTTGCCCGCCATATGAAAGTCGACCCAGAGGCCGCGCTCCGTGCTGCAAACGCCAAATTTACACGGCGCTTTGAGGGGATCGAAGCCCTACTTGCGGAGCAGGGAAAAACTCCGGTCGAGTCCAATCTGGCTGAAATGGACGCGTTGTGGGATGCTGTGAAACGCCTAGAAAAGCGCGCAGTTACAACAGGGTAATCTACCCGCGACAATTATTCCGATTATTTTAGTGGGGTATTATCCACTCCACTCTTGACCTGAGTGTTTTAGTCAGATTAAAAGCCCTCATACAATTCGCACCTTTTTACTCGGAGATACCATGCGCCTGATCACTACGCTTGCCACTTTGGCCCTCGCTTCCCCCGTTCTTGCCGACGAAGTGAATGTCTATTCCTATCGTCAACCAGAACTGATCGCCCCCCTCACAGAAGCTTTTACCGCGGAAACAGGCATCGACGTGAACGTCGCTTTCCTTGAAAAAGGCATGGTTGAAAAACTGACCGCCGAAGGCAATCGCACCCCCGCTGATGTCATTTTGACGGTCGATATTGCGCGTTTGAATTCGGTCATCGAAGCGGGCCTCACCCAACCTGTCGAGAGCGAAATCCTCACCGCCAATATCCCTGCTAACCTGCGCGGTGAAAACAATGAATGGTTTGGCCTTACCACCCGAGCCCGCGTCATCTATGCGTCCAAAGAACGTGTCGCTGACGGCGAAGTCACAACCTATGAGGACCTCGCAGATCCGAAATGGAAGGGGCGCATCTGTACCCGTTCTGGAACGCACGCCTATAACACAGCGTTGATCGCAGCCATGCTTTCGCACCATGACGAGGCCTATGTCACCACATGGCTTGAAGGTGTAAAAGCCAACCTCGCGCGCAAACCCCAAGGCAACGACCGCGCACAGATCAAGGCGATTTGGGCCGCAGAATGCGACATCGCGATCGGCAACACTTATTACATGGGCCAAATGTTGGCCGACGAGGAACAAAAGGCATGGGCCGACTCAGTTGATATCGTTTTCCCAACGTTTGAAGGCTCTGGCACACACGTCAACATCTCTGGTGTCGCGATGACGAAATATGCACCAAACAGGGACAATGCCGTGAAATTCATGGAATTCTTGGCGTCCTCCAAAGCTCAAGAAATCTACGCTGCGAAGAATTTTGAATACCCAATAGCACCGGGAACAAGCGTCGATCCTGTTGTTGCAAGCTGGGGTGAATTCACCGCAGACGAGACCAACTTGATGGAAATCGCACAGTTGCGCGCACAGGCCATTCGCCTTGCGGAAACAGTAGATTTTGACGGTTAATATTCGGTCTGACCAAACGAAAACACCCCTGCCAATTGTGCGGGGGTGTTTGCATTTATAGCCAAGTCTTTACTTGCAAATCCGTGTTTGTCTGCGCAATCTTCGACTTCACGATAGGAAGCCAAGTTAATGAATGCACATAAAACGCCCCGCAAAATCATCATCGATACCGACCCCGGCCAAGACGACGCCGTCGCCATCCTTTTGGCGCTCGGAAGCCCTGAAGACATAACCGTTTTGGGGATAACTGCTGTCGCTGGCAACGTGCCCTTGCCGCTCACAGAAAAGAACGCGCGCATAGTTTGTGAATTGGCGGGAAAGCCCGACACAAAGGTTTTTGCGGGCTGCGACGCGCCAATGAAACGCCCATTGGTCACCGCAGAGCATGTGCACGGAAAAACCGGTCTTGATGGCCCGGTGATGCCTGAACCGACGATGGCGCTGACTGCGGGTCATGCCGTGGATTTCATCATCGAAACCCTGCGCGCGGAACCCGCTGGTACCGTTACGCTTTGCCCGCTCGGTCCCCTCACCAACATTGGCGTGGCGTTTGAAAAAGCACCCGATATCGTTGCGCGTGTCCAAGAAATCGTCCTCATGGGCGGTGCGTACTTTGAAGTAGGAAACATCACTCCCGCCGCAGAATTCAACATCTACGTCGACCCAGAAGCCGCTGATATTGTTTTTAAATCTGGCATAAAAATCACTGTCATGCCCCTCGACGTTACCCACAAAGCTTTGACCACCGCCGCGCGGGTGGATGCCTTTCGTGCGCTAGGGACGGCTCCAGGGAAAATGGTCGCCGAGTGGACAGACTTTTTTGAGCGTTTTGACAAAGAAAAATACGGCTCCCTCGGCGCGCCGCTCCACGATCCCTGCGTCATTGCGTACTTGATTACACCCGAATTATTTCAAGGCCGTTTCGTCAATGTCGAGATCGAAACCACCTCCGAATTGACGCTTGGAATGACGGTTGCCGATTGGTGGGGGGTGACGGACCGCGCGCCGAATGCTACCTTCATGAGCGAGATTGACGCCGACGGGTTTTTCGCTCTTTTAACGGAGCGCATCGGGCGGCTTTAGACCGAAACAACATTAAAAGGCGCGCGCATGGCACTGTTTAAATTTGATAATTCCTATGCACGCCTTCCAAAAACTATGTTCGCGGAGGCGGCCCCGACACCTGTTGACGCGCCGGAACTCTTGGCGCTCAATCAGGAACTCGCGCTGGAACTTGGGCTTTCCGAAGATCTGTTCCACAGCGACAACCTGCTCAACATGCTCTCAGGCAATGCCATTTCCGAAGGCTCGCAGCCCATCGCGCAGGCCTATGCCGGACACCAATTTGGCAACTTCGTCCCACGCCTTGGCGATGGGCGCGCGCATCTTCTGGGCGAAGTCCTCACCCCTACAGGCGCACGTTTCGACATCGCGCTCAAAGGCTCTGGTCCCACCCCCTATTCGCGCAACGGCGACGGTCGCGCGTGGCTTGGCCCCGTCTTGCGGGAATTCCTCGTGAGCGAAGCAATGCATGCCTACGGCGTCCCCACAACGCGGGCCCTCGCCATTGTCGCGACGGGGGAGCGCGTCCAACGCGAAACAGCCCTCCCCGGCGCTATCCTCACGCGTGTGGCCAGTAGCCACTTACGCGTCGGCACCTTTCAATACTTCGCCTACCGCAACGATACCGAAGCGCTTACCCTACTGACGGACATTGCCATCGCGCGGCACTATCCCGAAGTAGATGGCCCGCTTGGCCTCTTGCAAGCCGCCGTCAACGCGCAAGCTGATCTTGTGGCGCAATGGATGGGTTTGGGCTTTATTCATGGCGTGATGAACACCGATAATTGCCACGTGGGTGGAATCACCATCGACTATGGCCCCTGTGCCTTCATGGACGGATTTGATCCCACGCGTGTGTTTTCCTCCATCGATCAGCAAGGGCGCTATGCTTATCAAAGCCAGCCCGATATTGCCGCATGGAATCTCGCACAATTCGCAAGCAGCTTGATTGCAATTATGGGCCCACAAGACGAGGCCATTGCCCAAGCGACCCAAGCCGTAAACAGCTTTGTTCCGCGTTTTCATCGCGCGTGGCTCTCCGTGTTTGGCAAGAAAATTGGGTTTGATGCGGCCAAAGCCTCCGACCGCCCTCTTCTCGTCGATTTGCTTGGAATCATGGCCGCCGAGGAAGTTGATTTTACGCTGTTTTTCTGGTCACTGTCGCATGGAGGGAGCGCCGCGTTATTCAGCGACCCCACAGGTTTTGAGAACTGGGAGATTCGCTGGAAAGAGCGCCTTGAATCGGAGAGCGATCCAGAATCAGTGATGGCCCGCGCAAACCCAGCCGTCATTCCCCGCAATCACCGCGTCGAACAAGCGATCCAAGCTGCAGTAACAGGCGACCTCGCGCCCTTCGCGGCCCTCCACGCAGCACTAAGCACCCCATACGAGCGGCCCGAGGATAAAACGCTCATGGACGCCCCAAAGGACGATGAACGCGTCTATGCGACCTTCTGCGGAACCTAGGAACGCTTAAGTGGCGTAATGTGCCCTGCGGCGAAAATTTTACTTTGAGAAAAGGAAAGTGGCGCGGTTGACGGGGCTCGAACCCGCGACCCCCGGCGTGACAGGCCGGTACTCTAACCAGCTGAGCTACAACCGCGCATCGCAACGGGCGTCTTCCAAAAGTGCAGTGGCGCGGTTGACGGGGCTCGAACCCGCGACCCCCGGCGTGACAGGCCGGTACTCTAACCAGCTGAGCTACAACCGCGTGCTGCACTCTTGAGTAACTACCCAAGCGTGAGGCTGCTTTTAGGGTGCGCGGTTGCTGGCGTCAAGCCGCGTTCGTCCGAAAAGAGCAAGGAAAGTGAACAAATATTTTCAGGCTTATTTTTTCAGTAAACCGAAGCTCTAATTGCCCCATAACAGCAGGGAAAACCGTTGAAATAGCTCGACGTCAAACAGGCATCAACAGATGATGCGTTTTGAAATTCATACGGTACTTTGGGATAAATGGTGGGTCGTGAGAGGCTCGAACTCCCGACATCTTCGGTGTAAACGAAGCGCTCTACCAACTGAGCTAACGACCCGGTAAGCGCTAATTAGCCTAGGCACATGGGGGGATGCAAGAGCAAAAATGCGATTATTTTGCTTCTTGCAAAATTACTTCCACGCCATCGCGAACTTCAAAGATACATCCTTGAGTCAGTGGCAACTTGCACATCGCCTGATGGTCCAACCCACAAAGGATTCCTCGCAACATTACTGAGCAAATTCCGTGCGTTATGAGAACAGTTGTCGTGGTAAGTTCGTTGAGAAACGCAGTGCACCTTTTGCGAAGTTTATCAACGCCCTCCCCGTTTATCGCCCCCGTATAATACTCGAAATCACAGGGTGCTTGGCAAGAACTTGGCCAAAGCCGCTTGATTTCGCTGCGTTCCAAACCTTCCCAGAGCCCCGCCGAAATTTCAGCAATACGTGGATCGAATCTTGGAGGGGAAACAAGCTTATGACCGCGCAGGGCAATCTCGGCGGTTTGACGGGTTCGTCCGAGGGGACTCACCACAACTTGCGCCGCTTCTCGCGCGAACACCACCGCCAGAAGGCGTTGCTGCACGACCGCTTGCTCCTTGCCACGCGCAGTCAGAGGAGAATCCAGCGATCCCTGCAACCGATGCCCAAGATTCCATTCGGTCTGGCCGTGCCGCAATATGAATATAGGAGGGAATTTCGACATTGGGGCCTCGTACTTTGTGTTTTTTCAAACGGCTAACGCCCCTGCAAAGGGAGAGCAACCCAACGCAAAGGGAGGGCAACCCAACGCGATCTTTTTGGTTCTAAAGAAAGTACGAAAACCTTGGATGTCCCACGGACTAAGCGGCCTCGATTATGGCCACTTTTCGAAGAACCAAGCGATCAAAGCGATTTGGAGCGCCGAATGCGGCAGACGGTCACTGTTGCATTGGGCATATCTTTTGTTTTCTTAATGACAAGCTTGCCCATGGGCTGAAGGTTGAGCGTTTCGCCCTTGCCAATCGCCTCTCCAAGAACGGAAAGCAGGGTTTCGACCAATGGCTTAACGTCTTTTCGCTTCATACCGTTCTTGGCAATGATGCGATCGATCAAATCGTTCTTTTTCATCTCGGGAGCGCGCTCTGTGACGTTCTCCGAAGGAGTAACACCCTCCACCGTGCGAGGAGCGGTTCCCTCTGTTGGGACAGATTTTGGCTCAACCGTGGTGGCTTTTTCGCTCAATGTTGTTTTTTTGCTAGATGTGGTCATGAGGCTGTCCAATTGTTTCGATTATGGGAACAGCGTATCTGATCCCTCCTTAACAATCTACTCATTCGAAAGAAACCGCATAGTATTCAAAGAGATATTTCAAAAACGCAACACAGCGCATGCGGAAAGGGCGCCGATTTCTCGACGCCCTAAAACTTCTTAGGTGTTAGTCTTAGTGTGCGACTGGGTGGTTCGGATTGCTGCTTTGACTTGCAATTGACGCCAACCGCGCAGCTTCCTCGGCTTCTTCATCCCACAAAATCGGCTCCGGCTTAGAGACCAAAGCGTGTTTCAGAACTTCGCTCACATGCGACACCGGAATAATCGTCAAACCATCTTTGACGTTGTTCGGAATATCCACCAGATCTTTTTCGTTTTCTGCTGGAATGAGAACGGTTTTCACCCCGCCCCGCAACGCCGCCAATAGCTTCTCTTTCAAGCCGCCAATGGGCAACACATTGCCGCGCAACGTGACCTCGCCGGTCATGGCGATGTCCTTTTTCACAGGGATTCCCGTCAACACAGACACAATCGACGTCACCATGCCAACACCAGCGCTTGGCCCGTCTTTTGGAGTCGCGCCCTCTGGAACGTGCACGTGGATGTCGATTTTCTCGAACACCGGTGGCTTCACCCCAATTTCGGGACTAATGGAGCGCACAAAACTACTCGCAGCTTCGATGCTTTCCTTCATCACGTCGCCCAATTTGCCGGTTGTTTTCATCCGACCCTTGCCAGGCAATTTAAGCGCTTCGATCGAGAGCAGTTCACCGCCAACACTGGTCCAAGCAAGGCCCGTTACAACACCAACTTGGTCTTCTTCTTCGGCCAAACCATAGCGGAAACGCCGCACGCCAAGGAACTCAGACAGGTTGTCGGAGGTCACACGCACGATTTCTTCCTTTTTGCGCACAATCATGGTCACAGCTTTACGTGCCAATTTCGCCAACTCACGCTCAAGGTTCCGCACACCAGCTTCCCGTGTGTAGTACCGCAAAATGTCCATGAGCGCCCCATCTGTGACCTCAAATTCATTTTTGCGAAGACCATGATTTTTGATCTGCTTTGAGATCAAATGTTGCTTGGCGATCTCGGCTTTTTCATCTTCTGTGTAACCCGCAAGCGGAATGATTTCCATCCGGTCCAAGAGCGGACCCGGCATATTATAGCTGTTCGAGGTTGTCAGGAACATCACATCAGAAAGGTCATATTCGACCTCAAGATAGTGATCCACAAATGTGGAGTTTTGTTCCGGATCAAGCACTTCCAGCATAGCAGACGCGGGATCGCCACGGAAATCTTGGCCCATCTTGTCGATCTCATCGAGCAAAATTAGCGGGTTCGACGTTTTGGCCTTTTTCAAAGCCTGAATGATTTTACCCGGCATGGAGCCAATATACGTCCGGCGGTGGCCACGGATTTCGCTTTCATCGCGCACGCCGCCAAGGCTGATGCGAATGAACTCACGCCCCGTGGCCTTGGCAACCGATTTTCCGAGCGAGGTTTTCCCCACCCCTGGAGGGCCAACGAGGCAAAGAATGGGGCCCTTCAGCTTCTTGCTGCGTTGCTGAACGGCAAGGTATTCCACAATGCGTTCTTTAACTTTTTCGAGGCCATAGTGATCATCGTCGAGCACTTTTTCAGCCGCCGCTAGGTCTTTTTTAACCTTGCTACGCTTGTTCCACGGAATGGACAGCATCCAGTCGAGATAGTTGCGCACAACCGTTGCCTCGGCTGACATTGGGCTCATGTTTTTGAGCTTCTTCAGCTCCGCATTCGCCTTTTCGTGCGCTTCCTTGGAGAATTTGGTTTTGGCAATGCGTTCTTCAAGCTCTGCAACTTCGTCTTGCTCTTCGTCGCCGTCGCCCAATTCTTTCTGAATGGCTTTCATTTGCTCATTCAAATAGTATTCGCGCTGGGTGCGCTCCATTTGGGTTTTGACGCGGGTTTTGATCTTTTTCTCGACCTGAAGCACAGACATTTCGCCCTGCATGAGGCCATAAACCTTTTCAAGCCGCACGTCGATCGGCAAGGTTTCCAAAAGCTCCTGCTTTTGTTGGACTTCGATCCCCAAATGACCGGCCACAAGGTCGGCAAGCTTTGCGCTATCCGAGGCGTCGGATACAGCGGCGAGCGCTTCTTCGGGGATGTTTTTCTTAACCTTTGCATAGCGCTGGAATTCTTCGCCAACCGAACGCACAAGGGCTTCAATCATGTCTTCTTCGCCGGGTACCTCTTCAAGGAACTCCGCCGTTGCTTCAAAGAATTCAGCATTCTCGAGATATTCGTTAATGCGCACGCGCTGAATACCCTCGACCAAAACCTTCACGGTCCCGTCGGGCAATTTCAACAGTTGCAGCACGTTGGCCAAAACGCCAACTTTGTAGATTCCGTCGCTATCCGGATCATCCACAGCGGGATCGATCTGGCTTGCGAGAAGAATGTGTTTGTCATCGGCCATCACTTCTTCGAGGGCGCGGACAGATTTATCGCGACCAACGAAAAGCGGCACAATCATATGTGGAAACACCACAATATCGCGCAATGGAAGTACGGGATAAGAGGAATTAAGTTGCTCGTGCATGTTCAGTCCTTATTATTAGCAAGAAGAAATGGCCCCGCTTGGCGGCAACCGGTATCTTCTCCGTGTCGGATTTATAGTTGGGGGCCTGTCCCCGAACTTTCAACCGTTTCCGGCAAAGCTTTGGGTAAGAATGCCTTTATGTGGGGCTTATTTCAAGGGCACAAACACGCGTGCCCTCAGGGTTTTCAGCCAAATTAGATGTTAATCCGCAGATATCCACGTTTTTTGGCAATAATCACGGGGACTTCACGAATTATTCACCTTCAGCACATTTTCGCGCAGGAGTTGAATCTTGAAGGCCCATCTA
Organism: Falsihalocynthiibacter sp. BN13B15; assembly: GCF_041205415.1. NCBI lineage: Bacteria > Pseudomonadati > Pseudomonadota > Alphaproteobacteria > Rhodobacterales > Roseobacteraceae > Falsihalocynthiibacter > Falsihalocynthiibacter sp. BN13B15. The sequence goes on from NZ_JBGFCE010000006.1 coordinate 55,742, forward strand.
GAGCGGCTCAATGTCTCCTGCCGCCCGATCTTCGTGGAATTTCTTTTGGAACGCCTCAAAAGCGCCGACAGCAATAGCCGCGCGCATTTCCGACATCAACTCTTGGAAATAGTGCAGATTGTGCCACGTCAAAAGCATCCCCGAGATCATCTCTTGCGAGCGGAAAACATGATGCAAATAGGCGCGGGAATAGTTGGAACAGGCGGGGCATGTGCAAGCTTCATCCAAGGGGCGTGGGTCATCCGCGTGGCGCGCGTTTTTGATATTAATCACCCCATTGCGCGTGAACAATTGACCCGTGCGACCAGAACGGCTGGGAAGGACACAGTCCATCATATCGATGCCCCGCGCCACGGCCCCAACGATATCATCGGGCTTACCGACGCCCATCAAATAACGCGGACGGTCGGTGGGCAACATGTCGGGCGCATAGTCCAGCACCCCAAACATCGCCTCCTGCCCCTCGCCCACGGCAAGGCCGCCAACAGCATAGCCATCAAACCCAATTTCGCGCAGTTTTTCCGCGCTTTCTGCCCGCAAATCCTGCGTGACGCCGCCTTGTTGGATACCAAACAACGCGTACCCCGGACGGTCGCCAAAGGCATCGCGTGAACGTTGCGCCCACCGCATCGACATTTGCATTGATTTCGCAACTTCGGCATCGGTCGCTGGCAACGCGGGGCATTCGTCAAAACACATGACGATATCGGAGCCGAGAAGTTTCTGAATTTCCATCGAGCGCTCGGGTGTCAACATATGTTTGGACCCGTCAATGTGAGAGGAAAACTTAACCCCCTCCTCACTCATTTTACGTAGACCCGCGAGGCTCATCACCTGAAATCCGCCGCTGTCCGTGAGGATCGGCTTATCCCAGTTCATGAATTTATGCAGCCCACCCAAACGGTCAATCCGCTCCGCTGTGGGGCGCAGCATCAAATGATAGGTATTCCCCAAAAGGATATCCGCCCCCGTCGCCGCCACGCTTTCGGGCAACATCGCCTTGACCGTCGCCGCCGTCCCAACGGGCATAAACGCCGGTGTGCGAATGTCACCGCGCGGCGTGGAAATCACACCCGTGCGGGCTTGTCCGTCGGTGGCTTGCAGATCAAAGGTGAACTTTTGCGTCATTTTGGCACTCGATTTGGATTCGGAACGGCCCCTAGTGGACCACAAAGTATGGAATTGGCCCTTGTAGGGAATTTACGTCGAATGCCAAGCTATTTTCCCAAACAGGCCGCTTTGCCCTCAAGCTCTCGCAGTGACGGCCACCATTTGATCGAGCTTGGCGGCGCAAATGAAATCATTCTCCGACAATCCGCCCAACTCGTGACTGGTGAACAAAACCCGACAATACCCCCACCCAAAACTCACGTCGGGGTGGTGCCCCTGTTGGTCCGCCAAAAACGCCGCCGTGTTAGCCATATAGACGGCCTTGGCAAATCCCTTGAACGTGTATTCGCGGGTCAAGCTTTTGCCATCGTCGGCCAACACCCACCCGTCCGCTAATTGCGCCATCATTCCTTGTGCGGCGCTCAATTCCATCGCTTCGCCAATCCCTTGGCAAGGTGCGCAGGACTTGTCACTCAACATGCAAACTTCCGTCATAATTTCGCTCCATATCTGCGCCTAGGACGCGGCTTTTTCTGGGTAAGTCGGAGCAAAGAGGCCCATGGATTGTGCGACTCGCACATCCGCCAGCAGATCGCGCTCCGACATTTCCTCCAGCTCCTCAATCGATTGTATCACGAAATAGACTGGCTGATGAATATCAATCCGATAAGGGGTGCGCAGCACGTCGAGCAGATTAAACTCCCGCCGCTCTGGCACCTCGGAACTGACCGAATAGGCAAGCTCGGTGGGCGACGACGCCAGCCCTGACCCTAGAGCCTTCACGCCCTGCCCTTGCTGTAAAAGGCCAAATTCAATCGAAAACCAATACAGCCGGATCAGCCAACTATAGTCCTTAGCCTCGGCCTTTAGACCCGCTTTACCAATGGCCTGAGACACACGCGCAATCCGCGGATCGGCCAAAAGCGGCGTGTGCCCGAAAATCTCGTGAAAAATATCAGGCTCTTCGATGTAGTCGAAATCCTTGCGGCTACGAATAAACGAGGCCGCGGGGAAGGTTTTATCCGCCAACATTCCAAAGAATCGCCCAAAACCGATGAGTGCAGGCACGGGTGCCACTTGCCAACCGGTCAAGTCACGCAGCCGGTCGGAAACCTCGTTGCATTGTGGAACGCGATCATGTGGCAAATCCAAGACCTTTAACCCCCGCAAATACGGCTCGGCCATATGTCTGTGAACGGGTAACTCTTGGGCTGCATAAAGGTCGCGCCAAACGCCATCTTCTTCCTCAGAATAAGCGATGTGCCCCATTTCGTCGGGAATTTTTGCAGAATATGCACTCATTTTGGTCACTTGCGGCCTCCTCTTCGCTATAAGAAGGATTTCACAAACGAGGGGAAAAATCTTGCTTCAAACCTGTCTTTAGCGCAATAATGAGGCAAATCTTCCCTCAAAAGTCAAAGTAACTGGAAATCACCACCAAATGGATGCTTTAGATTCCCACGACATCGCCATATTAGCCGCGCTCCAGCGTGATGGAAAAATGAGTCTGCAAGATCTCGCCCGCGAAGTGAACCTCTCGACATCCCCTTGTTGGCGCCGCGTTCGAAAGCTGGAGGAAAACGGCACAATTGCACAATATACCGCCATTCTGGACGCCCGAAAAATTGGCCTCAATACACAGGCCTATATTCATATTTCCCTTTTAGATCATACTCAAACGACAATAGACGCTTTTGATGCATTTGTTGCCCGCGAAGAACAAATCGTCGAATGTGCTTCGATCACAGGCTCAGATGATTATCTGCTTAAAATCGTCGCAAAAGACCCAGAGGACCTTGAAACCTTCCTGATGAAAGGCATTTTGAGCCTCGGTATTGTGCGTTCGAGCACCACTCATTTTGTTTTACGTCAGAAAAAACAAAGCACCTTCCTGCCTTTATGAGCGTTGGGGAGTCCGGTCACAACATTGGGTACGAGCCCCTCTGGACGTTTGCTTCGTTATCCCTATATAATTGGTCAACTATTATAAATGAGGCCCAAAATGGACGCGACTTCTCAATCCCCGATCGAAGGGGCTCCTTTGATCAAACCATCCAGTAGCGAACACGCGCTTTATGACTCGATTGTGGATGCGTGCCGCACAGTTTATGACCCTGAAATCCCTGTAAATATTTACGATTTGGGTCTGATTTATACGATTGAAATCAATGAGGAAGGTGACACAAGCGTCATCATGTCCCTCACGGCACCGGGGTGTCCTGTGGCTGGTGAAATGCCCGGCTGGGTAGCCGAAGCCATCGAATCCCTACCCGGTGTAAAATCGATAGAAGTTGATCTCACATGGGAGCCACCCTGGGGTATGGAAATGATGAGCGACGAAGCACGCCTTGAACTTGGGTTCATGTAACCCCATTTTTGTAAGGTACCACCTTAAGGAATTTGAGTAGGAAAAGAATATGTTTGGCATTCCCGGCAAAAACGCGGTGACGATGACCCCTTCAGCCATCGCACAGATTTCGCGTTTGATGGCGCGGGACGGGTCGGAAGGGCTGCGCATTGGGGTCAAAAAAGGCGGCTGTGCGGGCATGGAATATACGATGGAATATGTGTCCGAATTAAACCCGCATGACGAAGTGATCCGCGAGGGCGATGCCGTTGTGATGATCGCCCCAATGGCGCAAATGTTTCTTTTTGGAACCAAAATTGATTATGAAGTATCCTTGCTAGAAGCGGGTTTTAAATTCATCAATCCCAATGTTGTTGACGCCTGTGGTTGTGGAGAATCGATTAAATTCGCGGACGTAGAAGAGATGGCCGCGCAAGGTTTGACAATTCCCGGAGCTTAGGGCTTCGGGTTTTCCCACTGGGATTTCAAACCGCTTTGCCCTCCTGCATTGAAAAAATTCTGCAGGTTTTAAAGGCCACACTTCCCAACCCCGTCTTGATCCGCTAGCAATCTCCTCGGCCCGTTATAACATTTAACCGACTGGAGACTGCCAAAATGCGCAGAAAACTTGCCGCAGGAAATTGGAAAATGAACGGGACCGGTGCAAATCTGTCCGAGTTGGCGAACCTTGTGTCCCCCGAAAACATAGACGTTCTGATCTGTCCGCCAGCGCCTCTTGTGTCACGCGCGGCCCAATCCAATGCCAAAATCGCAATCGGTGGCCAAGACTGTCACGCCGCTCAAAATGGCGCACATACAGGCGATGTATCGGCTGCTATGCTCGCTGACGCTGGGGCGACCTATGTTTTGACGGGGCACTCAGAGCGGCGCACAGATCATGGCGAAAGCAATGCAATTGTTGCTGCTAAAACTGCGGCGGCGTGGGATCAAAACCTCATTGCTGTTATTTGCATTGGCGAAACTTTGGCGCAACGTGAAGTGGGTGAAACCCTCGCTGTTATTGCAGATCAACTGACCCATTCCACCCCAAATGCTGCGACGGGTGGCAACACTGTGATCGCATACGAACCCGTATGGGCCATCGGGACAGGCCTTATCCCAACCCTTGAACAAATCGAAGAAGTCCATGATTTCATCCGCGCGGAACTTGCCAACCGCTTTGGCACAGAAACAGCAGAATCCATACGCCTCCTGTACGGCGGCTCCGTAAAGCCCTCAAATGCTGAATATATATTCGCAACGTCCAATGTGGACGGGGCCCTCGTTGGTGGCGCTTCTCTTAAGGCATCTGATTTCAACGGGATTATTTCGGCCCTTTCTCTGGCCTGACTTTAGACGAAACACGTCCTTACAAACGCAACCGCCGTGCCAAAGGCACGGCTACCGAATACCATGGGCGCGGCAGGTTTTGGCCTGCCGCGCCACCGCATTTGCGGTTAGTTGGTGATAATTTCCGGCCCCATCATCAGATCAGGCAAGAAGGTCGAAATGATCGGCACATAGGTCACGATAATCAGGAAGACGAACAACACCGCAAGGAACGGCAAAGCTGCGCGCACAACGCTCATCATCGGCATTCCCGCGACGCCGGACGTCACGAAAAGGTTCAGCCCAACTGGCGGTGTAATCATCCCAATTTCCATATTCACGACCATGATGATACCCAAGTGAATGGGATCAATCCCAAGTTCCATCGCGATTGGAAACACCAGTGGTGCGACAATCATCAAAAGACCGGACGGCTCCATAAATTGCCCCCCGATCAGAAGGATCACGTTCACGGCGACAAGGAACATAATGGGGCCGAATCCAGCCGCAAGTATCGCTTTAGCCACGTTTTGGGGTACTTGCTCGTCTGTCAAAACATGTTTCAGGATCAAAGCCATCGAAATGATAAACATCAACGTTACCGTCAACTTACCCGCTTCAAAGAGCGCATCTCGCGTGTCACGGTGGAAAAAAGCCGTCACGAGTGTGTGTGGTTTTTTCAGCAGGCTTTTGTTTTTGCCTTCGCCCTCAGTTGCCAACGGTCCCATGTCGCGGTATACGAAATTCGCGATTAGAAAGGCATAAACTGAGGCAACAGCGGCCGCCTCTGTGGGGGTAAATATCGCTGGATAAAGCCCGGGAACGCCATAAATCCCAAGCATGATAACCGCAATCAAGGACAAACCCCAACCCGCCTCGTGAAAGCTAGCCCCGACTTCACGCCAACCAGCCCATTCGCCCTTCGGCATGTTCTTGATGCGCGCCATGACATAGATCGCGATCATGAGCATAAAGCCCGCCATCAGGCCTGGAATGACCCCCGCAAGGAACATCCGCCCGACGGAAACATCTACCGCCGCAGCATAGACAACCATCACAATCGATGGCGGGATCAAGATCCCAAGCGTCCCTGCGTTACAAATCACGCCCGCGGCGAACTCTTTGGTATAACCCGCTTTCACCATGGCCCCGATCACAATGGAACCAATGGCAACGACCGTCGCGGGGCTACTGCCCGAAAGCGCTGCGAAAATCATGCACGAGAACACCCCTGCAATCGCCAAACCGCCCCGCATATGCCCGACACAAGCGATCGAGAAGCGAATGATCCGCAGCGCGACCCCTCCTGTGGACATGAAGGTTGAGGCCAAAATAAAGAACGGGATCGCAAGGAGGGTACTGTGCCCCTCAAAGGCGCTGAACAAAGTCTGTGCGACGGAGGCCATGGAACTGTCTGAGAACCAGAGCAAAAACAGCACAGAACTCATCCCCAGAGAGATCGCAATTGGCACGCCGATCAACATCAGACCAACGACCATAATAAATAGAATTGAGACTTCCATTAGCCGTGCTCCCCAAGGCGTTCCCGCACTTCTGCGATTTCATCTTCAACTTCGTGGCTGGCCACAATCCGATCAATATCGCCCCGCCAAACCGAGACACCAACCTGAATATAGCGGAATAACAACAAGGCCATAGACAGCGGAAGGACCATGTAGGGCACGAGGCGCGGTAATTTTTCATACGCGACGCCTTCGTTAAAAAAGCCCTCCATCCAGCCTAGAAATGCGGGATGTGGGATGTCGTTGGTTTCGTACCAACCTTTGCCACGGAACGAGTCTTCAAAACCCAGTGGGAACCAGCGTCCGTTTGTGCCCGGAAGGTTGGCGAAGTTCGCCCAGTAATCCCACGCGCCTTTGAGCATCAAGAACGAGAAAACGATGCAAATTGTGATAGAAATCAGCGCCAACGTTCGGCGTCCTTTGGCTGGAAATAGATTGATAACGGCATCAACCCCCAGATGTGCGCCCTTTTTGACCGCATAAGAGGCCCCGAGCAAGACAAGCCATCCAAAGAGGAAAACAGTCGATTCAAGCGCCCATAGAATGTTGCCGTCCATTTGGCGGACCACGACATTGGCGAATGTAATGAGGGTCATTGCCCCTAGAATAATTGCGATTAACGTTTCTTCTATTTCATCAATTAGGCTTGTGCCTTTATTGGAATGCATGTCCCCGCCCCCCTTTTTTGCCGCACTTACACGGAAATTTAGATGGAAAAAGGGCGCGAAAAGCCGAGGCTCTCCGCGCCAGAAGTTCTTATAGACCTGCGTTGATCGCTTGTGCTGCGTCGATATTTTCTTGTCCAACGTCGCCGGAGAATTGCTCCCAAACAGGCTTCATTGCTTCGACCCAAATGGCACGCTGCTCAACTGTGAGTTCGCGAACTTCACTCCCCGCAGCAATAACACTAGCTTTGGCTTCTTCGTTAAGCATAGTCGCCTCGGCATTGCGCGAGACGGTCACTTCCTCAAGGATTGTAAGGAGTTGATCCCGCACATCGGCATCCAAGCTGTCCAGCCAATCCACAGACGCTACGACCATATAGTCGAGAATACCGTGATTGGTTTCGGTGATACCATCTTGAACTTCAAAGAACTTCTTGCCGAAGATGTTGGTCCAAGTGTTTTCTTGACCATCAACAACGCCCTGCTGCAACGCGCCGTAAACTTCTGCGAAAGCCATTTTTTGTGGGGAAGCGCCGATGGCATCCATTTGTGCAACAAGCACGTCGCTTGATTGCACCCGGAATTTTAGACCTTCTGCATCTGTTGGCAAAATAAGCGGTTTGTTCGCGGACAATTGCTTCATGCCATTGTGCCAGAATTGAAGCCCTTGAAGGCCACGGTTTTGCATGGAGTCCTTCATCGCTTGGCCCGCTTCTGAGAATTGGAACTCGTCAACGGCGGCGACGTTTTTGAACATGAAGGGTAGATCGAAAATGCGGTATTGCTTGGTGAACTTCTCAAATTTTGAGAGGCTCGGCGCGGCCAATTGGACATCGCCTTGCAGCATCGCTTCAAGAACTTTGTTGTCATCATATAGCGTGGAGTTTGGATAGACTTCCATACAGGCGACGCCGTTCATTTCTTCATTCACGCGGCTTTCAAGCAACGAAGCGGCGATCCCTTTCGGGTGGTTCACGGCGGCGGTTACGTGCGCGAATTTGATGACGATTTCGCCTTCTTCACAGCTCGCTGCGGCAGCGTTAGCGGTAAAAGATGCGGCCACGATTGCGGCAGTTGCAGTAATAAATTTCATGCGAGGGCTCCTCCCAAAGTCCGATTATGTTGGCTCGAATGAACCATGCCACACCAAACACGCGCAGACGGTGCACGTTCAAGGAAAAATATTTCCGCGGGTCCCTTTAGGAAAGAGTGCTTAAAAAACAGAGCGTTATATCTCCAAAAATATCATCTATTCTAATTGCGTTCCTCAAATTGGCGAAATTCCACACACCGTCAAAACCGAACTGTGCGGTTTTTCACACAGATTTATCGATACACTTCCGCACGAATCCCGTGACGCGTTAACTTATCGTACAATGTCTTGCGAGGCAGTTTCAAAACCCGTGCGACTTCACTGGCGTTGCCTTTGTGCTTGCGCAGCGCCTCGGTCAACAACGAGCGCTCGACACGCGACAACTGCTCAGCAAGGCCCAGATCATCCGCAACTTCGACCTCGGCAAACCCCATTGCAAACCGCATTGCCGCATTCATCAAGGCGCGCGCATTCCCCGGCCATTCCTGCGCCATAAGGCGTGCAATGACCTCTGGTGTAATTTCTGGGACAGGCAAAGCAGCCTGTTCGCAAGCCAACAGCACATAATTGCGAAACAGCACGGGGATGTCCTCCGGGCGCTCGCGCAGGCTTGGAATACGCACACGCATCACATCGAGGAGAAAAAACAGCTCCTCATTAAACCGTCCATGTTCGACATACTCTGACAAATCTTTGTACGTGCCCGCCAAAATTCGCGCCCCCGTACCCAACTCCATGTGCTGCAAAAGCGCGAACTGCGTTGCGGGTGGCAAGGATGCAATACCGTCAATAAACAGGCTTCCGTCTTTCGCTTGGGCCAACGCGCCTTCCAACGCATCGACGCTCAACTCCGAAGCTGCAATTTTATCAAAGGTCGACATCGCAACGTTGGATAACAGGTGGATCACTTCCGCCACTTTGGACGTGCCCGAACCTGTCACACCTGCGATCAACACATCCGCGTTGGTTGCAGCAACGATGCGCACGCGGTTTCGCAACTCATCCGCCGGCTTTGATTGTCCAAAGAGCATCCGCTCCGCTGCATCCCCCTTTTCTAGCTGCTGTTTTAGACGTCGGTTTTCAAGTACGAGACTACGCGTGCGTAATGCTTTTTGGACAGCGAGCACTAGGTCTTGGGGCGCACAAGGTTTTTCAATAAAATCGAACGCGCCCGCCGAAATACCCCGCACAGCCATCGGCACATCGCCCTCGCCCGTCAGTAGGATAACTGGCAAATCGGGATCAATATTCTGGGTGTATTCCAAAAGGTGGAACCCATCTTTTCCTGGCATCCGAATATCGCTTAGTATAACTCCCTGAAAGCCCGCCGAAATGTGGTCTTTTGCTTCGATAAAACTCGCAGCAAGTGTCGGTACAAGATCGTTCAAGGCGAGTGTTTGCCCCAAAGCTTCGCGCACATGCGCATCGTCATCTACCAGCAAAACCCTTGAAATCACGCGCTTATTCCTCCTGCACACCGGTTCGAGCCGCCGCCAATTCCACAATGAATTCCGCGCCGCCCTCTAGATGGTTACGCCCACGGATATTCCCCCCAAAGCTTTGGATCAAGCCATATGAGATACTCAACCCAAGCCCCATGCCTTCGGCGGCCCCAATTTTCTTGGTCGAATAAAACGGGTCGAAAATCTTTTCGGGGGCGTCAATTCCGGGGCCAAAATCACGCAGATGGATGCGACAAGTCTCAGGTTGTGTGTCAATCCGAATGGATACTTTCTTAAGCGCGCTCGCGTCCATTGCATCCGCGGCATTGGCCAAAAGATTGGTCAAAACCTGCTGCAAACGCACCTCGCCACCACGCGCCCAAATGCTGGTTTGGGGCCGTTGCCAATCCACGGCAATGTCTTCCCGCAAAAGTCTCTCTTCACTCATCTCCAAAACCGCATCAACAACGGAACAAATGTCGACATTCGTAATCGGCTCATATTCTTGCCGCGCAAAGGCACGCAGGTTTTTGATTATGCGCCCCATGCGGCGCGACAATTCACTAATCCTCGCGAGGTTTTGGCCTGCAACTTCGGTATTCCCCCGCTCCAAAAACACCTCGGCGTTTTCTGCAAACGAGCGAATGGCCATCAGTGGTTGGTTTAATTCGTGGCTAATCCCTGCCGACATTTCCCCAAGGGCGGTGAGTTTGCTAGCCTGAACGAGATCGGCTTGCGCCTGTTTCAAGGCGGATTCTGCCTCCTCGCGTTCGGTAATTTCACGGCGTAAATCCGTGTTCGCATTTGAGAGCTCTTGGGTGCGCAATTGGACCCGCCCCTCTAGCTCAGCTTTGGCTTCTGCTTCGACTGCCAAAAGGTCCGCCAACCCTCGCCTGCGCTCAGAGGCCAGATACAGAAACGCGCCAAACGTCACACAAAGCGCCGCCGCCACAAGTGCTTGAAGCCATGCATTTCGTTCTGCGGGCGCTGTGGAAATCAACACTTCGCCCGTCATCCCGATCACCGGTACGGGTTGCGTCAAATGCAAAGCCCGCGCAGGGATATACGGCCACCCATTTGTGCGCCAAATCTCATGGCCAGAAATAATCTGCGTAGAATGTTCAAGGAACGGATGCGGGTTCTCTAAGGGGATCAATGCGTTGCGTTCCCGAAACAGCAGTTCTGAACGGTTTGAAACAAAGACCACACCCGCCTCATCCGTGAAGAAGATCGCCTGCGGATCCCCTCGCCAATCACTCTCCTCAACGGCCTCGATATCGACTTTGACAACCACCGCGCCAAAGGGGGCACCTCCCGCGAGCAGCGGCGCAGAAAAATAGAAAATTCGCGCGCCTATATCCTCGATTAAAAAATGGGATGCCCCCAAGGCACCATCCATCGCACGCTGAAAATATGCCTTTGAGTTTTGGTTTCTCTCGTTGGTCTTTACCCCTTCAGAGCTTGCCAAAACCTCGCCATTAGCCCCCACCAAAAATATCTCAAGCGGGCCTGTTTTGTCCGCAGCTTCGAGCAAAACTGAAAAAGTGTCTGGGTCGACTCCGCCTTTTGCAAGACTCAAAAGCGACGGATGATCTGCGAGCAAAACCCCAACCTGCTGAAACCTTTGCAACTCCCCCACCAACCGATCCGATGCAAGCGAAAGGTCCGCGTGTCCACGTTCCGCCAGCGGCGTAAGGGCCGCCGTAAAAGCAAACCACCAAACCAGCGCCGAAAATCCGGTAACGGCACATAAATACGCGATAATTGCACCAAAACGACGTGGCATAGGCTCCCCTTTTGCCACAGGATAGGCATCCGCCCTTGCCTTGACCACCCGCATTTGAAAGGTTGGGTTTTCAACTTCACGAGGCTTCCATGAAAACACTTTCCCAATCGCCAACAGACCCCGCATTTGTTCAAGACCCCTATCCATTTTACGAACGCGCGCGGGAATGTGGCTCAATGTTTCATTGGACCGACTATGACATGCCCTGTGCTGTTTCCTATGCTGCAGTAAATGCGATCCTGCGCGACCGTCGTATGGGCCGCGAAGTTCCAGCCGAAATGGCTGTTGCCCCCCCTGCCCATCAGGCTGGATTTTGGGCTATCGAGAACCACTCGATGTTGGAATTGGAGCCGCCGCGTCACACCCGCTTGCGCGGCCTCGTTTTACGCGCCTTCACCAGTCGCCGCATTGCCTCTTTGGGGCCAGAAATCGCTCAGCTTGCACATGAGTTAATCGACCGCTTGCCTGAGGGGGAATTTGACCTCATCAAGCATTTTGCCGAACCACTTCCCGTCATCGTTATCGCGCGATTTTTAGGCGTGCCAGAAGAGCGCGCACCTGACCTCCTCGCTTGGTCCCACGCGATTGTTGGCATGTATAAAGCGGGGCGTACCACGGAAGACGAAATTGCGGCGGCAACTGCAGGCCGCGCGTTTTCTGACTTCTTGCGCGACTATATCGCGTTTCGGCGTGACAAACCCCAAGACGATTTGATTACCCACCTGATTGCCGCAGAAGAAGACGGCGAAAAACTGTCAACCGACGAGCTAATTGCGACCTGTGTTTTATTGCTAAACGCGGGGCATGAGGCAACGGTTCATACGTTAGGTAACGGCCTCAAAGCCATGCTCCAGAACGATTTTTCGGCAGAGGTGGTGACGTCAGATACGATCGAAAAAACCGTCGAAGAAATGCTCCGTTATGACCCGCCCCTGCATATGTTTACGCGATATGTTTATGAAGATGTCGACATTGGCCCGCATAGGTTTTCGCGCGGGGATCGCATCGCCTGCCTGCTCGCCGCGGCAAACCGCGACCCGCAAAGATGGGAGGCCGCAGACCAATTCCAGCCACAACGCTTCAAACAAGTTAACGCAAGTTTCGGGGCTGGCGCGCATTTCTGCATCGGCGCACCCCTTGGCCGGTTGGAGCTGCAAACGTCGCTCCCGATTTTGTTTGAACGCATGCCGAATTTGGCACTCGCCCAAAAGCCGAAATACGCGCCGATCTACCATTTCCGCGGTTTGGACCGCCTCATGTTAACGCGCTGACGCCTGCAATGAGCACCGCCGCCGAGGAAGGCTCGATGCCTTTCTCGGCGGCTCTTCGGCAAAACCCTAAAGCGGCAACATCGTTGTCGATTTGATCTCTTCCATCGAAAGCAGCGCCGTCACATTGTAAATGCGCACTTCCGAAATCAGGGCTTGGTAAAACACATCATAAGCCCGCGCATTCTTGACCCGCACTTTTAGAATATAATCGATCTCGCCCGCGAGGCGATGCGCTTCTTGCACTTCGGGACGTTCAAGCAGCGCCTTCAGGAAGGCCTGTTGCCACTCCCCTTCATGCTCTGACGTGCGGATTAGAACAAAGAAGCAGGCTTCAAACCCAAGCGCCTCCGCATCAAGAACCACCGTTTGCTGGCCGATGATTTTGGCCTCCCTCATTTTCTTGATACGATTCCAAACCGGTGTCTTGGAACTACCCACTTTCGTCGCGATATCATCCAAAGACTGCGCAGCATCGCGCTGCAGCTCACTCAGGATTTTCCGATCTACATCATCCAAACGGACAGCCATCCCAATTCCTTCCTAATTCCAGAACTCATGTTCTTCTGCGCGCGACAATCGGAACATTCTTCCTTATTAGCAAGAGGGCATAGCAATAATTAGGGAAAATATCCTATATTAGAGGTCAGTATCAACGTATTTAGACGCAATCTCAAAATTCGTTTGAGTTTGAGGCCATAAAACCTCGCGTCCCCGAACCAAAGGAGCTTCTGTAATGGCCCGAGCTTTTACGCCAAAAGTTGTCACCGCCAATGAACTCATCTCTGGGGATGTGGTCTATCTCAGCGCCGATGGCAAATGGGCGCATCGGCATGCAGATGCTGAACTACTCACCGACGAAGTGCGCGCTGCGGTGCGCCTTCAATTGGCCGAAGCTCAAGTAGGTCAGATTGTCGGGGCCTACCTTGCGGATGCTGTCGCAAGCGATGCGGGCCCCGTCCCTGTCCACTTCCGCGAAGAATTTCGCGCAGCTGGCCCCTCAAACTACAACCACGGAAAACAGGCGGAGCTCCCAAATGTATAAGTACAACGATTTTGACGAAGCTTTCCTGCGCGCACGCACCGCACAATTCCGCAAACAAGTTGAACGTCGCATTTCGGGCAGCCTCACAGAGGACGAATTCAAACCCCTACGTTTGATGAACGGTCTCTATCTCCAGCTTCACGCCTATATGCTGCGCGTGGCCATCCCCTACGGCTCGCTTTCCTCCGCGCAAATGGACCAGCTCGCTTATATTGCCGACACGTGGGACAAAGGCTATGGCCACTTTACCACGCGTCAGAACATCCAATACAACTGGCCCAAACTGTCGGACGTGCCAGATATGCTCGACGCGCTGGCCGATGTGCAAATGCACGCGAACCAGACCTCCGGCAACACCATTCGCAACGTCACCAGCGACCCGTTTGCGGGGGCTGCTGTTGACGAAATCGAAGACCCACGTCCCGTAGCCGAGCTTTTGCGTCAATGGTCCACCGACCACCCCGAGTTTCAATTCTTGGGCCGCAAGTTCAAGATCGCAGTTGGCGCAAGCAAAGCGGATCGCGCGGTTCTGAAATCTCACGATTTGGCGGTCAATATCGTTGAAAATGATGCTGGAGAAACAGGCTATCAAATCCTCATAGGGGGTGGCCTTGGCCGCACGCCAATGGTGGGTAAGGTCCTTAACGACTTCTTGCCGCGCGAGGTTTTGTTGCCCTATGTTGAGGCTGTCCTTTCCGTTTATAACCTCTTGGGACGTCGGGATAATAAATATAAAGCTCGCCTAAAAATCACGGTCCACGAAAATGGCCTCGATACCATTCGTGCCCTTGTAGAAGAGCGTTTCGCCGAATTGCGCCCAACCTTTGCGGGTGGCGATCAGGCTTTGCTTACTGAAATCGCGACGTATTTTGCACCCCCAATCTATTCGGACGCGCCGGACGACGCCTATGATGCTGCTTACAATGCGGATCCACTGTTTCGCGCGTGGGCCGACACCAACCTGTCGCCGCACAAACATTCTGGTTACGCAATCGCGACAATCTCGCTCAAGGCACATGGCGAAACCCCCGGCGACGCAACCAGCGCGCAAATGCGCGTATTGGCACAGGTCGCGCGGGATTATGCGCACGATGAATTGCGCATCAGCCATGAGCAGAACGTGATCCTGCCGCATGTTCACAAACGCCACCTACCCGCGATTCACGCCGAATTGCGCGCCGCGGGCTTGGCGACAGCCAACATCGGGCTGATTTCCGACATTATCGCCTGCCCCGGCATGGATTATTGCGCCCTCGCAACGGCCCGTTCCATTCCCGTGGCCCAGAAAATTGCTACACGGTTTGACGAGTTAAAACTGGAGCATGAAATTGGCGCGCTCAAAATCAAAATCTCAGGCTGCATCAATGCCTGTGGTCACCACCACGTGGGCCATATCGGCATCCTTGGTCTAGATCGCGCTGGCGTCGAGAACTACCAAATCACCCTTGGCGGTGACGGTACAGAAACAACCGTGATCGGCGAACGCGCAGGCCCTGGATTTGCTTATGACGAGATTGTCCCTGCGATTGAACGTCTGATCATGGGCTATCTTGATTTGCGTCTAAACCACGATGAAACATTCCTCGCGACTTTCCGCCGCTTGGGCATGGCGCCGTTCAAAGACGTCCTTTATCCGGAGGCTGCGAAGCGTAATGCTGCATGATCCACTGAACCTTTCGGTCGTAGAGCGGGTTGCGCAACTCAACACGCGCTATGCCCATCACGGCGCAACGGCGGTCCTTGAACGTGCGTTGAGCGACCCGCAAGTCGGACGTATTGGCTTGGTTTCATCCTTCGGGGCAGAATCTGTGGTGCTGTTGCACATGATTTCGATCATGGATCGCAGCACGCCGATCGTCTTTATCGACACGGAAATGCTTTTTACGGAAACGCTTGAGTATCAAATGGAGTTATCTGAGCGTTTGCGCCTGACCAATGTGCAAGTCATCCGCGCGAGTGACGCCGATATCGCCGAGATCGATCCCGACGGCACACTTAATCAGCGCGATACGGACGCATGCTGTTCCCTGCGCAAAACGGAGCCCTTGCAAAAGGCATTGGGCGGATTTGACGCTTGGATTACAGGGCGCAAACGCTTTCAAGCGGGGAGCCGTGTCGCTCTGGATTTCTTTGAAAACGAAGATGACACGCGTATCAAAGTTAACCCTCTCGCTTATTGGGCGCCTGAAGATTTGCGGGCCTATATGGAAAACAACCGCCTGCCGCGCCACCCCTTAGTGGCCAAAGGCTACCCCTCGATTGGTTGTGCGCCCTGCACAAGCCCCGTCGCCGAAGGCGAAGATCCTAGATCGGGCCGTTGGCGCGGCCAAGAAAAGGTCGAATGCGGCATCCACTTTGTCGATGGCAAAATGGTGCGCGGCCCCCTACCTGTGGAACAAACCTCGGTCTCAGCGACCCAAGGAGCCGGACAATGACAGTACTGATTAACGACAGTGGCTTTGGAACCGACGATTGGGTCGATGCCTTTCTCACGCTCGAAGACCTTCCCGTTGCCAAAGGCGCTATCAATGTCGCCGTTGACCTTCCGAGCGATTGCGACCCTGCTAGCCTCGAGGGTCATTTGTCGGATATCGACATGATCCGCGTGGATTTTCCCTCCTCCGCCGATGGGCGCGGCTTCACCATCGCGCGCCGTTTGCGCTTGATGGGATTTGTGGGCCGCCTACGCGCCAAGGGGCATGTGATCTCGGATCAATACGCTATGGCCCGCCGCTCAGGTTTTGACGAAGTGGAAATTTCTGACGCCCTCGCGGCCCGTCAACCCGCCGAGGAGTGGGCGTTTCGCGTGAAATGGCAAGACCATGACTATCAGTCGCGGCTACGCGCCTAGAAACGCCGCACAAAATCCCTTATAGACCAGACACAGAGGGCAAAGCGCCGCTTTGCGATACAGATATGAATGAACAGGTAACCGTGACTGATACCCCCGTTAAACCCGTAAAAGCGCTCCCCAATGCGCAGACCGTTACTGCCGTAACACATTGGACGGATAGCCTTTTTTCCTTCCGCGTTACACGTCCCGCGTCGTTTCGTTTTCGCTCCGGTGAGTTTGTGATGATTGGCCTAATGGGCGACAACGGCAAGCCGCTTTTGCGCGCCTATTCCATTGCTTCCCCAAGCTGGGACGAGGAGTTGGAGTTCTATTCCATCAAGGTTCAGGACGGCCCACTCACGAGCAAATTGCAGCACATTAAGGTCGGCGACGAACTTATTTTGCGTCCCAAGCCAGTCGGCACCCTCGTGCATGACGCGCTTCTGCCAGGCAAACGTGTGTATTTCTTCGCGACGGGAACCGGCTTTGCCCCCTTCGCGAGTTTGATCCGCGACCCCGAGACCTATGAGAAATTCGACGAGATCATCCTAACGCATACGTGCCGCGAGGTCGCCGAGCTTGAGTATGGTCGTCAGTTGGTCGAGAGCCTCGAGGCGGACCCGCTGATTGGCGAAATGATCGAGGGCAAGTTGAAATACTACCCCACGACGACCCGCGAAGAGAGCCCCGTGATGGGCCGCGTTACCGATCATTTGAAATCTGGCGAAATCTTTGAGCGCTTGGGCATCCCCCCCCTTGATCCGGCATCCGACCGCGCGATGGTGTGTGGCTCAATGGGCCTCAACAAGGATATCACCGAAATTCTGGAAGCGGCAGGTTTGCGCGAAGGGGCCAATTCCGAACCTAAAGAGTTTGTGGTGGAAAAAGCCTTTGTTGGCTAACACCCCAAAATAAAAATAAAAAATGCGCCGCGAGATCACTCTCACGGCGCTTTTTTTATGCGATTGCCGCGCAGTTAAGCGCGGCAGATCGCGATCAAAGTCCCAAAGCAGACTTCACTTGAGCAAGTGTAGCTTTCAAAAGATCAGGGTTGTTACTGGCGGCTTTCACCGTTGTTTTCAACGTGGTTTTTTGAACTACATCAAGGCTTGATCCGTCGATCATCGCATTGACTTTGTCGAGGTCGAAGCCTTCAGCCGACAATGGGTCAGCATCAGCCATATCAGTGGCTGCGTCGTCAGCAGCAGCTTCAACTTCGTCTGTCGCATCCGTTGCGGCATCTGTTGCGTCTGTAGCAGCATCCGTTGCGGCATCCGTTGTATCACTTGCAGCGTCCGTTACGGCTTCCACAGCATCATCCACCGCATCCGTTGCGGTTTCAGCAGCTTCTTCAGCGGCTTCTTCTACTGCTTCAGCAGCTTCTTCTGTCGCTTTTTGAGCGGCATCTGCAGCCACTTTTGCGGCCTCAGCAGCTTCTTCTGTAGCTTTCTTTGCAGCTTCTGCAGCTTCTTCCGAAGCTTCTTTTGCAGCTTCGGCAGCTTGCTCAGCGGCTTCTTTCGCAGCTTCTTGGTTGGAATAATAAGTATATCCACCCAATCCGGCGGCGATGATAAGTGCGGCAATAATCCAAGTTTTGTTCATCTCTATAATCCTTTAGATGCGGCATATAGCTGTGCATTTAGCATCAATTGGGGTCGGTGCAACAGCAATGAACGATTCATTCAACGAATCCGGCATCAGATCGCCCATTCCGCGCGTTTACTGGGTTGTAAGAAGCCGCGCACGATATTAAGTTCCGCAAAGTAACCACAACGATCAAAGGATCAAAGCCATAGCTCGCAAGCCACATAACGCCCCGCCGCAACGCGACACGGGCCCTCGTATCAACGATAAAATCCGCGCAACAGAAATCCGTCTTATTGGCGCTGATGGTGAAAACGGCGGCGTTGTAACGCCTGCACGTGCCATGGTCATGGCCGAAGAAGCCGGATTAGATCTGGTGGAAATCTCGCCAAACGCGATCCCTCCGGTTTGCAAGATCATGGATTTTGGCAAGTTCAAATACGAAACGCAAAAGCGCGAGAACGAAGCGCGGAAAAAGCAAAAAATCATTGAGATTAAAGAGGTTAAGTTCCGTCCGAACACGGATATTAATGACTATAATGTCAAGATGCGTAACGTTTACAAATTCTTGGAAAACGGCGACAAAGTAAAAATCAGCCTACGGTTCCGAGGGCGCGAAATGGCGCACCAAAACTTGGGACGTCAGCTTTTGGAACGTGTTGCCGATGACACCAAAGAACAAGGTAAAGTCGAGAGCATGCCGAAAATGGAAGGCCGCCAAATGATCATGATGATCGGCCCCCTTCCGAAGTAAGTCACCAAAAGTTCACCAAAGGGCCTCCGTTTTCGGGGGCCTTTTTTGTTGGAATCAGTAGGCAAAGAAAAAGGCCCCCGAAATTCGAGGGCCTTCTCCTAACGTCAAAATGTGCTTACATCTGGGAAGACGTGCACGAATGGCGTTAGAACTGGGTGCTAAGACCTACAACAACTGCGTTGTTGCGATTTTCGATACCCGACACACCATTCAGTGTGGAGCTGTCAAAGGCGCGCGTGTGCCGAACTTCGCCGAATACGCCAATTGTTTCGCTCACGTCATAGCTGATGCCCAGCGCCGCACGACCACCAAGGCCGGAGTCCTCGTCGCCCGCAGAGGCTGTTTCAACCCAACCGAGACCAAGTGCGCCATAAGCTTTGAGCGGGCCACTGTTGACGAAGCTATAGCGCGCTATAGCCATAGCGGCGGTTGATTGGAGATCTTCACCGGACGTTTTGTAATCCGCGTTGGTGCGGCTCAAATCGAAACCCAATTCGAGGGCATCCATCCCGCCGAGACCGGAGTAATAAAGGCCACCACCATATGTCGTACCGGAGTCGACTTTTTCATCTGTGCCTCCAACTGCGAGGTCGCCCTCGAAGGTTCCCCCTCCGTAAACTTCAGCAGACCAATCTTGGGCTGCGGCTTGGGTGGCGGTTACACTTGCGATGCAAAGAGCTGAAATAACTGCGATACGCATTGTGGACTTCTCCTAATAACAATCTGTTTATTGAAGGCGGTTTTGCCTCTGCTACCGAAATAAGGTTTGAGCGTTTCTTTACAAGACGAGGTAAAGTTTCTGTGTTCAAAAATCGGCAATATCTGGCGCATATCCTTGAATTGGGGCTAAAATCCGCCGATATTCCCATGCAAAACCTGCCTCTCCCCGCTGTGATCATTCCCTCGAAGGCTATTGATAAAATGGAAGATATCAAAAAAAACGTCCCGAGGTTTCCCTCAGGGCGTGCTCTATTCTCATCGCGGCCAAGTTACGCCATGTCTACCACTGCGCGGCTTGCTAAAACCTTGATCAAATGGGCGCGGTATTCTGCGCTGCCATGCATGTCGCCGATCATCCCCTCTGCTGGGTGGGAAAGCCCTTCTAAAGCTGCTGCCGAGAAATCGGCCGACAGGGCCGCTTCTGCTTCGCGCCACCGAAAAACGCCCTCCTCGGCCGCGCCGGTTACCGCGACGCGCACCCCGTCGGCATATTTCGCGACAAAGACACCGACCAGCGCAAAGCGCGAGGCTGGTTGCACGAATTTTTGATAGCTCGCCCCTTCTGGGATTGGAAAGCTCACGGCAACAACGATTTCGCCGTCATCCAAGGCGGTCTCAAACATCCCTTGAAAATAGTCATCCGCCTGAATTTCGCGCGCATTCGTCGTGATCGTCGCGCCCGATGCCAACGCCGCAGCGGGGTAACAGGCGGAAGGGTCGTTGTTGGCGAGGCTGCCGCCAAGGGTACCGCGATTGCGCACAGCTGGATCGCCGATCCCCCCCGCGAGAGCCGCGAGCGTTGGATAGGCCATTGCGCCGATGGCAACATCGTCATGGGTAACCCCACCGCCGATTAAAATCGTACCTTCGGAAACCGATATCCCCTGCATTTCGGCAATTCCCGAAAGGCTCACGAGGACTTCCGGCGCAGCGAGACGCTGTTTGAGGGTCGGGATCAGAGTTTGACCACCGCCCAGCGCCTGTGCAACCTCGTTTTTGAGCGCTTCTACGGCCTGTGCGACCGTGGTTGGCCGCTCGATTTCAAATGCATACATCGTTCTCTCCTATTCCCGTCCTACTGTTGTGCGACAGGCGTGGCCTGCAGTGCGGCCCAAAACGCGCCAAGGCGACAGTGTCATACCCATTTAGGTTACATTCTTAGCGCTCTGTTGCAAAGCAGCGATCCAATTGCCCTCGCCCCCGTCGCCCTTCACACCTAAAGACTTCGGAACTAGCTGGCTGCTGCCGCCTGAATCGCTTGCACAATATTATGGTAACCGGTGCAGCGGCAAATATTTCCCTCCAAATAGTCGCGAATTTCTGTCTCGCTTGGATCTGGATTTCGTTTAAGGAGGGCTGCGGTCGACATCACCATGCCCGGAGTGCAAAATCCGCATTGAAGGCCATGGTGTGTTTGGAAGGCTGCTTGAATTTTGCTCAAGCTGCCATCGGGGTTGGCCATCCCTTCAATCGTGGTAACCTCTTTGCCTTCGGCTTCGGCGGCGAACATCGTGCAGGACTTCACGACCTTACCATCGACATGCACAACACACGTGCCGCATTGGCTGGTGTCACATCCAATATGTGTCCCCGTAAGGCGCAAATTGTCGCGCAAATAATGCGACAACAACAAGCGTCCCTCGACCTCTGCTTCCGCTGGCTTGCCGTTCACCGACATGCTGACTTTCACCATGGGTTCATTCCTCCGTTTCATATTTTATCTAGGTTAATCATGCTCCCTCCGTGCTGAAAACACAAACATGCGGGTAAACACAAAAAAACGCCAATCCTCGCCTAAATTTTAAGGTCCCTTGGATGGGGGCGGGTTGCAATTTCTTTCAGAAGCCCCCCAACCCCCATATGTGAAATATCTTGCTGCGTGACCGCTACTCCGCACAGAAGCCGCTCCATCACCCAATCTGCACCATTAAGGGCGGGTGAGCGGGCACAACCAGGAAGGCCAATCACGGGTTTCCCGTCAAGGGTGCCGAAAAACAGCAAGTTCCCCGGATCGACCGGCATTCCGAAAACGTCTACCTCCCCCCCCGCGGCAATCAAGCTTGCGGGGGCCGTGTCGCGGATATCGGAGGTGGCTGAGGCTGTGAGAATGAGGATAAAGTCCCCACGGGCCTGTGTGATCGCGGCGCTTAAGTCTGCGATTTCATGGGGGACAATCGCATCGCGCACGAGCGACACGCCCAGCGCGGCAAGCCGTGTTTTTGTGGCTTCGAACCCTTTGTCGGTTTCCTCGTCCTGAAGGGAAGTCTGGATAAATCGCGCGGTTTGGTATTTGGGGCGATGTAGCATCAACGCTCCCCGCGCCGCGTCACAGGCCGCGTCCACATCAGCTTCACGTACCCCATAGGCAATGATCTTGACGGTCGCGACCATCCCGCGCTCAATCATCCGCGCATAAGGCGCAACGGTGGCAACCGTCACCATCGGGTTGATCGCATTCAGCGCATGGATTGCCGCAACATTAATTTCCGCAACCCCTGCCCCCGCAGCAAGCACATTCACCCGCCCCGTCGCAGAGCGCGTCACATGGAGGCCGCTCCCCTCTGGAACCAACGCCGCCGCAATCCGCCGCGCGGCATCGTTCTCCTCAATGTCACCCGCTTCCAATTGCGCCACAACAACAGATGTACGCCCAATACCCACTAGGGCCGCGATATCCTTGGCCTCAAGCACATGCCCCTTGCGCAAACGCCCTTTCGGTAACGGATGCGAATGCGCTAGGATCGCGCCCTCAGCCTCCCCTATAGGAACCTCGCCAAACTTCATGCGCCGCGCCGTAACACACGGGTCACTTCCCCCATGATAGCAATCGCAATCTCCGCAGGTGATTTTGCCCCGATATCTAGTCCAACGGGCGCGTGAATACGTGCGATATCCTCGGCGCTAAATCCCGCCGCTTCAAGGCGTGTCACCCGCTTGGCATGGGTGCGTGTGGACCCAAGCGAACCGATATAAAACGCCTGTGATGCAAGGGCAGTGGTTATGGCGGGGTCATCTATTTTGGGATCATGCGACAGGGTGATGACGGCCGTACGCGTATCAATCCCCCATGCGGTCAGCGCCTCATCGGGCCATGCTTCGCTTTCGACTTTATCGTCGGGAAACCGCTCTTGAGTGGCAAAGGCCGCGCGCGGGTCGATCACATAGGGATCATACCCAGCGGCGCGCGCCATTCCCACCAAGGGTTGCGCAATATGAACCGCGCCGACAATCGCCATGCGTAGGGGCGGGTTGTGCAGACCAATAAACGTTTGCCCATCTTCCTCAAATCCCGACCTATCCGCCCGAAACCTTGCTTCATGGGTGTTATACTGGGCAAGGGATACATTCCCCTCCTCGGTATTGACCACATAGGCCACAGGCTCCCGTGCCGCACGTTTGGCAACTAAGGCCTCCAAGATATCTAAAGGCAGCGCGCTCCCTACAGGCTCTACCATCACCCGTATACGCCCCCCACATGCCAGACCAACCGCGAAGGCCTCGTCATCGGACACACCAAACTCCAAGATCCGGCGTTTGCCATCCTCAAGGGCATCAAGCGCCTCCGTCACAACGGCCCCCTCAACACAGCCCCCAGACACAGACCCCGCAAGCCCCGCCTCTCCTGATATGGCAAGTTGACTGCCCACAGGGCGCGGCGCAGAGCCCCACGTCTCGACCACTGTGGCCAAGGCAGCCCCAATACCTGCGCGGTGCCACGCCAAAGCTACTTCGGGAATATCGTTATATCCGGTTGTCATCCTATTTACGTTCCTCACCTCTTTGGATGAAGTCTATCAAATCCCCCCACGTCCACAATCGGTTTCGCCCCAATTGGGCCAACACACAGCCCGCTCGCCTCTGCCTCCTACCGACCAAAGACCGCGCGCTTTCTAAAACAGACCGCTGCCTTTTAAGGAATGATGTCCACAAGCCACCCAGTTTTGGGAATCGTCAGTGACGAAAATTCAGGATGGAACTCCCCTAATTTCTGCGATAACCCTTGGGGATGAGCAATGATAGACTGACCCTCCCCGCTGGCTGGGAAGCCCCCGTAAACCCCCAAGCGCTTGAAAAAGAGCTCCTCGCTGAATTGACTTCTGATCACCTGTTATATGGTCACACAGCCCGCGCCATCGCGCAGAGCAGTGAAAGCGACGAAGCGGTTTTCATGTTTACCGGCGAGACCGAGTTTATGGCGATTGTGGCCCTCACATGGGAAGAAGCCCCGATCAAAGACCAACCGGAATTTGAAAAAATCAGCGGCATTTCCGAGCTTGAAGGTTTTTTCGACTAGCCACCCTGTGGTTCGTTTTAGGTGTGGGGCCTTTTGGGTGCTTCACGCGCTTTTTCACCCAGTAAATGCGCCGACGTATGCACATCAGAAAGAATTCGTTGGAATTGCGCTGATTGCACTTCCTGAAATGCTGGGCTACCGATGGGCAACTGATATTTTTGCAAGAGGCCCACTATGCAACATCTCACTGGAAAAAACGCCCCCGATCTTGGTAAATTTGATTGGGAGGATGCATTTCGTCTGAACGATCAACTCACCGAAGAAGAGCAAATGTTGCGCGACGGCGCACGTGATTTTGCACAGGATAAGCTGCAGCCACGCATCATCAAAGCCTACCGCGAAGAAACCACAGACCCCGAAATTTTCGCCGAAATGGGCGCGGCAGGCCTGTTGGGGGCAACGATTCCCGAGGATTTGGGTGGTTTGGGCGCAGGCTATGTCTCCTACGGGCTGATCGCGCGTGAAGTCGAGCGGGTAGATTCGGGCTATCGCTCGATGATGTCCGTGCAAAGCAGCCTCGTGATGTACCCCATCCATGCTTACGGCTCCCCCGAACAACACCAGAAATACCTCCCCGGCCTTGCCGCAGGTACATTGATTGGTTGTTTTGGCCTCACCGAGCCCGACGCGGGCTCCGATCCCGGCGGTATGAAAACCCGCGCCGAGAAGATCGACGGCGGCTATCGCCTCACCGGTAATAAAATGTGGATTTCCAACAGCCCCATTGCGGATGTCTTTGTTATCTGGGCCAAATCTGATGCCCATGACGGCAAAATTCGCGGGTTCATCCTTGAGAAAGGCATGAAAGGCCTCACAGCTCCTAAAATCGCGGGCAAGCTTTCCTTGCGTGCTTCTATCACTGGGGAAATCGTCATGCAGGGCGTCGAAGTCGGCGAAGATGCACTCCTACCAAACGTACAAGGCCTCAAAGGTCCGTTTGGCTGTTTGAACCGCGCGCGTTACGGCATCAGCTGGGGTGTTTTGGGCGCTGCCGAATTCTGCTGGCATGCGGCGCGGCAATACGGCCTTGATCGTCACCAGTTCAACCGCCCCCTCGCCCAGACCCAATTGTTCCAAAAGAAACTGGCCGATATGCAGACCGAGATCACCCTTGGCCTGCAAGGCTCACTCCAAGTAGGCCGTTTGATGGATGCTGCCAATGCCGCGCCTGAGATGATCTCGATGATGAAGCGCAACAATTGCGGCAAAGCCCTCGATATCGCCCGCATGAGTCGCGATATGCACGGCGGCAACGGTATTTCCGAGGAATTCCAAGTCATGCGCCATATGGTTAACCTTGAAACCGTCAACACCTATGAGGGCACCCACGACGTGCACGCACTCATCCTTGGGCGAGCACAAACTGGTCTTCAAGCGTTCTTTTGAGGAATTGAGATTGGCGGGGCATGATCTGTCCCGCCGTTCATAAATCCGTGACCAAGACCCTATTGCCCCTTTAGGCTTGCGCGCCCTTCCTGCTAGGCTTGGATTATGAAAATTACCGCCATCCTCACTGTTCGCGACGAAGGCGCCTTCCTTTTGGAATGGCTCGCCCATCACCGCGCCATTGGTTTCACAGACTTCCTCGTGTTTTCCAACGATTGTACGGATGGCACCGATGCCATGCTTGATCGCCTCCAAGAATTAGGCCACCTGACGCATATTCCCAATCCTGGCCCCTATGACGAAGGGGGAATACAATGGTCCGCGCTTAAACAGGCCGACAAACACCCCCTCACTCAGAACGCCGATTGGCTCATGTGCCTCGATATCGACGAGTTTGTGAATATTCACGTGGGCGACGGCACGCTCAAGGCTCTGATGGACGCCGTCCCCGATGCCACCGCCTTTGCCCTAACGTGGCGCTTGTTTGGCAACGCCGATGTGGATGCCTTTGTGGATGCGCCTGTTACCGAGCAATTTCAACAAGCCGCCCCCGCCGTTCTGTATTGGCCTTGGCGGGCGTCAATGTTCAAAACACTGTTTAAAAACGACGGAATCTATTCGAAAATTGGCGTTCACCGCCCCCGTAGCCCCGACAAATCCCGTCTTGATGAGGCGCGATGGTTCGACACGCGCGGCAAGGAAATTCTCGACCCGCCAATCAAAACCCGTCGACTGTTTAATCAATTCGGCCGCGACAATTATCTGCTGGCCCAACTCAACCACTATGCCCTAGGTGCGCGCCAAAGCTATGTGCTCAAACGCGCACGGGGTCGGGTGAACCGTGGCGAAAAACTGATGGGGATGGACTATTGGGTCGAGCGTAACTTCAACCAAGCGCATGACGATAGTATTTTGCGCCACCGTGGCCTGTCCGCCCCCCTCTTGGCCCAGCTTCACGCGGACCCCGTGTTGCACGACCTTCATCAAAGGGCTGCCGACTGGCGCGACTCCACTTTCATCCGGTTGATCCTAGAAGACGAATCGCGGGCTTTGTACGGACGCCTCCTTCTCACGCCTCCAACCGAACCCCTTGCCAAGAAAAAGGCACAGGAGTTACTAAGAATTGGACGACGAGCGCAGTTATCCGTCAAAATTCAGCCTTTGGATGAAAAATAAAGGCCCACACACTTAAAAACCTCACGCTTCCTTCCAAATTTTGCCCGATTCATTGACCATAATGTAACCAACAGGTGGAATAAGGGCTCATATATTGGGCAACGAGTACAAAGGGATAAGAATGTCGCAGAATGCCACTCATAATCTGGATACCGAGGCGCAAGCTTGGCTCGACAGGCTCGACCCTATTGGCGAGGAGCGTGGCTATTTTGAACCCATCGGCAAACAGCATTCTGCAATCTTAACGGACGAAGGTCCCGATTTGATTGTCACGTTTGAAAGTATAAGCGGCATCCGCACCCACGACCCCGAGGCACAGCCCTTAGGCTTTGAAATGGTTGCCAAAAACGGCTATTCTAACCTGTGTATTCTGGCGCATGGCGACACTTGGTTTCGCGACGCATCTCTCTACGGGTATTTTGACAGACTGGTGGATGACGGTTTCTTTGAAGACTTCGATAACGTTGTTTTTTATGGTGCCAACATGGGCGGGTATGGGGCTGTAGCCTATTCTGTCGCCGCACCGGGCGCGACGGTCATCGCCGTGCAACCACAGGCCACCCTCGACCCCGCCGTCACAGGATGGGACACGCGCTTCAAAGGGCAGCGTCGTAAATGCTTTACAGATCGCTATGGATTTGGCCCAGATATGATCGAAGGTGCTGACCGCGCCTTTATCATTTTTGATCCCGAAGAAGAATTCGACGCCATGCATGCTTCGCTATTCACCCGCGCAAATACCACAATGGTGAAATGTCCGAATTTGGGCCCCCGAATTGAAGATAGCCTGCGGACGATGGAGATTCTCCAAGATCTGATCGAAACTGCGCTAACGGGGGATATGATGGCGGCCGACTTCTTTGAACTCTATCGGGCCCGCCGCGACAACGGCCAATACCTGCGCAATTTACTCACCCGCCTTGAGGATGATGGCCGTGTTGTCTTGATCGAAGCGCTGTGCAAAAACGTGATTGAGCGAACTGGGGGCGGGCCGCGTTTTCGTCGTCGTCTCAAAGAAATCCAAACACACAAATCCTCGCAGGACGCTCCCAAAGCGGATAATGAAACGGTTTAAGAACAACACCTTAAAGCCCACCCTCCCGTGTTATGAAGGAGACGATCTCGGCGACCCCGATATTTGATTTCAACGATGCCATCACGAAGGGACGGGTTTGTCGTGCGTTGGCGGCGTCACTTTCGAGCAACGCCAAATCCACGTCGACATAGGGTGCTAAATCCACTTTGTTAATAATAAGAAGATCACTGCGCGTTAAGCCCGGGCCCTTTTTACGAGGAATATCTTGCCCCGCGGCGGTGTCGATTACATAGAGGGTCAAATCCGCCAGTTCAGGCGAAAACGTGGCTGCCAAATTATCCCCCCCGCTTTCGATGAAAATCACATCAAGATCGGGAAAGGCTGCGTTTAAATCGGCAATGGCCGCCAGATTGATGCTCGCATCTTCGCGAATGGCCGTATGGGGGCACCCCCCTGTTTCCACCCCCCGAATCCGCGCTTCCGGAAGGACTTGCGCCCGCACGAGGGCGTCCGCATCTTCGCGTGTATAAATATCGTTGGTGATGACAGCCACCGAATAGCTCTGAGTCAAGGCGCGGCACAACTGTTCAGTGAGAGTCGTTTTCCCTGCCCCAACGGGCCCGCCAATACCAACGCGAAGCGGTCCATTTTTAGAGGCCATGACGTGCATTTCTCCCAGTTTTGTTAACCATTTCGAGCGCCTTCAGAGACGCATAAAGGTAGGCTTTGTGTCTCATGTCTTAAATATCCTGACGTCCTGTGTTTCGTGCTGCATGGCGGCAATATCCGCGCCAAATGCGGCGCTCGCCATATCCGAAAAAGTCTGTGTCGCGGCCTGTGCGGCAACTTCCAAGATAACAGGGTGTAAGGCCGCGAGAGCTTTTTGCCCGTCGGTTTGCCCCAAAGGAATAAACCGAACCCCCACAGACACCAAATTCGAAGCAAAGGCATGTAAATAAAGGCTCACAACCTCTTGTGGTGCAAGCGTCAACCCGCGCGCGGCCACGCCCACTGCCACGGGAAAAGGTGCGTGTTGGGCCTGTGCTCCGCTCATACCATTCACCGTTTCAACAAAGGCGCGCCCCTGCGCTTCGCTCTCATGCAAGCGCTCTTTACTCGCGGCAAGCGCCCGTGCGGTATCGGCCATATCTTCACCTGAAATACTCTGACAAAGCAAAATCGCGTCCACATGCCCTGTGCCAAAACGCAGGATGTCCGCGATCCAATCGGTTAACGTTTCGCGGTCTGACACGGCGCCGTTTTCCACAACGGTTTCAAGGCCATGCGAATAAGCAAAACTCCCGAGGGGAAATGCTGGCGAGAGCCATTGTGTGAGCGTAAGGAGATCAGGATTCATGTGGATTCAGTGCTCATGCGCATGATCCGCGGGGCCGTGGCTGTGTCCAAAGGTGCGACCATGCCCATAAGCGCCACCCTCCGGCGTAAAGGGCAGCGTGAGGGGGACAACCTCTGCGCCTAGATGCGTAAGCATTTGCGCAAATACATGATCATGAAGGATAATCAGGCGATCATTTTCTATCTGACACGGCGTGTGACGATTACCTATGTGCCAAGCCAAGCGCGGCAGATTGGGGCCAGAGATCACCAAAACCGCTTCAGGCGCCGCAACGATTTGCACATGGCGACCGTCTGATAAAGCCAGCGCACCACCGTGCTCTAGGTTTGTGACTTTTTCAAGATCCAGAAGAACCACAAGGCCGTCGCAAAGTTTAAGCCGCTTGCGGCGCAAAAGGCGGTCTTCATACGCGAGGGAAACCTGAGCACAGGCCGCCTGTCCGCTCGCCAAAAGATGCCCAAAATCATGGGCATTCAGAACTGTATTGCAGGTCAGCACCGCCACAGCAGGCGCGCTCATTCCTGCACCTCAGAAGGTGTTAGAGGCCCATTTTGTCGGCAAAGACGTGCCGTACAATATCGTCGCGATCCAGACCGATGTCCGCCAATTGACGATCGCTCATGTTTTGAAAACGTTCGACTTGGTCCGACCGTGAATTTGATTCGATCAGGGCTGTGAAAAACGCGGAAAATCCGTTGGATACGGAAGCCCAGACTGATTTCTTTTGGGCAAGTAATTCGGTTGATGCGTAGGCCATTTTGTCTCTCCACTTTGGGGGAATAAATATATGTATCTCTCCCTCCAATATGGGCAGCATGCTGCGATGCAGCAATAGACAAATGGGAAAAGCGGCCATGCAGTGAACGCATACCCACCCCTGTTAACCCTATTTTTACTGAATTTATTTGCATTTTTTTAACCACCCTTGGTCCAATCTCTTGGTATAGCTGCAGGAGAATCCCATGCTCAATCTACATCCCTCTGCCGACCGTCTGGCTGCCATTCGGTCCCGCATTTCCGCTCTTAAAGAGGAGGAAGCGCGCCTTCGCATTACTTTCCTTGAAAAGGGCGATTATGGCCTTCACCCAGGACTTACGTGCAACGTGATTGTTGAGCGTGAAGAAGCCCGCGAATTTGACCCAAGCCGCCTTCCGATTGAAGTCCGCCTTGACCCTCGATATTGGACGACGCGCTTTCGCACACAGATCAACATTCAAGAAAAGTCTAGTTCTTGCGAATGGCAAAACGACGACGTGATCGACCTTGTCGAACAGGGCGGCGTCTTTTGTTAACTTAGGACGCCGCACTGCCTGCCCCGTCGACTTATTTCCCACGCGTTGGCTCATTCCCTAGAACATGAAATAGCGTTGGGCCATCGGCAGGGACTTGGCGGGTTCACAGGTCAAAAGCTCGCCGTCGGCCCGCACTTCGTAGGTCTCTGGATTGACCTCAATATGCGGGGTCGCGCTGTTCATCACCATGTCGGATTTCCCGATGGTACGGGTATTTTCCACCGCCAAAGTCGTTTTTCGAAGTCCAAGGGCTGCACCAATTCCGTCTGCCTGTGCGGCCTGACTCACGAACGTGACCGCACAATGCGCAACCGCTCCGCCCATCGCACCAAACATCGGGCGTGAATAAACGGGCTGTGGCGTTGGGATAGAGGCATTTGGATCGCCCATTTGCGCCACAACGATCATCCCGCCCATCAACACCATTTCGGGTTTCACACCAAAAAATGCGGGGGACCACAGCACCAAATCTGCGCGTTTCCCAACTTCAATTGAACCAATATGGCGCGAAATCCCATGGGCAATTGCCGGATTAATTGTGTATTTCGCCAGATAGCGTTTGACCCGAACATTGTCGTTGTCGCCTGTTTCTTCGCTTAAACGGCCCCGTTGTTTTTTCATTTTATCCGCAGTTTGCCATGTGCGAATCAAAACTTCGCCCACGCGTCCCATAGCCTGACTATCGCTCGCGATAATCGAAAATGCGCCGAGGTCATGCAGGATATCTTCGGCGGCAATCGTTTCGCGCCGAATACGACTTTCGGCAAAGGCCACATCCTCGGGGATGGATTTATCAAGGTGGTGACACACCATAAGCATATCCAAATGCTCCTCGATAGTGTTGACAGTATACGGGCGCGTCGGGTTGGTTGACGACGGTATAATATGTTGTTCCCCAACAACTTTAATGATGTCCGGCGCATGACCACCGCCCGCGCCTTCGGTGTGAAACGCGTGGATTGTGCGCCCCTTGATGGCGGCAACGGTGTTCTCGACAAAGCCACTTTCATTTAGCGTATCCGTGTGGATCATCACCTGAACGTCCATGTCGTCTGCGACGGAAAGGCAGCAATCAATCGCCCCCGGAGTTGTGCCCCAGTCTTCGTGCAATTTCATCGCACAGGCGCCGCCCTTGATCATTTCCACGAGGGCTTCGGGACGGCTTGCGTTGCCTTTGCCGGACAATCCAATGTTCATCGGGATGCCATCAACGGCTTGCAACATCCGCCCGATATGCCACGGACCGGGCGTACAAGTGGTGGCCAATGTGCCATGCGCGGGGCCCGTCCCGCCGCCAAGCATGGTCGTCACGCCCGAGTGCAACGCGTCTTCCATTTGTTGCGGACAGATAAAGTGGATATGGCTATCAAACCCACCCGCCGTTAAAATACGCCCTTCGCCCGCGATAATCTCCGTTCCGGGGCCAATGATAATATCCACATTGGATTGGGTATCCGGATTGCCCGCCTTGCCAATCGCCGAGATAAATCCACCACGCAAACCCACGTCCGCCTTGTAAATCCCTGTCGTGTCGACAATGAGGGCGTTGGTAATTACCGTATCCATGGCCCCGCCCACACGCGAAATTTGGCTTTGCCCCATGCCGTCACGGATGACCTTGCCGCCACCGAATTTAACTTCCTCACCATAGGTCGTCAGGTCGCGCTCCACCTCGATGATCAAATCCGTATCCGCCAACCGGACGCGGTCGCCTGTGGTTGGCCCATACATATCGGCATAGGTCGCGCGTGAAATTTTCGCAGGCATTGGCTTTCCTTTAATTTCCGTCCCATTGACCGCAGTGCGGCGGGAATCTCTTCTCTCGAATTATGTCATTTCGCTTCAAAGCGGCCCCATAACCTTTTGATTAAACCCATAGATTTCGCGCTTACCCCCGAGCGGAACCAAGGTCACTTCGCGTCTTTGTCCAGGCTCGAAGCGCACGGCCGTACCCGCGGCAATATCCAACCGCATGCCGCGTGCCACCGCGCGATCAAAGTCTAAAGCGGCGTTCGTTTCTGCGAAATGATAGTGGCTTCCGACTTGAACGGGCCGATCGCCCGTATTGGCGACCATACAGACGCATATTTCCGCGCCCGCATTTAGGGTTATGTCGCCGTCGACGGTGAATATCTCTCCCGGGATCATGGCTGCTCCTCCTTTGTATCTATCGAATGGGATGGTGAACGGTCACAAGCTTTGTGCCGTCAGGAAAGGTGGCTTCGACCTGCACATCGTGGATCATATCGGCGATACCCTCCATGCATTGGTCAACCGAAATAACATGCGCGCCGGCCTCCATCAGGTCCGCCACCGAGCGCCCGTCGCGTGCGCCTTCGACAACGTAATCCGTAATAATTGCGATCGATTCAGGGTGGTTCAGCTTAACACCACGCGCGAGGCGTCCGCGTGCGACAATCGCCGCCAGACTGATTAGGAGTTTATCTTTTTCTCTTGGGCTTAGGTTCATTTTCTTCCCTATTTTTGCCAGACACGCGGCAGTGGATCGACGCGCAATTCATTTAAAACTTTCGCCACGACACGCTGCAACGGCCATCCGTCATCCGCAAACAGCCGAACAATAAGCTTTCCGTTCCACCCGCTTGCCGCCGCTGTGACATCCGAAAAAGTGGATAGAATAGAGCGGACGGGCCCAAGGGCGTCCTGTGCTTGCGGTGCAAAAAACGCGATTGTCGCAAGGGCGCGCGCGCCAGAAAGCGTTGCTGCGCGCTTGGGGTGTGTAAAGTTGCGTTTATCCAGCGCGAAGGGTTCAATCCATTCTGGGAGCCCGTTACGACGCACCTCCCGCCAATCCGAAAAGGTTGCACTAACGAGCGTTTCCCCCATCGCTGCGCGCCCCAAAATCACGGTTTCAACCATAAGAAACTGAGCGTCAGAATCTAAATCTACAAGCGTCTTACGCGCCATATTCGAGCCTTCAAACAGGATGGTTTCCTGAGGCAGCCAATCCAAACGCCCACCTGCACCGACGGTCAAATTCACATCAACCCGCCCCGTGCCACTCACGGATTGATAGGCGCGTTCGGCGGTTTGGGTCGTCGCATTCACCCGCGCGCCCGCGCCGACACCAAGACCATACGAGATGTGGTCGCCCCCCGTGACGCCGCCCGCTGTGTTCAAAAACACGATTTCAGGCGTGGGCGCATGGATTTTTGGTAGGAACACTTTTGCGGACCCAGATTGGTGCAAATCTTTCAAACGGATTCGTCCGGACACAGCGTGAACCGAGGCAAAACCTCGCCCAACCATGCGCTGCAATCTAGGCGATGCAGTGCATTCAGACCCGCTCTCTATTTGTGCCTCTAAATCCAGCATAACCCCTCGTTTCGCGAGAAACTTAGGCAGCAGGTATGCCGCCAGCAAGATAATGGGAGATCACTCACGCACCTGTGCCGAAAAAATATGCCTGAGCTTAAAAAATAGGCGAAAAATTGTACAGCCGGTCACTCCCTAATCGTTTCATGAAAACTAACCTGCAATCCACGCTGGAAAAACCTGCATTAATTGTGTAGCGCAAGGATATGACCCAAAAACTCACGCTCAAACGCCCCGATGATTGGCACCTCCACCTGCGCGATGGCGCAATGCTTAAAGCGGTGCTGCCTGAAACCACCCGCCATTTTGGGCGTGCGATCATTATGCCAAACCTCGTTCCACCCGTTGTGACGAGCGCTCAGGCCTTGGCCTATCGGGATCGTATCCTCGCGGCACTGCCAGCGGGAAGCAACTTTACGCCTTTGATGACCCTCTATTTGACTGAGCAAAGCGACCCAGACGATATCGCCGCAGCCTATGCGGGCGGGTTGATTTCCGCCGTGAAACTCTATCCTGCCGGAGCCACCACAAATTCCGCAAGTGGCGTCAGCGATTTTGACAAAGTGCGCCCTGCGTTGGAAAAAATGGCCGAGATTGGCCTGCCTCTTTGCCTGCACGGAGAAGTCACTGACGCTGAGGTCGACATTTTTGACCGCGAAGCTGTTTTCATCGACCGCGTCCTTGATCCAATCCGCCGCGCCACCCCGGGCTTAAAAACGGTGATGGAACACATCACCACAAAGGACGGCGTCGATTACGCAAAATCGCAAGACAATTTGGGCGCAACAATCACCACGCACCACCTTGTGATCAACCGAAACCACATCCTCGTGGGCGGCATCAAGCCCCACTATTACTGCCTTCCCGTAGCAAAACGCGAAACGCACCGCGTTGCCCTTCTTGAAGCCGCAACCAGTGGCGATACACGATTCTTCCTTGGAACAGACAGCGCACCGCATACCGACCTCCTCAAAGAGAACGCCTGTGGATGTGCGGGATGTTTTACGGCCACGAATACAATGTCGATCCTTGCGGAAGTCTTTGAAAAGGCGGGCGCATTAGACTGGTTAGAGGGCTTCACTTCGCTGCACGGCCCCGCTTTTTACGGCCTCCCCGTAAATGACACAACGCTCACCCTGACCAAGGGCGCGCCCGTTACATACCCCTCAAAAATCGAAGTCGGCGCGGAAACCGTCACCGTCTTTGACCCCGGTTTCCCCCTGCATTGGACCGTCACCGCCTAGCGAAAACAAAGGACCTGTCATGATCCCAACATCCTATACCGACGCCACCGAAATTGCGCGTCTTACCGCGAAAATGCTCTTGGAAATCAAGGCGGTACATTTCAACACGCGGGAGCCTTTCATCCTCGCCAGCGGCCTTCCCAGCCCGACATATATTGATTGCCGTAAGCTAATTTCCTATCCCCGCATTCGCAGCACTTTGATGGATTTCCTAACCATCACGGTCATGCGCGACGCGGGCTTTGAAGCCTTTGACAACGTGGCTGGTGGCGAAACCGCAGGCATCCCCTTTGGCGCATTGGTCGCCGAACGCATGGCCCTCCCTATGAGTTATGTGCGCAAAAAGGCCAAAGGTTATGGCCGCAATGCGCGAATTGAAGGCGAAATGACGGAAGGCCAACGGGTTTTGCTCGTCGAAGACCTCACAACCGATGGCGGCAGCAAGCTGTCCTTTGTCGATGCCATTCGCGAAACGGGCGCGACCTGTGCGCATACGGCGGTCATTTTCTATTACGGGATTTTCCCAGAAACCGAGAAAACCCTCGGCGACCACGGAATCCAACTGCACCACCTCTGTACGTGGTGGGATGTTTTGGCCGAAGCCAAGGAGTCCGGTGCCTTTGATACGGAAACCTTGACCGAAGTCGAAGCCTTCCTCAACGACCCACGCGGTTGGCAGGACGCTCACAAAACTTAAAACGATATTAATGAGATTTCATCCATATCTAGGCAAAATGTCGACAGACATGCCTAGATATGGTAAATCAAGGTTATCCACAGCTTTATACAATTTGCGACTTCCATGAAGTCTGCGCTAAGCAGACACCCAATCCGGTCGGGGAATCAAATGAACGAAATCGTACCAGTCAGCAATGGCGCAGGGCTTCCTGCAACGAACTCAGAGGCCTCTGAGTTAAGTGCACAACCGCATAATATTGAGGCGGAACAGCAGCTTTTGGGTGCGATTCTCACCAACAACGAGGTGTTCGACCGCGTGGCTTCTGTCATCAATGCCACGCATTTCTATGAGCCGACTCACGCGCGAATCTACGAACTCGCGTCGCACCGTATTGCTAAAAATATGAACGCGTCACCGGTGACCTTGAAAGCGTTCATGGAAGACGACGAGGGCCTCAAAGAACTTGGTGGACCCGCGTATTTGGCACGTCTTGCAGGGGCGGCGATTTCCAGTTTTGCCGCGCGGGACTATGCGCAAATTATCTATGATTTGGCGATCCGTCGCGAACTTATGGGGCTAGGCCGCGAGATCATGGACAAGGCGGCAAATGTAAATGTCGCGAGCGAACCCAAAGAGCAAATTGTTGAAGCTGAACAGGCGCTTTATGCAATGGCCGAGCAAGGTCAAACCGAGAGCGGATTTCAATCCTTCCTCAAAGCTGTGACCGAAGCCGTAACTGTCGCCAATACTGCATATCAGCGCGAAGGCGGCATGTCTGGGATCTCTATGGGATTGATAGATATGGACAAAATGCTGGGTGGTTTACACCGCTCCGACCTTTTGATCCTTGCCGGACGGCCCTCAATGGGGAAAACCTCACTGGCCACCAACATCGCCTATAACATCGCCAAAGCCTATAAGAAGGGCAAAAGGCCTGATGGAACCGAGGGCGCGATCCAGGGTGGCGTTGTAGGGTTCTACAGCCTCGAGATGTCCGCCGAACAACTCGCCACACGGATTCTTTCGGAGGCCGCAGAGGTCCCGTCTGGCCAAATTCGCAACGGTGACATGACCGAAGAAGAGTTCCGCCGTTTTGTGGAAGCCGCCAAAAAACTCGAATCCTGCCCACTTTATATCGATGACACGCCCGCCCTGCCGATCTCGCAATTGGCGGCGCGCGCCCGCCGTTTGAAACGGACGCATGGGCTGGACGTGCTGATTGTGGACTACCTTCAACTCGTGCGCCCCGCCACCGCCAAAGACAGCCGCGTAAACGAAGTTTCCGAGATCACGCAAGGGCTTAAGGCCATTGCCAAGGAACTCGATATTCCCGTCATCGCCCTCTCCCAGCTCAGCCGTGGCGTTGAAAACCGCGAAGACAAACGACCGCAGCTTTCCGACCTTCGGGAATCGGGCTCGATTGAGCAAGACGCCGACGTCGTGATGTTTGTGTTCCGTGAGGAATATTACAAAGAGCGCGAGAAACCGGGCGATCACGAGCTGGACAAAATGGCTGCGTGGCAGGAAGAAATGGACGCGCTCCATGCGAAGGCCGAAGTTATTATCGGCAAGGCGCGTCACGGGCCAATCGGCCACGTCGAGCTTTCGTTTGAAGGGCAGTTCACCCGCTTCGGCAATCTTGTCAAAGCATGGCAAAGCGAACCCAACGGCTATTAATTTATGCACCATTGTCTCGCCTTTCGATTTCCCCTTGCCAGCCCGTGCGCCAATCGTCAGAACGATCTCCATGTCGACAGGTAAACTCAAAATTGATCTCAACGCGCTGGTAGATAACTGGCGCGTTCTCGATGCCCTCACTGAAGCTTCGGTTGAAACGGCGGCGGTGGTGAAAGCTGACGGATACGGCTGCGGGGCGGAGCGCGTCGCCAAAGCTCTTCTCCATGCCGGCGCCCGCACCTTTTTCGTGGCGACGGCCAACGAGGGCGCCCAAGTGCGGCAAGCCGTTGGTCCCAATCCAAAAATCAACTTGTTTTCCGGACATATGGCCGGCGCTACAGATATGATTCACGACATGCAACTGACACCGATGCTTAATTCTGTGGCCCAGTTGACCCGCCATTTCGAAGCCCTGCCCGGTGCGCCGTTCGGTATCCAACTTGATACGGGCATGAGCCGTCTGGGCATGGAAGCCGCCGAATGGCACGCTGTGCGCGACATTGCATTAGAGCGATCCCCGACCCTTGTTATGAGCCATTTGGCCTGCGCCGACGAACCAAATCACTCGGCGAACGATGCACAATTGCAAAACTTTCGCGCCATGACAGAAGGTGTGCAGGCGCCGCTTTCCTTGTCGGCCACAGGCGGTATTTTCCTATCGTCCGAGTACCACTTTGATTTGGTGCGCCCCGGTATTGGCCTCTATGGCGGCGCGCCTTTTGATGCCGCCAGCCCCGTGGTTAGCCTGTCGTTGCCCGTGATTCAAACGCGGGATTTGGACGTGGGTGAAACCGTGGGCTATGGATGTACTTGGCAGGCCGAAGTTCCCAGCAGGATTGCCACGCTATCCTCGGGCTACGCCGATGGATTGCCCCGCGCCCTTAGTAACAATGCGACCCTCTGGTTTGGCGATATTCCCTGCCCGCTGGTAGGCCGCGTTTCGATGGATTTGATCACGGTCGACGTCACCCATTTAACCGAACACCCCGATCAACTCGACATCCTGTGCAGACACCAAGGCGTTGACGACTTAGCGCTTTCCGCCGGAACCATTGGCTATGAAATCCTGACCTCCCTTGGCTCTCGCCACGCGCGGCGCTATGGCGAAGTTCTTTCATGATTCTGCGCGCGATGGCTTCGCCTCTGGCGGCCTTGGGGCGCGCGGTCATGGGCTTCACGGCGTCCATTGGGCGGGTGTCGACTTTTGCATCCCAAGTTGCGGGTCATACATTTCGCCAGCCATTTTACTTTAAAGAACTCCTGCAATCCCTTCTGAATATTGGGTATTTAAGCCTTCCAGTCGTTGGATTGACTGCGATTTTCACGGGCGGGGCTTTGGCGTTGCAAATCTATGCGGGCGGTGCACGGTTTTCGGCCGAAGCAGTCGTTCCGCAAATTGTCGCCATCGGTATGGTGCGCGAACTAGGCCCCGTTTTGGTCGGCCTTATGATTGCCGCACGCGTGACCTCGTCCATTGCCGCGGAGATCGCCACCATGCGCGTGACCGAACAAATAGACGCCCTCGTGACGCTCTCAACGCACCCGATTAAGTATCTTGTTGTACCTCGGGTGGTTGCTGCGTTGATTACCGTTCCGTTGCTTGTGGCGGTGGGCGATATCATCGGCATTTTCGGGGGGTACTTGATTGGAACCGGCAGCTTGGGGTTCAATTCCGCCGCCTACCTCCATAATACGATGAATTTCCTTGAACCACTGGACATCATTTCTTCCCTCGTCAAAGGTGCGGCTTTCGGAGTTATTTCCGCTTTAATGGGATGCTACTATGGTATGAATTCCGGTCGCGGGGCTCAAGGGGTTGGTCGCGCAACCAAAGGTGCAGTCGAAGCCGCAGCCGTGCTAATTTTGGCGGCAAACTTCCTCCTAACAAGCGTGTTTTTCACCATATGATTACGCTCTCAAAAATTTATAAAACCTTTGATTCCAACCAAGTATTGCGCGGTGTCGACCTAGAGGTCCCGCGCGGTGAAAGCATGGTTATCATTGGTGGATCGGGCACCGGGAAATCCATATGCATCAAATGCATCCTTGGGCTTGTCACCCCTGATTCTGGAGAGATCATCGTTGACGGGCAAAACGTCGAAACCGCCGAGCGGGATGCTTTCCTTGCGCGTTTTGGCATGTTGTTTCAGGGCGGCGCGCTCTTTGATTCTATGCCGATATGGCAGAATGTGGCGTTTCGCCTTTTGCGCGGCGGCCTAAAACGGCCAAAAGCCGAAGCCCGCGAAATTGCCATTGAAAAACTGCGCCGCGTGGGCCTTTCCCCCGATGTGGCCGATCTTTTTCCCTCTGAACTTTCGGGTGGCATGCAAAAACGTGTGAGCTTGGCGCGTGCAATTGCCGCCGAACCCGAGATTATCTTCTTTGACGAACCCACGACGGGTCTTGATCCAATTATGTCTGGTGTTATCAACGAGTTAATACGTGAAATCGTTGTCGAAATGGGGGCAACCGCGATCACAATCACCCACGATATGTCCAGCGTCCGCGCCATTGCCGACAAAGTTGCCATGCTGCATAATGGCGTTATTCAATGGACAGGTCCGGTCGCGCAAATGGATCAAAGCGACGATCCTTATCTCACCCAATTTATCAGCGGCAGCGCACATGGCCCTATCGAATCCGTTCGATAGCTCCAATAAATTTCAAAATTTATCTAAGCCCTTAACTATTTGTTAGGGAAGATTAGCCAAATTCAGACTGGGTTAGAGTCTAGAACGGAGGCCTTAAAAATGACGATCACCGAACTTTATCTCAGGCTGTTTTTTGTCGCTGCTCCCGCGATTGTGACCTATTTTGCAGCGCGCCGCGTTTTGCATTCCCGTAGCGATCACTGGGCGGTATATATCATTAATGTCGCATGGGGTGCCTATGTGACAGTGTATATTGGTAGAGATATTTTTCTGGCGACGTCCCTCCCTATTGAAGCCTTTGCTGTTGCCACCACCCCTGTGGTTTTCTGGATTGCGACCGTGGCGTTTTGCAATCGACGCAACAATTCGACCCGTCGTTACGCTTCATCGCATAAACGTCCGTCAGGCGAGCACGAATTCTCAATTTAGCAGAGCACCTCTTGAAAAGCATGCGGTAAACTGCGACCTCTACGCCTATGAAATTTCTGCGTATTGCCAACCTTTTGTTGCTTATTGCCTTTCCAATCGCGTGGTTTGCACCGCTGTTGCGAGCGGGCTTGCTTCCACTGTTTAAATTGTCGGAAATATCGGTCGTTTCGGGGCTGCAAAGCCTGTGGAAGACGGACATGTTTCTCGCCCTTTTGGTGACGGTCCTCGCGCTTTTTGC
Source organism: Falsihalocynthiibacter sp. BN13B15 (assembly GCF_041205415.1). Taxonomy (NCBI): domain Bacteria; kingdom Pseudomonadati; phylum Pseudomonadota; class Alphaproteobacteria; order Rhodobacterales; family Roseobacteraceae; genus Falsihalocynthiibacter; species Falsihalocynthiibacter sp. BN13B15. The sequence continues at coordinate 96,036 of NZ_JBGFCE010000006.1, forward strand.
TCCCTACCTCAAAACCGTCGGACTGGCGCTTGTGCAGTTTGATCTTTTGGATCGACGTGTCCTCCCTGCGTTACGCGTTCTTGGGAAATTGGCGATGGCTGATGTTTTCCTGCTCGCGCTCTATATTGTGGTGGTCAAAGGCATCGGAGTTGGGCGGGTCGAGACAGGCTGGGGCCTCTATGCCTTCACCGGATGCGTTCTCGCGAGTTTTGCGATTTCTTTTGCAACTGAGAGCTTGGAAAAGCGCGCGGCTTAGGCAATAACCCCTTATGGCAAAAACCAAAAACTTCGTCTGTAAAACCTGCGCCTCTACTTATACCAAGTGGTCTGGAAAATGTGATTCCTGCGGCGAATGGAACACGATTTCCGAGGAAATACCCTTTTCCTCTGGCCCTCCTAGCAAGTCGCTTGGCGCAAAACGTGGCAGTCCTATTGCCTTGTTTGATCTTGCAACCGAAGAAGATCCCCCCAAGCGCACCCGTTCAGGATCCGGCGAGTTAAACCGTGTGTTGGGCGGAGGTTTAGTGCCCTCGAGCGCAGTTCTGGTGGGCGGCGATCCGGGTATCGGTAAGTCGACCCTCTTGTTGCAAGCCGCCGCGAGTTTTGCCCGTGCCGGTTTAAAAACCATCTATGTTTCGGGCGAAGAAGCCAGCGCCCAAGTCCGGATGCGCGCGAGACGGTTAGGCATCCAAGAGGCGCCAGTCAAGCTCGCCGCTGAGACCAATTTACGCGATATTCTTACGACGCTTGAGATCGAAAAACCCGACCTCGCGATCATCGATTCCATTCAAACCATGTGGTCCGACAATGTCGATTCCGCGCCCGGATCTGTAAGCCAAGTGCGCGCGGCGTGCCATGAGTTGACGACCTTTGCCAAACGCAAAGGCATGGCGGTAATTCTTGTGGGGCATGTCACCAAGGACGGCCAAATCGCTGGCCCCCGCGTTGTCGAGCACATGGTCGATACGGTTTTGTATTTTGAGGGCGAACGCGGCCACCAATTCCGCATTCTGCGCGCCGTGAAAAACCGCTATGGCCCGACGGACGAAATCGGCGTCTTTGAAATGACGGGCAAGGGCTTGGCGGAAGTAAAAAACCCCTCGGCGCTGTTTATGGGCGATCGTGAAAACCCCGCACCGGGGTCGGTTGTTTTTTCCGGCATCGAAGGCACCCGCCCGATGCTCGTTGAGCTGCAAGCCCTCGTCGCCCCCTCGCCCCATTCCCAAGCCCGCCGCACGGTTGTGGGTTGGGATGGGAGCCGTTTGGCGATGATTTTGGCCGTCCTAGAATCACGTTGCGGCGTGCCATTTACGGGGCTCGATGTGTACCTAAACGTCGCCGGCGGGCTGCGTGTGTCCGAACCTGCGGCCGACTTGGCTGTTGCGGCGGCGCTACTTTCTGCGCGCGAAGATCATTCTTTGCCCTCTGACACTGTGGTTTTTGGCGAAATTAGCTTATCAGGGGCACTTAGACCCGTTGGACAAACGGAAAACAGGTTGAAAGAAGCGCAGAAACTTGGTTTTAGCTCAGCTATCATGCCTTCGGGTGGGAAAAAACTAGATCAGACGGGAATGAAGATCAGCACAGTGTCCGATCTTACCACTTTCGTAAAAGACGTATTCGGGGACTCTTAACCCCCAACAGGAGAAGATATGGAAGGTTTTACCATAGTAGACGGCGTCGTAGCCATTGTGATTATCCTCTCGGCGGTATTGGCGTATTCCCGTGGTTTTGTTCGCGAAACGCTTTCGATTGCCAGTTGGGTGGTTGCGGCAATCGTGGCCTATATTTTCGCCCCTAAGGTCGAGCCTTTGGTGCGCGAAATTCCCATCCTGAAAGACATGATTGGCGGACAATGTGAATTGTCGCTGATGGTGGCTTTTGTCATCGTGCTTGTGGTTGGTTTGGTCGTTATGGCGATTTTCACCCCGCTGTTTTCGAGTATGGTCCAACGCAGCATTTTGGGCGGGCTTGACCAAGGTATCGGTTTTCTCTTTGGCGCGGCGCGCGGTGTTCTGCTGGTTGTGGTGTCGCTCTTTATTTACGACTGGGCGGTTACGGATCAAACGTTTGAAGTCGTCGACAACAGCCGCAGTGCTGTGATTTTTAGCTCCCTTGTGGGCCAAGTTGGCGAAAATGTACCAGACGATGTTCCGGGCTGGTTGCAGGCGCGCGTCAATTCCTACCTCGCACTTTGCGAAGCGCCAGCAGATATCGTACCTGCTGAAGCGGCTCCTGCAGAAGTGGTTCCCGCCGAATAGGCCTGTTTTTCAGGCAACCTTTGACATCAAGGTCGCTCCTTTTGGGGCGGCCTTTTTACATTTTTTCGCCCAATCAACGGCAAAGCGACAAAAGCCACGCTCTTTATCAAAAATATGACAATTTCCTATCATCCGACGGATGACATCCCCGCTTGGCTCCCGTAAGAGGGGGTCGAAGAACCAAAGCTATGGAATCGGAGCCACCTGCCAATGCGCGATATGCCCCCCAGCCACCCGTTCGATGACGACAAGCTAAAAGAAGAATGCGGAATTTTTGGCGTCGTCGGCGTTGCCGATGCGGCTAATTTCGTTGCACTCGGCTTGCACGCTCTACAACATCGCGGTCAAGAAGCCGGTGGCATTGTAGTCCACGATCACGAACACGGATTTAACTCCGCCCGTCGATTTGGCTATGTTCGCGACAATTTCACCTCTCATTCTGTGATGCAAACCCTGCCCGGGCCCATCGGAATTGGCCATGTGCGCTACTCCACTTCGGGCTCCAAGGGGGCCACGGCCATCCGCGACGTACAGCCCTTCTTTGGTGAGTTTTCCATGGGCGGAGCAGCGATTGCGCATAACGGTAATATCACCAATGCAGATGCCCTAAGACGCGATTTGATTGAACGCGGCTCGATTTTCCAGAGTTCGTCTGATTCCGAATGTATCATCCATCTGATGGCGCGTTCGATGCAACGCAACATTCCCGAACGTATGAAAGACGCGCTCCGATCAGTCGAGGGCGCGTTTTCCGTTGTGGCAATGACACGCACCAAATTAATCGGTGTGCGCGACCCACTTGGTGTGCGCCCGCTGGTTTTGGGTAAGTTGGGCGACGGCTGGGCGCTGAGTTCCGAAACCTGTGCGCTCGACATTGTTGGCGCTGATTTCATTCGCGAGATTGAGCCCGGCGAGATGGTTGTCATCACCGAGGACGGTGTTGAAAGCTATCACCCGTTTGAGAAAAAACCCTCACGGTTCTGTATTTTCGAACATGTTTACTTTAGCCGTCCCGATTCCATTCTGGGCGGCCGTTCGGTCTATGAAACGCGCCACCAGATCGGTGTAGAACTGGCCCGTGAAGCGCCTGTTGACGCAGATCTTGTGTGCCCTGTGCCCGATTCAGGCACCCCTGCGGCGATTGGATACTCAAAAGAAAGCGGTATTCCCTATGCTATGGGCATCATCCGTAACCAATACATGGGGCGCACGTTTATTGAGCCCAGCGAGCAAATCCGCAACATGGGTGTGCGCCTCAAACTCAACGTCAACCGCGCGCTCATTAAGGGCAAACGGGTGATCTTGGTGGATGACTCGGTTGTTCGGGGTACGACTAGCCGCAAGATAAAACAAATGATTTTGGATGCTGGAGCTGCGGAGGTTCACTTCCGTATCGCCTCACCGCCCACAATGTGGCCTTGTTTTTATGGGGTAGACACCCCTGAGCGCGACAAGCTTCTGGCCGCGAATATGAACGAAGAAGAGATGCGCGTGCACCTTGGCGTTGACAGCCTCAAGTTTGTCACACTCGATGGACTTTATCGTGCAGCGGGCGTTCCCGAGGGCCGTGATGCCAAAGCCCCCAAATATTGCGACGCCTGTTTCTCGGGCGAATATCCCGTGCGCCCGACCGATATGATGGCCAAAGGATTTACACTAAAAACTGCTGCTGAATAATGAATGCCCCCCTGAAATTCCGCCCGCACCACTTTTTGTGCGCGCTAGGATTTCAGGGCAAAGGCTATTCCGAGAGCTTTACCGAAAACATGCACGCCATTGTTGTGGAACAATTGCGCGCAGAGGGCGGCGATGAGCGGCAGATTCAGACCGTAGGGATGACCGATGATATCTGCGGCCCCTGCCCCAAACGCCGCGGCCGTCTGTGCAGCAATCAACCCAAGATCAAGGCGTTGGATCGCAGCCACGCTGCCGCGCTTCAATTGTCGGCCAATGAGGTTTTGACGTGGGGCGAAGCCAAGGCACGGATTAAAAAACACGTCCCCGTGGGTAGCTTGAAGCAGGTGTGCGCCGGCTGTCAGTGGCTTGAATACGGTATGTGCGAGGCCGCCCTCGCGGCGCTTCACGAGACCCCATAAGCTCCAGAAGAAAAAGGAAATGCTCCCGCCAAGATCACCCCCCCTGCGGGGGTTACTCCTGTTGGGCGTAGCCTCGCGATGCTCGGCAGGCACGATGAGAGTGCAACGAAAAACGCCGCGCTCGGGGACCGAGGCGGCGCTTCAAGGTATTAATTTTGGAGTGTTTATTTCGCTTTAGGTGCGTCTAAAACTTTCCATGCGCCCGTCACGACAAGAGCCGCGATAACCGCTTTCACTGCGTCACCAATAAGGAAGGGCGACATGTACCATTTCCAGATGGAAGCGAAGCTATCCGCACCCCATTTAGCAGCGTCAAGGCCCGCAACTTCGCCAATCCACATCGCCCAAGCTACGCCTGGAATGTAGATGAACGCGGAAAGAACGATGGCGGTAAGAGCTGTGCCAACAAAACCTTTAGCAATGCCCTTCTCGACGGCCAGGCCTGCGAGGAATGCCATGGCAACGAAGCCAGCGAGGAAACCAGCGGTTGGTCCAACAAATGCGAGGGTTGAAGCGCCGTGCGCGAAGACGGGCAGACCAGAAGCGCCTTCAGCGAGGTAGGCAAGCAACGTTACAGCGCCCAGACGGGAGCCGAAAGTCAAACCAACGATCATAATTGCAAGGGTTTGCATTGTCATCGGAACGGGGAACATTGGAACGGACACTTGGGCCGCCAATGCGATGAATGCAGAACCGAGCAGGACCATCATCCCTTTGGTTGCGAGGGAATTGGAACCGATCAGGGCTTTGGTTAATGTCATGTTGGGGTCTCCTTGGATACATGCTCTCAAGTACGCTTTTTGGGCAATATGCCGCAAAAGTCAAGGAACCCCTTGCATGAAAGAGACGCAAGTGAGAAATGAAAGCATGACCGATATATCGCAAAACCCCGTCCCAGACACTCCCGTAAAAATCGCTCTTGTAACCGGAGCGTCCCGTGGCATCGGTGCTGCGCTGGCTTTGGCGCTCGCTAAAACGCACCATGTTGTGGCCGTGGCTCGAACGACGGGCGCTTTGGAGGAGTTGGATGATCGTATTCAAGCTCAAGGCGGAGCGGCAACCTTGGCCCCCCTTGACGTAACCAACGAAGGGGCAATGCAACATCTTTGCCTCTCGATATTTGAGCGTTGGGGCCACATTGATACATGGGTGCACACCGCCATTCACGGCGCGCCTCTGGCCCCTGCCGGCCATGTGGACACCAAAGATTTCGATAAATCCATCGCTTGCAACCTGACAGCGACACAGCGTTTGATTACCTATGTCGCGCCACTTCTTTCGGTTGCGCCTGCTGGCAAAGCGGTTTTCCTTGACGACGACATGGCTGGCAAAAGCTTTTTCGGCAGCTACGGCGCAAGCAAAGCCGCGCAAATGGCCCTTGTGCGCAGCTGGCAGGCAGAATCGGTCAAAACCGGCCCCAAAGTCATCATTCACCAACCTGCACCCATGCCTTCGAGCTTGCGTGCACGCTTTTTCCCTGGTGAAGATCGCACAAAACTGATGGATGCGGAGGGGCAAGCCGCCCGTGTTATGGACCTCTTAAAATAGCCAAACAGCATCGAACCCTAAAATCTTCGTTATTTTGCGATCATAATCGTCCAAAGCGAGTCAAAAATGCACGTATTTTTTGCAAAAAGTTAGAAAAACATAACGCATCTTAGTGCATTCTTTACCTGTGTGCCTGCCTGCACTAGGACTATAAACAAGAAGACTGGAACCTTTGAATGCGCATTTTAATCACGAATGACGATGGTATTAACGCCCCGGGGTTGCGGGTATTGCATGGTATCGCAACCGAGCTTGCAGGCCCCAAGGGCGAGGTTTGGTCCGTCGCCCCCGCCTTCGAGCAATCCGGCGTCGCCCACTCGATTTCCTACACCAATCCTATGGCCATGGCGAAACTGGGCGAACGCAATTACACAACCGAAGGCAGCCCCGCCGACTGTGTCCTCGCCGCGCTCTACGATGTCATGCCCAACAATTGGCCCGACCTAGTGTTGTCTGGTGTGAATCGTGGCAATAACGCGGCTGAAAACACCCTTTATTCGGGCACAATTGGCGGCGCTATGGAAGCCGCGCTTCAAGGCATCCCTGCTATCGCTTTGTCGCAATATTTTGGCTCCGCGAACGCGACACTCGCGAATCCGTTTGAGGCCGCCGCAAGTCATGGCGCCGACACAATCCGCGCGATCCTCAAGGCCGCGCCTAAGGATACCGCCGATTACCGCCTGTTTTACAACGTTAATTTCCCGCCCTTCGCGGCAGCGGACGTCAAAGGCATTCGCACAACGGTTCAGGGATTTCGCAAAGGTACGAGCTTCTCTGCAGAACCGCATTTGTCGCCTTCTGGCCGCCGATTCCTGTGGATTAAAGGCGGCGATCAGCAAGTCGAGACGGGCGAAGGCACCGATGCATCGGCCAATCTCGCGGGCTATACTTCGGTTACCCCCATGCGCGCCGATTTGACCGCCCATAACGTCCTGCAAGACCTTAAAGACGCTATCGACACATGAGTTTAGCCGAGCGCAAAATGCAGTTTCTTTATGCACTGCGCTCAAAAGGCGTCACGGATAAACGCGTCCTGACGGCCATGGAAACCATTGATCGCGGTCCCTTTGTGCGCGGGGTTTTCGCGAATCGCGCCTATGAGGATATGCCCCTCCCCATCGCCTGTGGCCAAACGATCAGCCAACCCTCGATCGTGGGCCTGATGACGCAGGCCTTAAACGTCCAGCCGCGTAACAAAGTTCTCGAAATTGGCACGGGTTCTGGCTATCAGGCCGCTATTCTCAGTCAATTGGCGAGGCGGGTGTACACCGTCGATAGGCACCGTCGCTTGGTGCGAGAGGCCGAAGATATCTTTGCGCAAATGGGCATCGGAAACATTATAACCTTCACCGCCGACGGCAGTCGCGGCCTCGAAGACCACGCCCCGTTTGATCGGATACTTCTCACGGCCGCCGCCGAGGACGCTCCCGGGCCCCTGCTGGCACAATTGCGCGTCGGTGGAATTATGGTCCTTCCCGTTGGGCAATCCGACACCGTACAAACATTGATCAAAGTCACACGATCTGAAACGGGTTTTGACTACGAGGAATTACGCGGCGTACGTTTTGTTCCACTGCTCGAAGGGTTGGGCGACGAAGAATAGGCCTGCAAACCCGTTTAAATTCGTGTATAAGAGATTAAATAAGCCCGCCAAACGGGCAAAGGCAGTTGAGGACGAACCATGCAGAAATTACCCACCCCCCCCTATTCGGTGCCTTTTTTTCACAACGCGCGCACCGCGTCTCGCACTCTACTCGTAACGAGCGCCCTATTTGCGGTGACCGCTTGTAGCGACGGCTTTGACACTGATTTGCGTGGCAATTTCGGTAATTCCTTCACGACCACCTCCCAATCCACCCGTCCAACGGAGCCTGCACCAAAACCGGATGCACGCGGCGTTGTCTCCTACCCGAGCTATCAAGTGGTTTTGGCGCGCAAGGGCGAAACAGTTGCCGATATTGCTGGACGTTTGGGTTTGAATGAAAATGAATTGGCGAAGTACAATGGCGTAAGTCCGAGCACTCAAATGCGGTCAGGCGAACTTCTGGCGCTCCCACAACGGGTTGCTGAACCCGCCACCTCGTCAACAATCACTTCAGGCGCGATAGATATTACCACTTTGGCCGGTGACGCCATCGACCGCGCAGGAACGCCCATAAAACCGGCCTCGACGCCCGCTCAACCCGCCACCGCCAAGGTAGCAGAACCCGTCCGTCACAAAGTTGAACGGGGGGAAACTGCCTATTCCGTGGCACGCCTGTATAATGTTTCTGTGCGCTCGCTGACGGAATGGAACGGCCTCGGCAGCGATCTTGCCGTGCGCGAAGGTCAATATTTGCTCATTCCGCTACCGGACGCCGAAGCAGAAGAGATCGTTACGGTTTCAGCCGTCGAAACCCAACCCGGTCAAGGCTCAGTAACGCCCTTGCCACCGAGTGCCGCCGTAGCGCTTCCCGCCGAAACGCCCCTAGCTGCCGCAGCAGTCGTGCCCACCCCTGCCTCACCTGATATGGGCGCGCAGCAAACCGCAGCGTCCGAAAAGGCGACGAGATTGCAAATGCCGGTAAGCGGGAAAATCATCCGCGAATACCAAAAAGGTAAAAACGACGGGATCGATATTTCCGCCGCCGTCGGCACGCCGATTAAGGCGGCGGAGGCAGGAAAAGTAGCTGCCGTGACCGTGGACACCGAAGGTGTAACCATCGTTGTTATTCGCCACGCGGATGGGCTTTTGACGGTTTATGCAAATGTTGACGGGGTAACCGTCCAAAAAGGCGAGACCGTCACGCGCGGCCAAAACATTGCTAAAATGCGGGCAGGCAACCCTGCATTCCTGCATTTTGAGGTTCGCCAAGGTTTCGACAGCGTCGATCCTACGCCTTTTGTCAGCTAAGGTCAGAAGGCTAAAAACAAAAAACGCGGCGTCCCTTCGGAGCCGCGTTTTTTTGTATCATTTTTTCGGCAACTAGAGCGAAATGCCGCGTCGCCCCGCGAGATCAGTGAAGTACTGCCAAGCAACCCGCCCCGAACGGCTTCCGCGTGTGGCTTGCCATTCAATGGCCTCCGCCCAGAGGGTTTCTTCGTCAATTTCAATCCCGTGCGCGCGGCAATAGCCACGGATCATTTCAAGATATTCGTCTTGCGAGCAGGGATGGAACCCAAGCCACAGCCCGAAGCGATCTGAGAGGGAAACTTTCTCCTCAACCGCCTCTGACGGGCTGATGGAGGAGGAGCGCTCATTTTCGATCATATCGCGCGGCATTAAGTGGCGGCGATTGGAGGTGGCATAGAACACAACATTATCTGGCCGCCCTTCGATTCCCCCGTCCAAAACTGCCTTCAGAGATTTGTAATGTTGATCGTCATGCGAGAACGACAAGTCATCGCAAAACATCAAAAACCGCGCATCAGCATCACGGATCAAGGCCAAGAGATGCCCAATCGAAGGCAGGTCTTCGCGCTGAATTTCAACGATTTTCAAGTCGTGCCCTTGGCGCAAAACTTCGGCGTGGATCGCCTTCACAAGGCTGGATTTCCCCATGCCCCGCGCCCCCCAAAGGAGCGCATTATTGGCGGGCAACCCGCGCGCAAATTGCAACGTATTCTCAAGCAAAGTATCGCGCGAGCGATTGATGCCAACCAAGAGATCAAGCTGCACACGGCTGACCTTCGCGACGGGTGAAAACCGATTTGGCTCTGTGTGCCACACAAAAGCATCGGCCTTTGAGAAATCTGGGGCGGCAACCGGCGCTGGCTCCATGCGTTCCAGCGCCTCAGCAATCCGTGTTAGAAGCACTTCACTCATCAGCCGCTTTCCCATCGTCTTCTGGCGGAGTCTCTTCATCATCGACCCCAAAATTACCGTCGCCGTGAATGTCCTCATCCCAAAGCCCATCGGCCTTCAGCTTGGCTTCGCGCCGCTTTTCGATCCAATACACGAGCCAGATTGAAGCCTCATAAAGGCCAAAGACCACAACAAACAAAATGACCTGTGTGATCACGTCGGGCGGCGTCACGAGGGCAGCGAGCACGAGGATGCCCACCACGGCGTATTTGCGCACACTAGCAAGGCCTTTGCTCGACACAAGGCCCGCTTTGCCCATAAGGGACAGCAGGACCGGAAGTTGGAAGCACAGCCCGAAAGCCACGATCATTTTCAATGTAATATCAAGGGTTTCGTTGACTTTCCCATTGAAATTGATCTTGATTCCAGCGTCGGGATCGACCGGAATAGGGACCCCATCCGTCGGAACCACCGACCCTAAAATGGACGTCGCATCCGCGAAGCCAAGGAAGAATTTCATCGCCATCGGTGTCACCACATAATGTGCAAATCCGGCGCCAAGCAGGAACATAATCGGCGACGCCAAGAGAAACGGAAGAAACGCGTTCTTCTCGTTTTTATAAAGGCCGGGCGCCACAAAACGCCACAGTTGGGTGCCGATGATTGGAAAGGAAAGCCCAAGCCCAAACACCATAGAAAGCCGTACAAGCGTAAAGAAATACTCCTGTGGCGCCGTGTACTGCATCGCGGGATTTGGATCGCCAAGTTGGCGCATGGTTTCTTCGATTGGCTTGAGTAAGAAATCCAAAAGCTGTGAGCCGAAGGTAAAACAAAACAGCATCGCCACAATGAAAGCGACAGCAGAACGAATCAAACGCGTGCGCAACTCTGCGAGGTGTTCGATCAGCGGGGCGGAGCTGTCTTCGACGTTTTCGCTCATGTTTTAGGATCTGCTTTCTTAGTGGTTTTTTTAGCGGCTGTTTTCTTGGCGGCAGGAGCTTTGGTTGTCGATTTTGGTGCCGCCGCTTTTTTCACCGGCGTCTTTTTGGCGGCCGTTTTTGGAGTGGCCTTTGTCGCTGCTGGCTTTTTGGCCGCCGCTTTTTTCGCAGGCGCTTTTGTGGCGGTCTTCACAATGGGATCAGCAACATCCGCCTTCGCAGCTTCCGCCGCTTCCTTAGCGTGGCGCTCGGTCGCTTTGTTCGCCATCGCTTTGTGAATTTTCTCGGCCTTCTCTGCGCGCTCTGGAGTGAATTCTGCGGTTTTCACACCCGGCTTGGCTGCGGCCGAGCTATTAGACTTTGGATTCCAGTCTTCAAACTTTTTGGCCGCGTCTTCAAGCGCGTCCAAGCCAAGGTTTTTCTTGGACGTCACGTTTTTGAGGTCTTTTGCAACATCGGCCACACCGGCCTCATCCGCAGCATCGTTCATCGCGCGTTGGAATTCCTTCGCCATACCGCGCGCTTTGCCCGTGAACCGCCCCACAGTGCGAAACATTCCGGGCAAGTCCTTGGGGCCCACGACGATCAACGCCACAACGCCCACAACCAACAGTTCGGTCATACCAATATCAAACATCTGAAACGACCCTAACCGCGTTTGCTCTGACTAATTCAGGCTTCGTCTTTTTTTGTCTCAGTTTCAGGTGTGATATCACGTGGCTCTTCGACTGAGTCCGCAAGCTCTTTCTGGCCTTCGCTGATGCCTTTTTTGAAGCTGGTGATGCCTTTGCCAACTTCGCCCATCAAAGACGAAATTTTACCACGGCCAAAGAGAACCAACACAACAACGGCGATAAGAACGAGACCCATTGGGCCAATATTATTTAGCATTTTGTACTCCTTTGGTGCGCCAACCGGCTCACCTTCCTAGTTTCCCTACTGTATGTATTGGTTAAACGCGCGGTTTCAAATACCCAAATGCACGCAGAGGCCATGTTTTTGTGATTATTCGGTGGGCGCGTTGTCGCAGAATACACCAATTTGCGTCCAAATAGAAGCTATTGGCAATTTCGAGGGCACTTCAAGGCCCATCACTTTTAAGCGTTGAACACGAAACAACGGTCCCGACGGATCATCAACCACAAGGGAGTGCCCTCTTTTGGCAAGAAAACGGACGGTACAGTCGCGCTCAAAATGGAATCATCATAGTCCATTTTGAATTCCACAAGACTCTCTCGCCCCATAAACCTCGCGCGGGTCACAATACCGCGTGCAGGGGAGCCATCAACGGTCGTGGGGTTTGGACCACGGCCCGCGCGATCAAAATCGATGCGCAGATGTTGTGGCCGAATTGCGATATTTAACACGGTCCCATTGGGCTTTCCGGGAGCGAGGAATTGACCGAAGGGTGTGTCGCACAAGGCGCCTTGAACTTCGCCACGGATCACATTGATATCACTAAAGAACTTCGCCGCTTCAAGATCAAAGGGGCTGTTATAAAGGTTATAGGGCGCACCCTGTTGTACAATCCGGCCATCGCGCATCAGGGCGATTTCGTCGGCCATACGCATGGCCTCGTCGGGTTCATGCGTGACCAGCAAAACGGCGGTGCCTTCATCCTTGAGGACCGCGAGTGTTTCGTCGCGAATGTCGTCGCGCAATCGGTTATCAAGGCCTGAAAACGGCTCATCCATCAGCATAATCGACGGGCGTGGTGCAAGGGCACGTGCAAGGGCAATCCGCTGTTGCTCGCCGCCCGAAAGCTCATGGGGATAACTTTGAGCAAAGTGCCCTAACCCCACCCGCGTCAAAAGTTCCTCAACCCGCGCCATGTTTTCGTCGCGGGTTCCCGTTAGGCCAAAGGCTACGTTTTTGGCGACGGTTAAATGCGGAAACAGCGCGAAATCCTGAAACATCAGGCCAATAGAACGCCCTTCTGGCGGCACACGATAAATCGTATCACACACGAGGTTGCCATCGACGTAAATCTCGCCTCGGTCCTGCATTTCGACGCCAGCAATAATCCGAAGGGTGGTTGATTTTCCGCATCCTGATGGACCAAGCAGGCAAGTCACCTGCCCCGGCATCACCCTGAGCGACACATCATCAACCACATTACGACCGCTAAACGCCCGCGAAATCCGGCGAATTTCAAGGCGTGGTGTTTCCATTTCGATTTTGGAGGGCGATAGTTGCGTCACTGAGCGGCCTTAACCTGAGGGAAACGGTCGAGAAGACCAATTCTATGTCAGATAACAGTGTGGCTAAGGCTGGGCAACCCTTTGACCACGTTCAATCCCAAGGAAGGTTGCGACAAATCCTACCGCAAGAACGACAATGCAAATCAACAAGAGCTGTTCGTACTTATGCCCTTCGGGGAGGATCATCGCCACAGTTTCGTTGGCACGCAGAAAATACAACGCCGCCCCAATAAGCGCCGCGACATAGCTGACCAAAAAGGACCACAGGGCGATGGGCCGTCCGAAAATCAAACCAACAAGAAGGGTTGGCGTTAAAAACATCGACGCGGTTCCCGAGACGGCAACGGCATCGAACAGGCTGCTGTTTCCCCAAAGCGTAAGAGCCGCCCCCAGCACCATAAAGACGACCATCGCCAAGCGCCCCCCCGCTAAACTGCGCGGCAGGATTTTCAACTCCTCAACCGTGAGACGCGCCGCAGAAGCCAGTGCACTATCAAGAGTCGAGAGCGCGGAAATCAGCAGCGACAACATTAGGGCGATAAAAATCCCTTGAGGGAAAATTGCCGCCCAAGTGCCCAGCAACTCGCCTTGATACTCCGCGCCCATCAACCCCGCTTGAATACCAAACATCCCAAACCCAATAATAAAGAGGCTCGAAATCCAAAAGGCGTGCAGAAAGGAAGCTTTGGTTATGCGCTCATCGGCCAAGAATCCGCGATCCATCATTACAGGGTCATGGATCGGGTAGGAGAACACCTGAAGGGCGGCGACCGCCATAAGGATCCAGCCGTTATAGCTGCCCGACGTGCCAGTGCTTGTAACGATTTTGGCAAGAGAAAAGTCGGGTTGGAACACGAGAGCGAGGAACGCCACGGTAAAAACCACAATAAAAACAAGCATTTGCAACACATCTGTGCGCAGAGCCGCCGAAAGGCCACCCCATGCGGAATAGGCTAACCCAAGGATAGAAACGAGGAGGATCGCCGCTCTCGGCGCATTGACGACATCGGGCATCAAGGCACCGATAACAAGCCCGACAACCAGCAGGTTGGCGAAAACTTCGGACAAAAGTCGCAGCGCAATAACCACGTTATAGCATTTGGTTCCCGTGCCGCCAAAATGTACCGCCAGCCAGTCCTGAACCGACCCTGCCCCCGCCCCGCGCAAGTGCCCAACTACATATCCGCCCGTTAAAAACGACAGGTAATACGCCGCATAGGCCATTGTGCCGGCCATCCCGTAAAAATACCCCAAAATGGCCGAATTCATCAGGGAGCGCGCAAAAATCCATGTGGTGACCTGAGAGAGAACAAGCGTCCAAAGACCGGGCGACGCGCCACCGATTTGCCCCTGAAAAAAACCCTCAACAGTCGCGCGTTTGGGCGCCACAAGAAGGCTCGCCAAAGCGACAAGGCCAAATCCGCCAATGATCCAGTAAGCTTGCATGTATGTCCCCAATCTCGTGAAACCCCATGTGGGGAAACTTTGTTCCCACCAGAAAATCACTATTTTGGACGGGGGCACGACCCCAAAAAGGGCAGTCTGACGCAAACGTGACCTTCGTTTTGGCCCGTTTGCGCCATTTGTTTTACATTGTTGCGTTCATTGAACCGCCATCCAAAAGGATGTTTTGGCCGATCATATAGCCAGCATATTGGCTGCACATAAACGCACAAGTTGCGCCAAATTCACCCGCCGTTCCGTAGCGGCGCGCTGGAATACCCGCTGAGCGCGTTTCAATCGCTTGCTCCATCGAAATGCCCTGCGCCTTTGCGACACCCGAGTCCAACGAAACCGCGCGATCGGTTGCGTGAATACCCGGAAGCAGGTTGTTAATCACCACTCCCGAAGGCGCCACTTGGCGCGATGTCCCCGCAACATAGCCGGTCAAACCTGCCCGTGCCGCATTGGACAATCCAAGCGCTGCAATCGGGGATTTCACCGACTGGCTCGTGATGTTGACAACCCGCCCCCATCCCTGATCGATCATCGCTGGCAAGAGCGCTTTCATCAAAGCAATAGGCGTCAACATATTGGCATCCAACGCTTTTACGAAATCGTCGCGATCCCAGTCCGACCAAATGCCCGGAGGTGGCCCGCCCGCATTCGTCACCAAAATATCGACGTGCCCCGCCGCGGCAAGGACCTTTGCGCGCCCCTCTTCGCTGGTAATATCCGCAGCAACTGCTATGACTTTCACCCCATAGGTGTCGCGAATTTTCTGCGCGGTTTCTTCCAGCGGGCCGACTGTGCGCGCGTTGAGCACAAGATCAACACCTTCCGCCGCCAAAGCCTCGGCACAACCCTTGCCCAAACCCTTGGAGGACGCACAAACCAATGCCCGTTTTCCTGCAATTCCCATGTCCATATCGTCACTCCCTTTGTTGCTTTTCTAATTCCTATCAGGTTCCACAAAAGATGGAAGCCAACGTCAGCCCCAAAAAATGGGCACCAACCACGCATTGAAAGGAAAAAAAACGAGCCTTTTCACACCCATTGCCTTAATGTTGCCCCTTCTATTGAACACTTATTAACTAGAACCAATTTAACTAGGAGCACCGCCCAAGAGGCGTGCCCCAAATCTGGACGACACGACCATGACGATTACGGCTCCGAAAAATTTCACGGCACAGAGCGTTACTGCAACGCATATTCGGGATTTACCCGTCTATTTGGCGTCGGATTTTAAGGTTTTTCACGGGGCAAATCTTGGCGATGATCTGGCCGATGCGGACGACCTCTGTTTGGATGATATCTATAGCCTTGCCATGGACGCCCGTGAATCAAATATCACCGTCACTGAGTCGCAAAGCGGACCGTTTATTGTGTCGACAAACAGTTTGGTGGGCACCGCCGGATTTCAACTTCACCTTGATTGCGCGATCACCCTTATGTCACAGGGCGGAGAAACCATCGAAGCCCTCGTTTTAGCCGAGGTCGACCCTTCGGAAAACGCCCTGGATGCGGTCTATTTGCTACCGCTTTCGTCGCTAAAACGGCAAACCGAATACCGGCTAATGCGGGTTGATCCCGATGCTGCACGTACACGTCTCGCCGAAGTCGCCTGTGTCTCGTTCATGCGCGGAACCCACATTACAATGGCCGATGGCCGCCAAAATCCAATCGAAAACCTACGTATTGGAGACCGTATTTTAACCCGTGACAACGGCCCTCAAGTCATTCGCTGGATCGGCAACCACACCAGTCGCGCCGTAGGAGATTTCGCCCCCATCGTGATCAAGGCCGGTGCGCTTAATAACGAAAACGACCTGCACGTCAGTCCGAATCACCGGCTGTTTATCTACCAACGACGCGACGACCTCAAACTCGGCCGTCCCGAAGTTTTTGTACGGGCCAGCGACTTGGTGAATGGCGAGACCGTGACAGTCCTTGAAGGTGGATTTGTTGAGCATTTCCAAATCCTCTTTGATCACCACCAGATTATTTATGCTGAAGGCATTGCCGCCGAAAGCCTCCCCTTTTCCAAACGCACGACCGCTGTTTTACCGCCCGACCTCGCAGAACGTCTGGAGCGGGAAATCGTCAGTCATCCCCAACAGTTGCATCGCGATATTGAAGTCACACGCGCAAACCTTGCAGAGAACAACGCCGCCGAGCGCCTTCGCCGTTCATCCCTTGGGTCATAAGGTACATTTCACCGACACGCCCATGCGCGTTTCGATTGCACGCCTGTGATCGCCAAGCTATACCGCCGCAATGACAGATATCATCGCCTCCGCTAGCAATTTACCGCCCGAGATCGCTCGGCGCCGTACATTTGCGATCATTTCGCACCCTGACGCTGGGAAAACGACCCTCACCGAGAAGTTTCTTCTGTTTGGCGGTGCTATTCAAATGGCGGGCCAAGTGCGGGCCAAGGGCGAAGCGCGCCGTACGCGCTCCGACTTTATGCAAATGGAAAAAGACCGCGGGATCTCGGTTTCCGCTTCGGCGATGTCCTTTGATTTTGGCCCCTACCGGTTCAACCTTGTCGACACGCCCGGCCACAGTGATTTTTCCGAAGACACCTATCGCACCCTAACGGCCGTTGACGCTGCGGTGATGGTCATCGACGGCGCAAAAGGTATTGAGAGTCAGACCCAAAAACTGTTCGAAGTTTGCCGGATGCGCGACCTGCCGATCCTGACGTTCTGTAACAAAATGGACCGAGAAAGCCGCGAAACATTTGATATCATAGACGAAATCCAAGAAAATCTTGCCATTGATGTGTGTCCCGCAAGTTGGCCCATCGGCTCGGGGCGCGACTTTTTGGGCTGTTATGATCTTCTGCGTGACCGGCTGGAACTTATGGACCGCGCCGACCGCAACAAAGTCGCCGAGAGCATCGAAATTAATGGCCTCGATGACCCACAACTTGCGCAACACGTCCCAGCGGAATTGCTTGAAAAACTCCGCGAAGAAATCGAAATGGCGCGTGCTTTACTGCCCGCTTTCGATCATCAAGCCATGCTCGACGGAACCATGACCCCGATCTGGTTCGGCTCCGCCATCAACAGTTTTGGCGTCAAAGAACTGATGAACGGTATCGCGAAATTTGGCCCCGAACCTCAGCCCCAAGCCGCCAGTCCTCGCGCGGTTCACCCAGAAGAGAAAAAAGTTACCGGATTTGTCTTTAAAGTTCAGGCGAATATGGACCCAAAACACCGCGACCGCGTCGCCTTTGTGCGTCTTGCGTCGGGTCATTTCAAACGCGGCATGAAGCTTACCCATGTGCGCACCAAGAAGCCGATGTCCATTTCGAACCCAGTTCTCTTCCTCGCCTCTGACCGCGAATTAGCCGAGGAAGCTTGGGCGGGCGACATCATTGGCATTCCCAACCACGGTCAATTGCGCATCGGCGACACGCTCACCGAAGGCGAAGTCATACGCGCCACGGGCATCCCATCGTTTGCCCCCGAACTCTTGCAAGGCGTGCGCTCGGGCGATCCGATGAAGGGTAAACACCTTGAAAAGGCCCTCATGCAATTTGCCGAAGAAGGCGCCGCAAAAGTGTTTAAACCCGCTTTTGGTTCCGGCTTTATTGTCGGTGTTGTTGGCGCACTTCAGTTTGAAGTTCTCGCCAGTCGCATAGAACTTGAGTACGGCCTCCCTGTGCGCTTTGAACCATCCCAATTCACCAGCGCTCGATGGGCCACGGGCGGAAAAGCCGCAATTGAGAAATTCGAAGCCGCCAACAAACAGCATATCGCACACGACCACGACGGTGACATTGTTTTTCTGACGCGTTTACAATGGGATATCGACCGTATTGGGCGCGACTACCCTGACGTGACGTTGACGGCAACCAAAGAAATGATGGTCTAATCTATGGATATTCTTGCCTGCATTTATAGGGGCACTGCGCGATAATTTCGCAGTGAAAGAATTTGCATCATGCGTGTATTTCTGCTTGGCTCGACCCAAAGTTCGCCCTCAAGGAGACACCATGACCGGTACCGACAGCAATCCAAATGGGGCTTATCCATTAGGGTTTGAAGGCGTCCTCAGAAAAATTTCGGCCCACCGAACGCAATACGCGGACATCACTGGAATTTTGCCCTATGCGGCGGCAAATCTTCCGGAAACTGTGGCCAAAACAGTTACCGCTGGCCCCTATATTAAGCCCGAAGCGCGGGATCGGCGGCCCGTTGTTGATCTATGGTCTAAACAGCTTGAGTTTAGCCAAGAGTTCGAGGGAAAATCGGAAATTTTGGTGGTCCACGGCCTCTGTATCGCGTGCTTACGGCGCGACGCCCCGCCCCCTGAAACGATCGCCTTGTTCCATACATTATGGCGGGACTATCGCCCGCTTTTGATCGCGCAACTCAACATGCGCTGGCTCATTTCTGCCGCAACCACCTTCGGCGACCACGGCGAAAACTCGACACAAATCAAGGTCGGGAGCAATCTGGAAATGCTCTTTGGCTTGTTCAAACTGTATGAGAGCGAACGCCTCCACGCCGGATTCGCTCCAGGCAAGCCACATCCCTTTCGGATGGATAAAAACCTTAAGCTTCCCCTAGGAATGTCGAAATATGCCATCGCTGGCGGTGATCTCGACCAACAGTTGCTTGGCAAGCTTTACCTAAATGCCTGCGACGATCCGATCATGGAAGATTTGTGCCACACGATGCTTAATCGACTGATTTCCACTAATAAATCGATGTTTTCGCGTTTTCGGATTTTACGGGATCGTCGAGCAGCGAGTCGGAAAGGCCCGCGCAACAACGAAACAATCACGGAAACGTGATGGAATTGGTGCACTTGTGGCATCAACCTGCCGCAAATTCGTCGCCTTCATTGACCCGCGCGCCAATCTGGTTTATTGGCAAGTGCAGTCCGCATTCTGCGGCTCTTGAACGCTGGGACGCGTTGTAGCAGGCGTCCCTCAACCTTGCGGCCCGATGCCGTAATAGATGGACATCAATGACTAAATTTAGCGATCTAAAACTCAATCCCAAAGTTCTCAAAGCTATTGAAGCTGCGGGTTACGACACGCCAACGCCGATTCAGGCAGGTGCGATTCCTCCAGCACTCGAAGGGCGTGATGTCTTGGGCATCGCCCAAACGGGCACTGGTAAAACCGCCAGCTTTACCCTTCCGATGATTACGATGCTCGCCAAAGGGCGTGCCCGTGCACGGATGCCGCGCAGCCTTGTTTTGGCCCCTACCCGCGAACTTGCGGCACAAGTTGCAGAAAACTTTGACGTTTACGCCAAGGGAACAAAATTGACCAAGGCGCTGTTGATAGGTGGGGTCTCGTTCAAGGAGCAAGACCAACTGATTGATCGTGGTGTTGACGTTCTAATTGCGACACCTGGCCGTCTGCTCGACCATTTTGAGCGTGGCAAACTGTTGCTCACTGGCGTGCAAATCATGGTTGTCGACGAGGCTGACCGGATGCTTGATATGGGGTTCATCCCCGATATCGAACGCATTTTTAGCCTTACCCCCTTTACCCGCCAAACCCTGTTTTTCTCGGCCACGATGGCGCCTGAAATTGAACGGATTACCAATACGTTCTTGTCCAACCCCGTTAAAGTCGAAGTGGCCCGTGCGGCCACAACGAGCGAAACGATTCAGCAATCCGTTGTGATGGTCAAACCAAGCCGCAAGGACCGCGCCGCAAAAGAAAAACGTGATGTTTTGCGGGCTTTGATCGAGCAAGAAGGCGACGCATGTTCCAATGCCATCGTGTTCTGCAACCGCAAGGTTGACGTGGATATTGTCGCGAAATCCCTAAAACAACACGGGTATAACGCGGAACCTATTCACGGCGATCTAGAACAAAGCAAGCGTATGGCGGTGCTTTCTGGCTTCCGCGAAGGGGCAATTCGTTTTCTCTGCGCGTCAGATGTTGCCGCACGCGGACTTGATATCTCCAACGTGAGCCACGTCTTTAACTTTGACGTTCCAAGCCACGCCGAAGACTATGTGCACCGGATCGGCCGCACAGGTCGTGCAGGACGTTCCGGCAAAGCCATCACCATTTGCTCTACACAGGATGAACGCAATTTTGAAGACATCCTACGTTTGGTGAAAATGGACGTTCCCGTCATGGAGAACCCTTTGGCTAAGGCTAAACCTGTTGAAGCTGCCACCGAAATCCCTGTTGAGGCGAAACCCGAAGCAGAAGTTTCCGAGAAACCAAAGCGGACACGTCGTCGTCGCGGTGGTGCAAAAACGGATGCAGCGGCCCCTGAGGTTGCACAAACTGTTGAGGCCGAAGCCCCCGTTGTTGTCGACAACGTCGTCGCTTTAGAGCAACCAACGCCTGAGCCTAAACCTAGACAGCCACGCGCCCCCAAAGAAGCGCCCGCCAACCACCAACAACGTGAGGGTCGCGGCCGCGACAACCGTGTTGTCGGAATGGGCGACCATCTACCGGGATTCATTGCTATGAGCTTTGAAGAGCGCCGGACGAGTTAAGCGAAGGTCAAAAACCTAAATAAAACCAAATAAAAAAGGGCGGTCCATGCGACCGCCCTTTTTTTATCTCTTAGCCCTTAAGTTGGTCTAGAGGGGGGCTAAGCCCCCATCAAACGGCTCACAACAACAGTCACTTCTGCCTTTTTGCCAACTTCATTCTGTGTGGTTATACGTGTCGCGCGACGGATTTGCTCTTCGATTTTATCGTCGTCCAAAAGCGTTTTGTCGTCCATACGCATCATCACCTGCGTCAGATCACCCTCAAGCACTTCAACCAAATCTGCATTGCTTGTGCCGTTGCGGGGGAGGCCCATCGTCTCGACCCATGGCTCGCCAAGCGGCGTGTCATCCTCGTCGATAATGACATTAACCATTACGTGCCCATGCAGCGCCATGCGAATGCGTTCCCGCACAACCCCGTCCATTGCGCCGATTTTCACGGAGCCATCGAGATAGGTACGGCCTGTATCAATATACTCGACCACGGAGGGACGGTTTCCAGCAAAATCGACCATCATTCCGTTCACCGCAACAAGGCTCGCAATGCCGCGCGCTTCACCAAGTTTTGCGTGTTGGCGCAAATGGCGGTGTTCACCGTGCATCGGAATCAACATTTGTGGCTTGAAAATCTCATGTGTGCGTTCGATATCTGGCCGATTAGCGTGGCCGGACACATGGTAAAGGCCATCGTCGTCGTCCACAATATCAACGCCCATTTCCGAAAATGCATTCATGATCGAGATCACACCACGTTCATTTCCGGGAATGGTTTTAGACGAGAACAACAACGTGTCGCCCTCTTTCATCGACATCCCGAGGTACTTTCCGCGCGAGAGTTGCGCGACGGCGGCACGGCGTTCGCCCTGTGATCCCGTGGCCAACAATAACAGGTTGTTGCGGGGAATTTCGCGGGCTTCCTCAACAGGAATAACCGTTGGGAAATCCTTGAGCAAACCGGTTTCCATACCCGCCTGCACCATGCGACGCATGGCGCGCCCCAAGAGCACAACCGAACGTCCGGACCGCTGCCCTGCGAGCGCAAGCGTTTTTAAACGCGCAACGTTGCTCGCGAAAGTTGTAGCAACAACCATACCCGCGGATTCACCGATGAGGCGCTCAATTTCTGGGCCAACAGTGGCCTCTGAACGGCCTGCTTTGACGGAAAACACATTCGTTGAGTCACAAACCAGAGCTTTGACGCCAGGTTTGGCGATCTCGGCCCAGAGTTTGGGATCAAAAGCTTCGCCCAAAACAGGTGTTTCGTCGAGCTTGAAGTCGCCCGTGTGCACGATACGACCTGCAGGTGTGTCGATCACAAGGCCCGAACTTTCGGGGATCGAGTGCGCGACAGGGAAGAAGGACACCTTAAACGGCCCCGCTTCCGTGACGGCAGGATAGACCGGAACGGTGTTGACGGCGCTCGGATCCGCACCCTGCTCTTCCATTTTGCGGCGTGCGTGGTGGGCCGTAAAGACCCGCGCATAAACAACCGGCGCACCAAGTTTGCGCCACATATGGGCGATACCGCCGATGTGGTCTTCGTGGGCGTGGGTGATGAAAACCGCCTCTAGGCGATCTTTGTTTTTCTCAAGCCACGTGATGTCGGGCATGATCAGGTCAACACCGGGGGTGCTGTCCATATCGGGGAAAGTCACGCCGAGGTCGACGAGAATAAGACGTTCGCGACCCTTGGGGCCGTAACCGTATACATAGGCGTTCATACCGATTTCACCGGCGCCGCCAAGGGGGAGATAGATCAGACGATCTCTGCTCATTTGGATTGGGTATCCTTGTTGTATTTGTGGATGACAGTCAAACCATGCATGGTGAGATCATCTTCGAAGTGGTCAAAGAGCGCGTGGCCCTGTTGAAATAAGGGGGCGAGTCCGCCAGTCGAGATAACTTTCATCTCACGGCCAAACTCGGCTTTAATCTGTTCGCATATCCCGTTCACCAATCCAACGTAACCCCAAAAAATGCCCGACTGCATGCAAGCAACGGTGTTTGTGCCAATAACTTTGGCGGGTTTGGTCACATCCACGTGAGGGAGGGCGGCGGCGGCTTGGGAAAGCGCCTCAAGGCTCAGGTTTACACCTGGCGAAATAACACCGCCGATATAGGCGCCATCTTGGTCAACCACATCAAAGGTGGTCGCGGTGCCAAAGTCCACGATGATCAGGTCGCCGCCATAAAGGTCAAAGCCGGAAACGGTATTCACAAGCCGATCTGGTCCAACGGCGGTTCCCGCATCAACCCGCACGGCGACCGGCAGGAGGCACTCGGGTTTGCCCACCACGATCGGGCGGGTGTTGAAATAACGATCCGTGAACACACGCAGGTTAAAAACCACGCGCGGCACGGTGGAGCTGATGATCACATCGGTGATCTCAACCTCAAGTTTGCGCATTTGCATGAGGGTGGCAAGCCACACGTAATATTGGTCCGCCGTGCGTTGATGTTCTGTGGAACAGCGCCACGTCGCGAGGAATTTCTCCCCGTCCCAAATTGAAAAAACCGTGTTTGTATTGCCGCAATCAATCGCAAGAAGCATGGGGCCTCCTAAAAGAATACATCAGCCGCAGGAATAGCGTGCCGCCCTGAAGAGGTCAGGAGTATAAGTTTACCATCGTCATCAATGGTTTCAAATGTGCCGAAAAGCTCGTCGTTTGTGGTGCGGGCGCGAATAGGTTCGCCCAAACGCGCGGCCCGCGCCAGCCATGCTTCGCGGGTCGGGGCAAAACCATAGGTCGTAAAACTGTTTTCCCAGCGGGCATAGCTCACGGCGAGCAGTTCAAGGAATTCTTCTGGCGTCACACGTGCGCCCGTTTCACTCAATAGATCGACGGGTGCGAGAGCCCCCTCCTCGACTTCATCCTTGCTTGGAGCGGCCACAAGGTTGACGCCGATGCCGATAGAAAGCGGTGTTGTTCCATCGGGCTGGGTTGAGCTTTCAAGGAGGATACCCGCGAGCTTTCCCCCATTGAGCAAAACGTCATTCGGCCATTTGAGGGCAAAAGGTTCGGCCCGTCCGGTGCAATCAACTAGGGCGTCAAAAAGGGCGAGAGACGCCACAAAACTGCGTAAAGCCACGATTGCCGGAGGCTCGTTCGGGCGCATGGTGAGGGTGGCGGCGAAGTTGCCTTTTGGCATAGACCACGCGCGTCCCCGACGGCCGCGCGCACCGGTTTGTTCATGGGCGAGAATCCACGTGGGGGCTGCGAGTTTTGACGCAAGCCGCGCCGCCTCGTTGAGCGTGCTGTCCACACTTGCGAGGATGTGTCGGCCATAGCCCGCAGGCCAGGCCGACATGGGAGGCGCCTTACTTGACAAGAGCCGCCGCAGCCGCATTTGCGAGGGGTTCGATGCCAAAAAGGTTGACCATTCCAACAACCATAATCGCCGCCGATGCCATCAACAATCCCCAGAGAACGGGCGAAGATACGCGATCAAGCGGATCTACTTCTTCGCCAAAGTACATGTAATAAACGATGCGCAGGTAATAGAACGCGCCAATCACCGAAGCGATCACACCCGCGATTGCAAGCCACGCCATACCCGACGACACCGCCGCTTGAAGCACGGCCAGTTTACCAAAGAAACCAACCATAGGGGGGACGCCTGCGAGGCTGAACATAAGGACCAAAAGTGCAAGGGCGCGCAGTGGCTCTTGAGTGGCATATCGGTTCAGGCTTTTGATGTCCGTCACGGGTTTGCCATCACGTTGCATCATCAAGATAAAGGCGAATGTTCCGACGTTCATGGTGACATAGATGGTCATATAAATGAGCATCGCCTGAACACCTTCAACCGTTCCAGCCGCCAACCCCATAAGGGCAAAACCCATATGTGCGATGGAACTATACGCCATCAGGCGTTTGATATTGGTTTGGCCAATTGCGGCAATCGCGCCGAGGAACATGGAAAGCACCGAGATCAACGCGATGATCTGGCTCCAATCGCCGATGGTATTGCCAAAAGCATCAAAAACCACGCGGGCGAACAGGCCCATTGCCGCCACTTTCGGCGCCGTGGCAAAAAACGCAGTAACAGGAGTGGGCGAACCTTCATAAACATCAGGGGTCCACATGTGGAACGGCACTGCCGAAACTTTGAACGCCAAACCAGACACGATAAACACGAGACCAATAAGCATGCCAATCGGCAAGTGTTCGCCCTGAACCGACGCGAGAATATCGGAGAAAACTGTTGTCCCTGAGAAGCCGTAAACGAGGGACGAGCCATACAGCAGCAACCCCGAGGAGAGCGCGCCAAGCACGAAATACTTCAAGCCAGCTTCGGTGGATTTAACCGAGTCACGGCGCAGCGAAGCCACCACATAAAGCGACAGCGATTGTAGCTCGAGACCGATGTAAAGCGCCATCAGATCGCCCGCAGACACCATCATCATCATGCCCACAGTCGCAAGCGCAATCAAAACTGGATACTCAAAGCGCAGCAGGTCGTTTTTGGTCATGTAGCCCTGCCCCATCACCAAGATGGCGGCGGCGGACCACAGGATCACAACCTTTGCATAGCGCGAGAATGCGTCATCAATAAAGGCTTCGTTGAAGGCCGTGCTTGCCCCCTCGCCCGCTGAAAAAATCCAGAGGCCAAGAACCACCATCACAATGGCCGTGGCCCAAAGGATCGAAGGTGCGGCCTCGTCTTTTCCCGTGAAGACGCCAAACATCAGCGCCCCCATGGCAAAAACAGCCAAGACGATCTCTGGGAGAACTACGGAGATATCTGCAGAAAGCATCGGACCCACCTTTAGTGTGTAACTGCTGCGCCAGCTTCCGCCAAAGCAGGCAGAGCAGCGTGGTAATTGGTGACAAGCGCCTCAACGGAGGGGCCAATGAGATCAAGAACAAGGTTTGGATAAACCCCGAGCAAAATCGTCATGGCAACCAGTGGGGCAAAGATCGATTTCTCAAGGCGCGTCATGTCTGTGATCGACTTGAGGCTCTCCTTGAGCAAATCGCCCATAACGACCCGACGATAGAGCCACAAGGCATAAGCCGCCGAGAAGATCACGCCAGAAGCCGCAATCAAAGCTGCCCATGTGTTGACTTGGAACACGCCCACGAGCACGAGGAATTCCCCGATAAAGCCGGATGTCCCAGGAAGGCCAACGTTCGCCATGGTGAAGAACATGAAGATCAACGCATAGGCAGGCATCCGGTTTACAAGGCCGCCATAGGCCGCGATGTCGCGTGTGTGCATGCGGTCATAAATCACGCCCACACAGAGGAAGAGCGCGCCTGAGATAAAGCCGTGCGAGATCATTTGGAAGATCGCGCCGTCGATACCTTGTTGATTGGCCGCGAAAATCCCCATCGTCACATACCCCATGTGCGCCACCGAGGAATAAGCAATCAGCTTCTTCATGTCGGTTTGCACGAGGGCCACGAGGCTCGTGTAGACAATCGCGATGGCGGAAAGCGTAAAGACAAAATTTGTCATATGCTCGGCGCCAACAGGGAACATCGGAAGGCTAAACCGCAGGAAGCCATAGCCGCCCATTTTCAGCAGGATCGCCGCCAGAACAACAGAACCCGCAGTCGGCGCTTGAACGTGTGCGTCAGGAAGCCAAGTGTGCACAGGCCACATCGGCATTTTTACCGCGAAACTGGCAAAGAAGGCAAGGAACAGAAGCGTTTGCATGCCGCCGACAATGCTAAACCCAAGCACTTGGATGGTTTCTGACGCGAAATCATGGGTCAGAAGCTGCACGATATCCGTTGTGCCTGCATCCAGATACATGGCGATCATCGCGACCAGCATGAGAACAGACCCAAAGAACGTATAGAGGAAGAATTTAAACGCCGCATAAATGCGATCCTTGCCACCCCAAATCCCCACGATTAGGAACATCGGGATAAGACCCGCCTCAAAGAAGACGTAGAACAGGATCAGGTCAAGCGCCATGAACACACCGAGCATCAGCGTTTCAAGGAGCAAGAAAGCGATCATATAGTCTTTAACTTTAGTAGTTACACTCCAGCAGGACAGGATCACCAAAGGCATCAGGAACGTGGTCAGCATCACGAAGAGAAGCGAAATACCATCCACACCCATTTTATAGGATAGGCCCATAATCCATTGAGATTCCTCAACGAATTGGAAACCTGTGTTTGAAGCATCAAATCCAGTCAGGACACCGAGGGACAACAGGAACGTCGCAGTGGTTGTGGCCAGCGCCACCAATTTCGCATTGCGTTGGGCAAAGGCGTCGTCACCCCGAAGGAACAACGCCAAAACGAGCGCGCCCAAAAGCGGAACAAAAGTGACGATGGAAAGAAGGTTTTCCATAATTATTCAGCCCCTCCGCTGATTGTCATCCAAGTAATTAACACCACCAAACCGAGCACCATGGCCAGCGCGTAGTGGAACAGGTAACCCGACTGGGCACGCCCTGCGAGGCGGGTAAAGAAGGGGATGATCCCCATGGCGAGTCCGTTGAGACCCCCGTCGATAATTTTCATATCGCCCACCTTCCAGAAGAAACGGCCAATTGCTTTGCTGCTGCGCACAAAGAGCACGTCGTAAATTTCGTCAAAGTACCATTTGTTGAGCAAGAACAGATAGATAGGCTGGTTTGTTTTTGCCAAACTTACTGGAAGCTTTGGATTTACGATGTAGAACAAATACGCCAATCCAAGGCCGAGCATCATCGCGATGAAGGGCGAAACTTTGACCCATTTAGGTGCGTGGTGCGCGTTGTCCATGACATGATTGTCGGGGCTAACGTAAAGTGCGCCCTGCCCTTTGGTCCAACCTGTCGCAACAACGTGTTCAACTTCAGGAGCAGCCTCGGTTGCGGGTTCTGCATGTGTATCCGCTTCTTCTGCGTGGCCCTCAGTTGCGACAACTTCATGCGTTGGCACACCCCAGAACTTATTGACCTGATCGTGGTCGCCAAAGAAGCTACCAAACCAAATCATCCCCGAGAACACCGCCCCAAGCGCAAGAACGCCGAGTGGAATCAACATCACCATCGGGCTTTCATGCGCATGCTCATGCGTGTGCTTGTCGCCGCGTGCTTCGCCAAAGAAGGTCATGAACATCAAACGCCAGCTGTAGAAGCTTGTCATAAAGGCCGCAATAACAAGCATCCAGAAGGCATACATGCCAACGCCGTTTTGCGCGCCCCATGCGCTTTCGATGATCGCATCCTTGGACAGGAACCCAGCGAAACCGATGGTAGTAAGGGGAACGCCAACACCCGTGATGGCCAACGTGCCGATCAACATCGCGTAATAGGTCATCGGGATCTTCTTACGAAGACCGCCAAAGTTGCGCATGTCTTGTTCGTGGTGCATCGCGTGGATCACAGAGCCAGCGCCAAGGAACAACATCGCCTTAAAGAACGCGTGTGTGAACAAGTGGAACATCGCCGCCGAGTAAGCGCCAACACCCGCCGCCACAAACATATAGCCAAGCTGAGAACAGGTGGAATAAGCGATGACGCGTTTGATATCGTTTTGCACAAGACCAACGGTCGCCGCAAAGAACGCCGTGGTTGCCCCAATGATAACGATGAATGTGGTGGCGTCTGGTGCAAATTCCATCAACGGAGACATGCGGCACACAAGGAAAACACCGGCGGTAACCATCGTCGCCGCGTGGATCAGCGCCGAAACAGGTGTCGGACCTTCCATCGCGTCGGGAAGCCATGTGTGCAGGAACAACTGGGCCGATTTACCCATCGCACCAATGAACAAGAGGAATGCCAACAGGTTAGCAGCGTTCCATTCTGTCCAAAGGAAATGAAGTTGCGTTTCAGCAAGCTTAGGCGCCGCCGTGAAGATTTCGTCAAACGAGATACTATCGGTCAGATAGAATAAACCGAAAATCCCGAGCAGGAAGCCAAAGTCTCCAACACGGTTGACGATAAAGGCTTTCATCGCCGCCGCATTTGCCGAAGGCTTGCGGTAGTAGAAACCAATAAGCAAATAGGAGGCAACCCCAACGCCTTCCCAACCAAAGAACATTTGGAGAAGGTTGTTGGCTGTCACCAACATGAGCATGGTGAAGGTAAAGAAGCTCAAATAGGCAAAGAACCGTGGCTTGTAGCTTTCGCCAACTTTCCACGCCGGATCATTGTCCATATAGCCAATGGAATAAAGGTGAACGACGCTCGAAACCGTTGTCACAACGATCAACATCAACGCGGTGAGGCGATCCAGACGAATGGCCCAGGCCACATCAAGGCTGCCAGACTGAACCCAGTCGAGAATGTGGATATAGCGCGTTTCGCCATCAAACGTGAAGAAGACGATCCAGCTGAGGAAGGCCGCAAGAAACAACAGACCCGTTGTCAAATATTGCGCGCCCTTCTCGCCGATATAACGCCAGCCAAAACCCGCGATTAGCGCGCTGACGAGCGGTGCAAAAAGAATGATTTTTTCCATGATGCGCTAGCCCTTCATCACGTTGACATCTTCGACCGCGATCGTGCCGCGGTTGCGGAAGAAGCAAACAAGGATCGCAAGGCCGATCGCGGCCTCTGCGGCGGCAACCGTCAGGACAAACAGGGTAAACACCTGCCCGACAAGATCGCCCAAATAGCTTGAGAACGCGACAAAGTTGATGTTGACCGCAAGCAGCATAAGCTCAATCGACATCAAAATGACGATGACGTTCTTGCGATTCAGGAAAAGCCCGAAAATACCGATGACGAATAACGCCGCCGCCACCGCGAGATAATGTTCAAGTCCGACCATATTTCAGTCCTCGTCTTTCTCGTTCTTCTTGCGATACCAACGCACCGCCAGTCCAAAGGCAATCATCGCAACACCGATAACCAGCCATAAATTCACAGCAAACCCTGCCCCGGTTTCACGTCGACAACTTTCATTGCCTTCGCGGGATCACGATGCATCTGTTCCAACACGTTTTGGCGTTTCACATCCGGACGATGGCGCATCGTCAGCACAATCGCGCCAATCATCGCCACCAGCAAAATCAGGCCCGAGGCCTGAAACAGGTAGATGTAATCGTCATAGATAAGTTGCCCCAAAGCGGCCGTATTTTGCACGTCGCTTGGGTTGGGCGTAACGGCGGCGCGCGCGGCCTCAGCGGTGTCCGCTGCATTCCAAACGCCAATCGCAAGCCCGAGTTCCATCAACAAAACAACGCCAATCAGCAAAGCAAATGGCACAAACTTGGCCATCCCCCCCCGCAACTCAGCGAAGTCCACATCGAGCATCATCACCACAAAGAGGAACAGCACGGCAACCGCGCCGACGTAAACGATCACCAAAAGCATCGCTACGAATTCCGCGCCAAGGATCACGAAAAGCCCTGCCGTCGACAGGAACGCAAGGATCAGCCAAAGCACCGAGTGCACAGGGTTGCGCGACACAACCACAAACAGCCCCGCCGCAACAGTTGTTATGGCAAAGACATAAAAGGCGAAATCAACAATGCCCATTTTACTGTCCTTCTTCCTGTCCCCATTCGGGACTTTGATGTGCCCTCAAGGGGCGGTGTCGTGGGACGGCCTAGCGGTAAGGCGCGTCAATTTCGAGGTTGCGAGCAATTTCAGCTTCCCAACGGTCCCCATTCGCGAGCAGTTTCTCTTTGTCGTAAAACAGCTCTTCGCGGGTTTCGGTCGAGAATTCGAAATTCGGCCCTTCAACAACCGCATCGACGGGGCACGCCTCTTGGCAGAAGCCGCAATAGATGCATTTGGTCATATCAATGTCATAGCGCGTGGTGCGGCGGCTGCCGTCCTCGCGTGGTTCGGCGTCGATAGTGATCGCTTGCGCGGGACAGACCGCCTCGCATAATTTACACGCGATGCAGCGCTCTTCGCCATTGGGATAGCGGCGCAAAACATGCTCGCCACGAAAACGCGGGCTCAAAGGGCCCTTCTCGTGCGGGTAGTTCAACGTCGCTTTGGGCGCGAAAAAGTATTTCAGGCCAAGGGCCATCCCCTTGGCGAAATCCGCCAAGAAGAAATATTTGACCGCGCGGGTATAATCCATAGCCATCGACTTAGCCCCCTACTGCCCAGCGGGCATACGCGCCGCCAAAGGCTCCAAATTGTGCCAAGAAGGCAACGATTACGACCCAAGCGAGCGACATGGGAAGGAACACTTTCCAGCCAATGCGCATCAATTGGTCGTAGCGGTACCGTGGCGTGATCGCCTTCACCATCGCGAAGAGGAAGAAGAAGAACGCCATTTTGCCAACCATCCAAAGCACGCCATCAGGGATGCCGGGGATCGGGGACAACCAGCCGCCAAAGAACAACAGGGTAATCAGCGCGCACATCAAGAAGATCGCGATGTATTCACCCGCCATAAACAAAAGGAACGGTGTCGCGGAATATTCCACTTGATAGCCTGCTACCAGTTCGGATTCCGCTTCCGGAAGGTCGAACGGTGGGCGGTTAGTTTCCGCCAAGGCACTGATGAAGAACAAAAAGACCATCGGGAAGTGTGGCAACCAATACCAGTTGAACAACCCAAGGTCGCCCGATTGCGCATTCACGATATCGGTAAAGTTCAAGCTACCGGTCGAGATGATGATGGACATGATGATCAGGCCAAGCGAGACCTCATAGGAAATCATCTGCGCCGCCGAGCGCAAAGACCCAAGGAACGGATACTTAGAGTTCGACGCCCAACCGCCCATGATCACACCATAAACCTCAAGCGAGGACACCGCGAACACAAACAACACCGCGACGTTGATATTAGAAAGCACCCAACCGTCGTTGAACGGGATCACCGCCCAAGCCACCATCGCCAAAACAAAGCTGGTCAGCGGCGCAAGGAAGAAGACCGTTTTATCCGCACCCGCGGGCACAACAACCTCTTTGACCACGTATTTCAACGCATCGGCCACCGATTGCAAAAGGCCAAATGCCCCCACAACATTGGGACCGCGACGCATCTGCACCGCCGCCCAAATTTTCCGGTCGCCATAGACCAAAAACAGCAAGGAAATCATCACGAAAGCCAATACGCCAAGGCATTGTGCTATGATGAGGAGGAAAGTCCCCCAAGGGGTTGATAGAAATTCAGCCATAGATCCTCACACCGTCGGTATCCCAGTTTCTTTGCAGTCCGCAACGACGACTTCTGCGTCGATCGTAATCAGACCATCGGGTAACGCGTTTGAGATGGTGTAAACAGCATCCCCACGCCAAATGCCACCCTCTTCGTTCACGTTTGTGCGCACATGTCGCGCAAAACCATATCCACGGATCACTGCATATTGCGCCGCAGCACATTTGCCATAATCCGCAACGTCTTGATTGTCGCGCGCGCCTTCCATTTCCACAATAAAGCTCACCAAATCCCCGTCCAAAAGGCGGGTTTCGATGCCATTATATGTGGGCGTGAAAGGCAATTCCGCACGCGGTACGTCATTTCCCTCACACCCCGCCAAAACACCGCCCGCAAGAGCGAGGGTCAAGGCCGTTTTATGTGTGAAGAAACCCGTCATTATTCCGCAGCCACCGCGGTTTCATTGCGAGCTTTTGCATTTGCCGAAAGTTCGGCCATCAACTGGCTGGCGCGGGCAATCGGATTGGTCAGGTAGAAATCCTTCACCGCATTGCGCAGATCCGCCTTCGCAGGTTTGCGCAGCGGCACGCGTTTCCATGCATTTTCCGCAACCACATCGATATTCCCAAGGTGCGGCACGTCCGCAATCAAAGCGGTCCGCAACGCAGCAAGGCTATCATAGGGCAATGTCGCGCCCAATTCCGCCGACAAAGCCCGCAAGATCGCCCAGTTTTCTTTGGCTTCCCCCGGTGCAAATCCGGCGCGATGGGCCAATTGTGGACGCCCTTCTGTATTCACAAACAGGCCGCCTTCTTCCGTATAGGCAGCACTTGGTAGGATCACATCGGCGCGGTGCGCCCCGCGATCGCCGTGCGAACCTTGGTAGATAACAAAGGCCCCTTTTGCGATTTCAACTTCGTCGGCGCCCAAATTATAAACAGCTTCCGCACCATCAAGCGCCGCCGTCAGGCCGCCGTCCGTCACAGCCCCCACGTCCATCGCACCAACTCGCGCGGCGGCAGTGTGAAGTACCATGAACTTGCTTTCGGTGGCTTCGGCAAATTTCATCGCTTGGGAAAGGACCGCTTCGCCATCCGCTTCCTGCAACGCGCCTTGACCGATAACCACAATCGATTTGCGGCTCAAAGCGTCGGAATGATCGCCTTCGTTGAGTTTGACCAAATCCGCACGGCTGGTGCCGAGGTGGAAGTATTCATACGTCAGATCAACCGCTTCGCCGATGACGCCAACTTTGGCCCCTGCGGTCCAAGCCTTGCGAATACGTGCGTTCAAAACTGGCGACTCAACACGAGGGTTGGTGCCGATCAACATGATCGCTTCGGCTGTATCCAAGTCCTCAATCGTCGCCGTTCCCACATAACCCGCGCGGTTGCCCTCTGGCAATTTCGCGTTGTCGGTACGGCATTCCACGTTGCCACCAAGGCCGTCGACGATACCCTTAAGCGCGTAAACCGCTTCCACAGGCGCAAGATCACCCACGATACCGGCAACTTTTTTGCCTTTAAGACCAGCCGCGGCGGCCGCAAGGGCCTCGCCCCAACTGGCTTTACGCAACTTGCCGTTTTCACGAATATAGGGTGTGTCCAAACGTTGACGACGCAAGCCATCCCACACAAAACGGGTTTTGTCGGAAATCCACTCTTCATTCACGCCATCATGGTTGCGTGGCAAAATGCGCATCACTTCGCGGCCTTTTGTGTCCACGCGGATGTTGCTGCCAAGCGCGTCCATCACGTCGATGGTTTCGGTTTTGGTCAATTCCCAAGGCCGCGCCGTAAACGCGTATGGCTTAGAGGTCAGCGCGCCAACAGGGCACAAATCAATGATGTTACCTTGCAAGTTGCTGTCGAGGGTTTCGTTCAAATAGCTTGTGATTTCAGCATCTTCGCCACGGCCCGTTTGGCCCATCTGCGAGATACCCGCGACTTCGGATGTGAAGCGCACACAGCGCGTGCAGGAAATACAACGGGTCATTGTGGTCGCCACAAGCGGCCCCAAGTCCAAGTCATCCGAGGCGCGTTTTGGTTCGTTATAGCGGTTTTGCGAAATGCCATAGGCCATCGCTTGGTCTTGCAAATCGCACTCGCCGCCTTGGTCGCAAATCGGGCAATCCAGCGGGTGGTTGATCAGCATGAATTCCATCACGCCTTCGCGGGCCTTTTTGACCATCGGCGAGTTGGTGCGTACAACGGGCGGCTGGCCCTCTGGGCCGGGGCGTAAATCTTTAACTTGCATCGCACAAGAGGCCGTTGGCTTGGGCGGACCGCCCACAACTTCCACCAGACACATGCGACAGTTGCCCGCAATCGTCAGGCGCTCGTGATAGCAAAAACGCGGAATTTCCACGCCGGCCTGTTCACACGCCTGAATGAGCGTCATCGCGGGATCGACTTCAACTTCTGTTTCGTCGATGATGATTTTGCGTAGGTCTGTCATGCTCTTTACTCCGCCGCCACGGCGCTGACGCGGCCGGTTCTTTTATGCTTAATGCGGTCTTCGATCTCGTCGCGGAAGTGGCGCACCAAGCCTTGAATGGGCCAAGCGGCCGCATCGCCGAGCGCACAAATCGTGTGGCCCTCAACTTGTTTTGTCACATCAAGCAACATATCGATTTCTTCAATTTCAGCGGTGCCTTTGACCAGACGATCCATCACACGCATCATCCAGCCCGTGCCTTCACGACAAGGCGTACATTGGCCACAACTCTCGTGTTTATAGAATTTGCTCAACCGCCAGATCGCTTTGATCACGTCGGTATCTTGGTCCATCACGATGACGGCCGCCGTTCCCAAACCAGACCGTTGCTCACGCAGCCAGTCAAAATCCATCAAGGCTTCACCGGCAACATCTTTTGGCAACAGTGGAACCGAAGAACCGCCCGGAATAACCGCCTTAAGATTGTCCCAACCACCGCGCACACCGCCGCAATGTTTTTCGAGCAATTCGCGCAGCGGGATAGACATTTCTTCCTCAACCACACAGGGGGTATTCACGTGGCCAGAAATGCCAAACAATTTCGTGCCCGAGTTATTCGGACGGCCCATTGAGCTAAACCAATCCGCACCGCGACGTAGGATCGTCGGGATAACCGCAATCGACTCCACGTTGTTCACCGTTGTTGGGCACCCATAAAGACCCGCGCCCGCTGGGAACGGTGGCTTCATCCGCGGCATGCCTTTTTTGCCCTCAAGACTTTCGAGCAATGCAGTTTCTTCGCCGCAAATATACGCCCCTGCCCCGTGGTGCAGATACAGGTCAAAATCCCAACCGGATTTCGCCGCATTTTTACCAAGCAAGCCCGCGTCATAACATTCATCAATCGCGCTTTGCAGCGCTTCGCGCTCGCGAATAAATTCGCCACGGATATAGATGTAGCACGCGTGGGCACCCATTGCGAAGGAGGCGAGCAGCGCTCCTTCGATCAATGTGTGCGGATCATGGCGCATGATCTCGCGGTCCTTACAGGTTCCGGGCTCGGATTCATCGGCGTTGATCACCAGATAGCTAGGGCGACCATCGCTCTCTTTAGGCATGAATGACCACTTAAGACCCGTCGGGAAGCCCGCGCCACCACGCCCCCGAAGGCCAGAGGCTTTGGCTTCAGTCACAACCCAATCGCGGCCCTTTTTGATGATACCCGCCGTGCCATCCCAATGGCCGCGCGCCTGAGCGCCCGCAAGGCTGCGATCGTGCATGCCGTATAGGTTGGTAAAGATCCGATCTTGATCCTTGAGCATCCGCATCATCCTTCAATTGCTGTAAAGTCACAGCCGTTATTAACCCTGGCGCGCGCGCCAAATTTGTAGTCCAACAACCAGCCCCCAAAAGAAGCCCGCCATCGCGAAGAGATCAATCAGCAAACGCGTGCTTTGCGTCCAGCCGAGTTTTGTTCCCAACGCTTGCCCCACAACCCAGAAAATTCCCGAACCCGCAATCACCAGCGCCAAGAGACGCGATTTTGCCTGAGAGGAACCCTCTGAATCTGGGGCCTTTTTTACCATTCCTTACGCCTTTTTACCGCGTGTGGAAAATTCCGTTTCCCCGCCGTCCGCGAGGATTTTTGCTTGTTCGATCCAACCGTCGCGCTCAATGCGCCCTTTGAATCGGAGCCGCGCATCGACCCATTCAATTTCTGCATCACTCCACTTAGCGACTTGATCGTAATGAAAAAATCCAAGCTCGTTCAGCGTTTTCTCAAGCTTTGGCCCAACCCCTTTGAGCAGTTTCAAATCATCTGCCCCTGCCTTGCGGGGCGCCTTCATCGTGCGCGGTTTTTTCTCATCTTTAATTTCAGGTGCAGCCGTCTCAACTACGGGTGCCGCCTTAGGTGCAGCCGCTTCCGGCGCTGGCTTTTTGGGGTCGCCCTTCTCAGCTTCGGCCTTCGGCGCAACAGGCTTTCTATCGCGAGCTACAGGCGCAGTTTTCACCACGGCTTCGGAAACTGTCACGACAGCGGCAGGTTCTTTAGGCTCAGTCGTGGCCGTGGAAACAGGGCGCGGCGTTTCTGCGGGTTTCACCGAAGCGGTCTCGGGCGTTGTTTCCGTTTCTGAACAGAGAACTTTCCCCAAAAGCCAACCCGCAACAAAGAACACGGCGATTCCCAGAAGCATCGAGATAGGAGCGCCCTGCCCCATTTTCGACAGCAACAGCATAAAGGCGGCAAAACCGAGAACCACGGCAATCATCCAACAGAGATTGGGACAACTAAACAGGCTCTCTTTGTTTCGATCAGGCATAAAACTCTCCCCTAGAATTGACTACAGAACACTTCAAACAACCATACCCTACCCGCGCACCGCCCCGAAGGGCCGTGTTGGAAAGGTTTGAATATGCGGTCGTTTTTGTCATTTAATGTCTCTTACCTCAGGAAGGTTTCGAAAGTTCTATTTCTTGTCCGCGGCTGCAGCCAAAGTTTTTGCCTGCTCTATCCAGCCATCCCGTTCGATACGCCCTTTAAATTTCAGACGCGCATCAACCCATGACACTTCTTCTGCGCCCCATTTTGCGATTTGGTCAAAGTGGAAAAACCCAAGCTCGTTCAGCGTGGTTTCCAGCTTCGGTCCCACACCACTGAGCAGCTTCAAATCATCCGCACCTGCTTTGCGCGGCGCGGTCATAGTGCGTGGTTTCTTCTCAGCAACGGCGGCGGATTCAGCTTCGGCCTTCTTTGGCGCAGGTGCCACTTTGGGCGCCTCTGCTTTCTTGGCGGCAGGCTTCTTCGCCGTCGTGGATTTACCCAACCAAGGTGTGAGCAACGGCACTTCGGTTCCGTCGATCCGCTTAATGGTATCGCCATGATCCACCGCAAGCTGCGCGCTGGCGTTATACTGTGTTTTGCCGCTGTCGTATTCCGTCAACGAGGTCAGGCCCGACAAGGGCTCCGCCGCATAACGACCGTTTTGGGGGCCCGGAACAGGAATTTTACCCGCGGCAAAATCCGCCATCAATGCGCGGAATTTATCCGCCGTCAGGTCCTCGTAATAATCCTTGCCGATTTGGGCCATCGGCGCATTCGCGCAGGCTCCAAGGCATTCAACTTCTTCCCACGAAAACTTGCCATCTTCTGAGAGCGCGTGGGGTTTCTCGCTGATAAGTTCCTTGCAAACAGCAACCAAATCCTCGGCGCCGCAAATCATGCAAGACGTGGTGCCACAAATCTGGATATGCGCCAAAGAGCCAACAGGCTGGAGCTGGAACATAAAGTAAAACGACGCCACTTCGAGGCCGCGAATATACGCAAGGCCAAGCATATCCGAGACATATTCAATCGCCGGACGGGTGATCCAGCCTTCTTGCTCTTGGGCACGCCACAAGATTGGAATGATCGCCGACGCCTGACGGCCCTCGGGGAATTTGGTCATCTGTGCTTCGGCCCAAATCTGATTTTCAGGGGTGAAGGCAAAGCTCTCGGGTTGGATTTTATGTAGACGGCGAAGCATTAGCGGTCGATCTCCCCGAACACGACGTCCATCGTGCCGATAATTGCGGCCACATCGGCCAGTTGATGGCCCGTGGCCACATAGTCCATAGCTTGCAGGTGCAAAAAGCCCGGTGCGCGGATTTTGGCGCGATAGGGTTTGTTGCTGCCATCGGCCACAAGGAACACGCCGAATTCGCCCTTAGGCGCTTCAACACAGGCATAGATTTCGCCCGCAGGAACGTGGAACCCTTCGGTATAAAGTTTAAAGTGGTGAATGAGCGCCTCCATCGAGGTCTTCATATCGCCGCGTTTTGGTGGCGTAATTTTACCGCGCGCCAGCACATCACCCGGCTCATTACGCAGCTTTTCACAAGCTTGGCGAATGATTTTAATGCTTTCGCGCATTTCCTGCATCCGGCACAAGTAGCGATCATAACAATCGCCGTTTTTGCCGACGGGAATGTCGAACTCAAACTCGTCGTAACACTCATAGGGTTGGCTGCGGCGCAAATCCCACGCCATGCCAGACCCGCGTACCATCACCCCAGAGAAACCCCAATCAAGGGCATCCTGTTGGGAGATGACACCGATATCCACGTTGCGCTGTTTAAACACACGGTTTTCCGTCAGCAATCCATCAATATCCGCGAGGACTTGCGGGAAAGTATGCGTCCATGCGTCGATGTCTTCAATGAGGTCAGGGGGCAAATCCACGTGTACGCCACCGGGGCGGAAATAGGCCGCGTGCAGGCGTGCGCCACAGGCCCGTTCGTAAAAAACCATCAGCTTTTCGCGCTCTTCAAAACCCCAAAGCGGCGGCGTAAGGGCGCCAACGTCCATCGCCTGTGTTGTGGTGTTCAACAGGTGGCTAAGGATACGGCCAATTTCGGAATAGAGCACTCGGATCAGGCTGGCGCGACGCGGCACAACCGTGCCCGTCAGCTTCTCGATCGCCAAACACCATGCGTGTTCTTGGTTCATCGGCGCCACATAATCCAACCTGTCGAAATACGGCAGATTTTGCAGATAGGTGCGGCTTTCCATCAGCTTTTCGGTGCCACGATGCAGCAAGCCAATATGGGGATCACAGCGCTCAACAATCTCGCCGTCAAGCTCCAGAACAAGACGCAACACGCCGTGAGCCGCAGGGTGCTGGGGCCCAAAGTTGATGTTGAAGTTGCGGATTTTCTGTTCGCCCGTAAGCGCGTCTTCGAAATTTCCGTCCATATCTTACACCTTCGTCATATTCTGCTGCCAGCGGTCGGGAAGAGCCCCGAAACGCGCTTCTACGGCAGCGTATTGTGGCGCGAGCAGCTCAGCGAGCCCTCGGCGTCGTGCGTCATCAAGTCGTAAAGCAATGCCAACATAGGACGGGCGACCGACCTTCGCAGGATGTTCCGAGATACCCAAAAACTTA
Source organism: Falsihalocynthiibacter sp. BN13B15 (assembly GCF_041205415.1). NCBI lineage: Bacteria > Pseudomonadati > Pseudomonadota > Alphaproteobacteria > Rhodobacterales > Roseobacteraceae > Falsihalocynthiibacter > Falsihalocynthiibacter sp. BN13B15. Next base: position 135,172 of record NZ_JBGFCE010000006.1, read on the forward strand.
CAAAAGACATCCATCATGTTTTGCGAGAACATATTCTCAAAAAACATCACCAAGCGATTGCTTTCGGGCACATGCCGCTCCAGCTTATCAAGGGTCGCGGCATAGTTGCTCCGCTCAAGCGTGCCATGGCGGCCCTTCACAAGCAGGCGATCAACCGTATTCATGCAAAGCTCGGCAACGGACTCGCCCTCTTTGGCTTTTTTATTGGAATTCATCCGAATGTTGGACCACAAACGATCCACCGGATCCCGCATCACATAAACAAACCGCGTGACCGGCATCGCCGTAACAAGGCGCGCAAACCACGTATCCGACAACATGCCATAGGAAGGCGTAATATCGGTGGCAACCTTGGCACCCGTGCGGGCGATTTCAGATGCGAAATACCGGCGATAGGTCTCAAGCCCCTCGGGACCGCCCTGAACATATATCGCGCGTAAATCCTCCAAACGGCCAATGCGGCGCAGAATGGGGCGTTTCTTATCGGCGGGGGCTTTGGACAAGCGATCTTGCAACGATTGGATTTCAGAACCGATGGTTTCCTGCATCCCTTCGAGGGAAAACGCAACTTCCCCCGACAGGCTGTCGAAATAATGCAATTCTTTGCGTGGCGGCGTCACGGCTTGGGGATGCGACACAAGATAGTCGTGCAGCCAAGTCGTGCCAGACTTGGTCGCTCCTACCCCGTACAAAAGTGTCGCCTCTTGCGCCATTATTAGCCTTTAGCCTCAGGTGATTTTTCGTCCCCCGGCAGGATGTATTCCGCACCCTCCCATGGCGACATGAAGTCAAATTGACGGTATTCCTGCACGAGGCTTACCGGCTCATAGACAACGCGTTTCTCAACTTCGTCATACCGCACTTCGGTATAGCCCGTTGTCGGGAAATCCTTGCGCAGCGGAAAGCCGCGAAACCCGTAGTCCGTCAAAATACGGCGCAAATCGGGGTGCCCCGCGAACAGAATGCCGAACATGTCATAGACTTCGCGCTCAAACCAATTCGCCGCAGGATAGACCGTAACGATCGACGGCACCATCTCGTCCTCGCGCACCATCACGCGCAAACGGATGCGGTGGTTTTGGTACATCGAGAGGAAATGATACACCATATCAAACCGCTTTTCGCGACTGGGGTAATCAACGGCCGTGATATCAACCAAGGTCGAAAAACGACAATTGCGATCCGATTTAAGGTATTCTACCAGACCCACAAGCGCCGCAGGGGCAACGTTTACCGTCAATTCGCCGTGCTCAACCGCATAGGAAATGACGCAATCGGGACGGTTTAACTCAAGGAGCGCACCAAGTTCATTCAGGGCTTCAGACATCAGGCCTACCTTACGATCGTGCCAGTACGGCGGATTTTGCGTTGCAATTGCAGGATACCATAGAGCAACGCCTCGGCGGACGGTGGGCATCCCGGAACATAGATATCAACCGGTACGATGCGGTCACATCCGCGCACAACCGAATAGGAATAGTGATAATAGCCGCCGCCATTCGCACAGGATCCCATCGAGATCACATAGCGGGGTTCGGGCATCTGGTCGTAAACTTTGCGCAACGCAGGCGCCATCTTGTTGGTCAACGTCCCCGCCACAATCATCACGTCCGACTGGCGCGGGCTGGCGCGCGGCGCAAAACCGTACCGCTCAACATCATAACGCGGCATCGCGGTGTGCATCATCTCAACCGCACAACAGGCCAACCCGAAGGTCATCCAGTGCAGCGAACCTGTGCGGGCCCAATTGATAATATCCTCGGAGGAGGTGAGCAAAAAGCCCTTGTCCTGAAGTTCCGCATTCAAAGTTGCGGTCGCCACGTCTTTATCAACGCCCGCCGTGTTTTGTGCTGTACTTAGGCCCATTCCAGCGCCCCCTTCTTCCATTCATAGGCAAAGCCGATGGTCAGAACCCCAAGGAACACCATCATCGACCAAAACCCAACCATCCCGACATCCTTAAACGCCACCGCCCAAGGAAACAGAAATGCAATCTCAAGGTCGAAAATGATGAACAAAATGGCGACAAGATAGAACCGCACATCAAATTTCATCCGCGCGTCGTCAAAGGCATTAAAGCCACATTCATACGCACTTACTTTTTCAGGGTCGGGATTCCTTACCGCAAGGATCACCGCCGCGAGAATCAAAACGATCCCCAACGCAACGGCAATCGCCAAGAAAACAAGGATGGGGAGGTATTCTGAAAGTAGCTCTTCCACGTTTGGCTCCTTTGAAGGCGTGTTGATTTATGCCTTTTAGCTCATGGTGGTTTACTCTTGCCTAATGGCTTGGTCAACCGAGCGTACGGGTTCTTTACCGCTGTTTTTGCGGATTAATTGTCACAGACACTTGAAATCGCCTTCCGACATCCAAGAAGGCAATTACTTTACAAAAAACATCAGGATTGCCCGCGCTAAAACATCGTGTCAACAAATTCGCCGTCGCGCCCACTTTCCGCCTTTAACAATCTGACTTCTAGACCAAGCTCTCGAAGCTCTTCCAAAAGGCGCTTTGCATTTTCGACGCTCTTGTCTTCAACAATCCCAAACAGACATGCCCCAGCGGTAGTTGGTAGATAAACTGGAATTTCAGGCGCATTTCTTAGATCATTCCAAAAGATCACGCCTTGTCCCTTCCGCTTATTGATTGTCGCTTCCACATCAAGAGATTTAACAACAATAGCCAAATTCTCAAACTTAACACAAAAAAATTCTGATCCGTCCTCCATTAAAAGTGCCAACCCAGAATTTACAACACCAAGACCACTAACTTTCAAAAGGCCATATTCTTCAAATCTTGCCTCTTCAGAAAAAGTTATTTTATGGAGGCATTTTGGAACGCTCCCTGAAATTTGAAAACCGCTCAGCTTGTTAAAGTCCATGGCAGTTTCAACATCAACTTCGTCCAAAATCCGCATGACACGATTGTTAAACGTCCCAGGCTGTCGCACTTCCGAGGCTAAAACACTGGCCCATTTTTCCTGAATATTATCAGCCGAAGCATCCTCAGCATGACGCTCAAATCGGTTCAAGAAATCTTCCGACAGGGCTTCTGGTCCATCGTTCTGCTGGGCGTCCGAGGGAGGTGCAATTTTCAACTGCTCCATCGCCGCCAAAACAACACTCTCTTTATTGCTGTGCCGTCTCGCCGCTTGGGAAAGCTCAATCCCAAGGATATCGGCAGCAAGTTCAGGGTTTCCCAATACTTCGGCTGCAAGAGCCGTCACCGCGGCCGATTTGAGGGCAGCCTTTGCTTCGATGTCGCTTTGGTTTTCGCTCACACTTCGTCTAAAATAATTGCCTAAATAGCTTGCCCCATCTCCAATTAACCGGTCAAAAGCACTAACGGCTCTGCTTTTTGCTTTAGCTTCTAAACCAAATCCAGTCAGCTCCTTTGACGCTTTCACCGAGACCGAAATTTCTTCATTCTTGCTATCGTCGTGCACGCAATACCCTCAGAGCAAACTACAATTCGCTCGAACGTATTCATTCAACCTATTGCGGTCCAGAAGAAACACTCAAACAACCCAAGCCGCCGCCCGCTTCTCAAAAAACGCCGCAATCCCCTCAGCACTCTCCGCCCCGTCCCAACAGGCAATCAGCGCATCAATACTCGCGTCAATCGCCGCCGCATCAATCACAGGCCCAAACTGTCGCGCCAAAGCCTTCGCCGCCGCCACCGATTTCGGCCCACAGGCCAAATAGGGCACAACTTCCGCCTCCACCGCCGCGTCCAAATCCTGCACCGCCACCGCCCGCGCCAAAATCCCCAGCGTCACCGCCTCGACCCCTAGGAAAATCCGCGCATTCATAAACACCCGCCGCGCGCGCGCCTCGCCCATCCGCGCCAGCACATAAGGCCCGATCGTCGCGGGGATCAGACCCAGCTTGGTCTCCGTCAGGCCAAACTTCGCCCCCTCCACCCCAATCGCAATATCGCAAACACAGACCATCCCAATGCCGCCCCCCAACGCCGCGCCCTGAATTTTCCCGATCAGCGGTTTGGGCATCGTATTGAGCGCTTGCAACATATAGGCGAGCTTCGCGGCCTCACGTCGGCGGGTCGGCGCGTCAGCGGCGATCTGTTGCTGCATCCAGCCCAAATCCCCCCCCGCACAAAAACTGCGCCCTGCCCCCGTGAGCACCACAACCCGCACCGCGTCATCCGCACCGAGCATGCCTGCGGCCCGCGTGACCTCGTCAATCATCTGCGCCGAAAGCGCGTTGTGTTTATCAGGTCGGTTCAACGTCAGCGTCGCCACCCCCCGCCCATCCGTCTCTATCGTAATGGTTTCAAACATGGCTATCTCCTCGCATCCTATGCGCCATTGCGGCGGCCTCGGTCAAAACATCCATGTTCAAACCCGTCTCATATCCCAACGCCGCCAAATGCCGCGCCAATGCCTCGCTCGCCACATTCCCCGCCGCTCCGGGCGCATAGGGACAACCGCCCAGCCCGCCAACCGCGCCGTCAAAGACCCGCAATCCGCGCTCAAGCGCCACGGTCACATTCTCCAACGCCCGCCCAGACGTATCGTGGAAATGTCCCGCCAAATGCCGCGCATCCGCAACCTCAAGCACCGCCGATAACATCGCATCCACAGCTTCCGGCGCGCCCCGCCCGATGGTATCGCCTAGCGACACCTCATAGCATCCCATCGCCAGCAATTGCGCCACAACCCGCGCCACAGACGCCGGCGCGGTCGCGCCATCATAGGGGCACTCCACCACACAAGACACATACCCCCGCACCGGAATGCCCGCGCCGCGTGCCGCCTCTGAAACATCCGCAAACCGCGCCAAACTCTCCGCAATGGAACAATTGATATTCGCCTGCGAAAACCCCTCAGACGCGCTGCCAAATATCGCAATCTCATCCGCCTTGGCCGCCACAGCCCCCTCAAATCCGCGCATATTGGGCGTCAACGCCGCATAGGAAACGCCCTCTTTGCGCGCAATCCCCGCCAAAACCTCCGCTGAATCCGCCATCTGCGGCACCCATTTCGGACTAACAAAACTCGCAACCTCAATGCGCCGAAACCCCGCACCACTCAGGCAATCCACCAAAGCGATCTTGTCCCGTGTCGAAATCTGCGTCTTCTCGTTCTGCAACCCATCTCGCGGTCCAACTTCAAAAACCTCTGCGCGGTCCATCATGTTCCTTCCTGTACGGGATAAAATTCCTCTGGATACAAAAGCGTCGCGCCCTCTGGCGGTAGACTTGCCCGAAACGCCGCCCGCGCCGTGATCCGTTCATACCAGGCCTGAACGTTTTCAAATCCTTCCAAAGATTTGAAATGCACCGCCATATAAAGCGCCTGCCCCAATGAAATATCCGCTGCAGAAAACCCGCCGTGCAGAACGTATTCCCGTCCCTCCAACCGTGCGTTCAAAGCCTGATAACATTTGCCAATGCGTGCGACCTCAAGCTTCATCACAATCGGGCTGCGCATCCAATCCTCAAACAACGCAATATGCTGCTGCGTAAGCGCCGCCGCATGCTGACTTATGGTTTCGCTAAAGTGCACCCAAACCAACCAATCGGCGCGCTCGCCGCTGCCCGCCGCACGTCCAAGCCCCGCCTCTGGAAACACTTCGCACAAATATTCCGTGATCGCCCCCGTTTCAAAAAGGACCCGCCCGTCAATCTCAAGCGCTGGTACCCGCCCCGCCGGGTTGAGCGTCAAATACTCAACCGAACGCAAGTTTTTACCAAACGCATGCTCCACAACCTCAAACTCAACGCCCAACTCGTGCAACAGCCAAAGGCTGCGCATCGAGCGCGTCTGGTGCGCGTGATGAAGGCGGATCATGCCTCACCCGCCTCTTCCACAAGTGCAATCAACGGCGCACCCGCAACAACTTGATCCCCCGAAGCCACAAAAACCTCAGCAATTTCACCGTCCCGCGTCGCCAATAAGGAGTGCTCCATTTTCATCGCTTCCAAAATCGCCAACCGCTCGCCCTGCACGACCTTCGCTCCCGCCTCAACAAAGACAGCTTTCACCAATCCGGGCATTGGTGCAAAAACAATATCCCCCGCAGGCCCCTCCTGACCCCCGCGCGCCAAAGGATCAATCGCTTCAAACACATAGGTATTGCCAAAAAACACACTCAACGCATCCCCAAACCGCATGATCTGCGCTCCGGTTTTCTGACCATCTATCCACCACTGATCGCCCTTTTGCTCAACATTATGGGTTGTATCGGCAATTGAGACATCAAACCGTCCTGCACCCAAGGACGTCACCCGCACCGCCACAATCTCATCACGGTAGGTAAACGCAACCTCCTGCGGAACGCGCTCCCAAAGCGCAAATCCCATCTCGGTGGATGTGTCCTCAGCAAGCCCCGCAAACCCAAGCGCCGCCAGCGAACGCGTGCGCGAACAGGCAATCGGCTCAACCGTCAACGCCGCTAAATCCCGCCCGATCAAGCCCGTATCGACCTCACCGCGCTTGAAACCCGCATGCCGCGTGAGTGCCTTAAGGAACGCCAAATTCGTGACCAACCCCGCCACTTGCGTTGCCGACAACGCCCGCTCCAACTTTGCCAAGGCAATCTCGCGGGTCGCGCCATGCGTGGTCAGCTTGGCAATCATCGGATCATACCACGGCGAAATCTCGTCGCCCCCGCGCACCCCCGTATCCGCCCGCGCAAATTCTGGGAAACTCAGGTGCGCAAGTCGCCCCGTTGCAGGCAAAAATCCAGCGGGTACATCCTCTGCATAAAGCCGCGCTTCGAACGAATGCCCTTGGATCGTCAGTTGCTCTTGCACGGCCGGAAGCCCTTCGCCCGCGGCAACGCGCAGCTGCCATTCCACCAAGTCCACCCCCGTAATCGCCTCGGTCACAGGATGCTCCACCTGAAGGCGCGTGTTCATCTCCATGAACCAAAATCCGTCCGTGCGCAGGCCCCCTGACCCGTCTACGATAAACTCGATCGTCCCCGCACCCGCATAGCCAATCGCCTTGGCCGCCTTGACCGCCGCCGCCCCCATCGCCGCACGCACATCCGCCGTCATTCCGGGCGCAGGCGCTTCCTCAATCACCTTCTGATGCCGCCGCTGCAACGAGCAATCGCGCTCAAACAGATGCACCGCCTCCACCCCGTCGCCAAACACCTGCACCTCGATATGGCGCGGCGCCGTCACGTATTTCTCGATCAACACATCCGCATTGCCAAACGCCGCCAAAGCCTCGCTGCGCGCGCTGTCCAATGCGTCGGAAAAACCCTCGGACGCTTCAACCAGACGCATGCCTTTGCCCCCGCCGCCTGCGACCGCCTTGATCAGAACGGGCCAGCCGATGGCGGCGGCCTCCTTGGCCAAAAACGCTGCGTCCTGATTTTTACCGTGATACCCGGGCACCACCGGCACCCCCGCCTCAATCATCAAAACCTTCGCCGCATCCTTCAGACCCATCGCGCGGATCGCCGCGGCCGACGGCCCGATAAACACAAGCCCCGCCGCCTCCACAGCCTCCACAAACTCTGGATTTTCCGACAAAAACCCGTACCCCGGATGGATCGCCTCGGCCCCCGTCTCCAGCGCCGCCTGAATGATCACATCGCCGCGCAAATAACTCTGCGCTGGGGCGGACCCTCCAATGTGAACCGCCTGATCCGCCAAGGCCACATGCCGCGCGCCCGCATCAGCATCGGAATAAACCGCAACCGTCCGAACACCCATATCGCGGGCCGTTTCCATGACCCGACAGGCGATTTCCCCACGGTTCGCAATCAAAATCTTGCCAAACATTCAGGCCTCCAAAAATGCAGGCCCATGCCCCAAAAGGGTGGCCGCTTCATCTGTTATATTTTCAATTATCTGGGCCGCAGGGCGAATATCGTGAAGCAAACCAACCGCTTGCCCCACAAAAGTGTTCGCCCCCTCCACGTCCCCCGCCTCCCATGCACGCCGCCATTTTTCGGCCTCAACCTGCGCCACCGCAAGCAACCCGTCCAAATCGTCGTGCCACTGGCGGGTAAACGCATTCTTGAGCACCCGCGCGGTAAATCTGGGCGGCCATTTCAAATGCCGCGCCACATCCATCACCGAGGAACGGATCGTATCATCGCCCGTCGCCGCCATCGCCGCCGCATGCATCTTTGGATGCACCATGGCCTCGTCGCTGGCCCAAAACCGCGAGCCAATCACCGCGCCCTGCGCCCCCAACATCAACGCCGCAGCAAGGCCACGCCCGTCAGCAATGCCCCCCGCCGCAACGACAAAAACATGGGGCATATTGCGCGCCACCCAATCGGCAACCTCGGGCACAAGCGTCATCGTCGCGCGGGCCTCGCCGTGGCCTCCCGCCTCGGACCCCTGCGCCACGATCACATCCGCGCCCGCGCCACAGGCCGCCTGTGCATCGGCCAATGTTGTCACCTGCGCAATTAACGCAACGCCCGCACGATGCACGCGATCCACATACGGCGCGATGTCGCCAAAGGATAAAAACACCGCCGCTGGGGAGCGCTCCAACGCTTGCTCCAAAACCTGCGAATGCGCGGCAAGCTTCCATGTGATGAACCCAACTCCAACCTTGGCATCGCCCGCCTTGGCAAACTCCGCGTCCACCCAATCCGGATCGCCATAAGCTCCGCCGATCAATCCAAGCCCACCACCCAGACTCACCGCCCGCGCCAATTCGCCCCCCGCAGCAAAAGCCATGGGCGCCGATATAATGGGCGTGTCCAACTCGAATTTTTCGGTCAATCGTGTTGTAATCCGTGCCATCTGATGTCGTCCCTTCTCTTCAACGCACCCCACAATATCTTGTGGTCGCCCCTCCAGTCCCCCTAAAATAAAACTTTAAACTTTTTAAAAACCGACTGTGTCAGAGTTTAAAAAGTTTAAAATTACATGCGGAAAATGCCAAAACGGGTCTCTTCAATCGGCGCGTTCAACGCCGCCTTCAAACTCAAAAACAACACGTCGCGGGTTTTGCGCGGGTCGATAATTCCGTCATCCCAAAGCCGCGCAGAGGCATACAGCGGATGACTTTGCGCCTCAAACATATCAATCGTCGGCTGTTTGAAATCCGCCTCTTCCTGCGCACTCCATTCCCCGCCCGCCCGCTCAATCGCATCGCGTTTGACCGTCGCCAAAACACCCGCAGCTTGTGGCCCGCCCATCACGGAAATTCGGCTATTGGGCCAACTCCACATAAAGCGCGGCTGATAGGCCCGCCCCGACATACCGTAATTTCCCGCGCCAAAACTGCCGCCCACAACCATCGTTACCTTGGGCACATTCGTGGTCGCCACAGCCGTCACAAGTTTCGCCCCATGACGCGCAATCCCTTCGTTTTCGTACTTTTGTCCCACCATAAATCCGGTGATATTTTGTAGGAAAATCAAGGGGATATTGCGTTTCGAACAGAGTTCAACAAAATGCGCACCCTTTTGCGCGGCCTCCGAAAACAGTACCCCATTGTTGGCAATGATCCCGACCGGACAACCCTTGAGATGGGCAAACCCCGTCACCAATGTCTCGCCAAAGCGCGCCTTGAATTCATCAAACCGACTGCCATCGACAACCCGCGCAATCACTTCGCGAATGTCATAGGGCGTGCGCAAGTCAGCGGGCACAACCGAGAGCAATTCCTCCGGATCATAGGCAGGCTCTTCCGGCGTTTGCCATTTCACAGTGTCGGGCAACCGCATATTCAAATTGCCAACCGCTTGCCGCGCCAGCGCAAGCGCATGGGCGTCATCCTCGGCCAAATAGTCGGCCACCCCCGAAAGGCGCGTGTGCACATCCCCGCCGCCCAAATCTTCCGCCGACACAATCTCCCCCGTCGCCGCCTTCACCAGCGGCGGCCCCGCAAGAAAGATAGTCCCTTGATCCTTAACGATAATACTAACATCCGCCATCGCAGGAACATAGGCCCCGCCCGCCGTACAAGACCCCATAACAACCGCGATTTGCGGAATACCCGCCGCACTCATCCGCGCCTGATTATAGAAAATCCGACCAAAGTGATCGCGATCAGGAAACACTTCATCTTGGTTGGGAAGGTTCGCCCCCCCTGAATCCACCAAGTAAACACAGGGCAAACGACACTCCGCCGCGATCTCTTGCGCCCGCAAATGCTTCTTCACCGTCATCGGATAATAGGTGCCGCCCTTAACCGTAGCGTCATTGCACACAACCATCACGTCTTGCCCCATCACCTGCCCGACCCCCGCAATCACCCCAGCACAGGGCGCCGCGCCATCGTATAACCCATGGGCCGCCGTCGCGCCGACCTCAAGAAACGGACTCCCAGGATCAAGGAGATTGGCCACCCGCTCACGAGGTAGCATTTTACCACGCGAGAGATGGCGGACGCGGGATTTCTCTCCACCGCCTTCCGTCGCAAGCGATGCTGCCGAACGAATAACCTCCAGCGCCTCAAGATGGGCCGCACGGTTGGCCAAGGAAGCCTCGGAGTTAGGAAGAACTAAACTGTTTAACTTCATCGGATCCTCGTTTTGGCCGTTAAAGGCCTGTTATTGCGCCAAATTTTTCGAAAGCATGACATCTAGCGCCATGGCTTGCTGGCCAGTCATATTCATCACACAGGACGCATATGCAGGGCCTGCGCCGCTGCCCCCTGCCCATTGAGCGTATTCATACTTGCATGTATTGTCGCGAAAAACGATCCAAGCGCGCTGCATGTCGCGCAAAGCAGTAGCCCGCGTACCGCCAGAAGCCCCATCGGCCTGTTGATCACTTTCCCGCAATGATTGGTAAGAAAGGTTCAACAATCCGTCCCATAATTCGATTTCAGCCCCGAAACACGCGTCCATTCCGCGATTGGAATACCCACTGGGCGAGACTTCCATACATTGGTTTGCCGAGAGGCCAATACAGCCGTGGGGCTGGCCCATATCATCGCTTTCATAATAGCAGCTCAGCGACAAATCTGAACTGAATTCAATGTCTTGCGCCTGTGCGCCCCCAGCAATGAAGAGTGTCACAAGAGATGCAATAACGGAAAATAAGCGGTTCATAAAATGCCTTTCAGGAAATTTGAAACATGAACCTACGTCATAGACGCCATCATTTCACGACCTATTAACATACGACGGATTTCGCTGGTGCCTGCACCGATTTCCATCAATTTTGCGTCGCGGAAAAGTCGGCTCACAGTGCTTTCATTCATAAAGCCAGTCCCGCCCATCGCTTGTACCGCTTGGTGGGCCACGACCATCGCTTCCTCCGAAGAATACAGCACGCATCCGGCCGCGTCCTGACGGGTAACTTGCCCGCGATCGCAAGCCTTCGCTACCTCGTAAACATAGGCACGCGACGAGTTCATTTTGGTATACATATCAGCGATTTTCCCCTGCATAAGCTGGAAATCACCGACGGGTTTACCGAATTGTTTGCGCTGAGAAATATAGGGCATGACCTCGTCCAGGCAGGCGGCCATGATGCCCGTATTGATCCCCGAAAGAACTACACGTTCATAGTCCAGACCACTCATCAAAACGCGTACTCCGCGCCCCTCTTCGCCAAGAACGTTTTCGAACGGAACTTCGACGTTTTCGAAAATCAATTCCGCTGTATTACTGCCCCGCATGCCCAGCTTATCGAAATGCTCTGAGGTCGAGAAACCAACCATGGTTTTCTCAATAATAAATGCCGTCACGCCACGACTTCCGGCTTCGGGATCGGTCTTGGCATAAACCACGAGCGTGTCCGCATCGGGGCCATTCGTGATCCAGAATTTCGTTCCATTCAATGAATAATAGCCGTTTTTTTTCTCGGCCCGCAGCGACATCGACACAACATCAGAGCCCGCCCCCGCCTCGGACATCGCTAAGGCGCCGACATGTTCGCCCGAGATCAATTTAGGGAGGTATTTTGCCCGCTGTTCCGGAGTGCCGTTCAAATTTATCTGGTTCACACACAGGTTGGAATGCGCCCCATAAGACAGGCTGACGCTGGCGCTGGCGCGGGCGATTTCCTCAATCGCGATGACATGGGCCAAATACCCCATATCCGCGCCGCCAAACTCCTCTGGAACAGTAATGCCCAGCAATCCAAGCTCGCCCATTTCCGTCCACAACTCGGCGGGGAATTCGTTTTTCGAGTCGACCTGCGCGGCCAATGGCTTGACCCGATCCTGCGCCCAACGGTGCACCATGTCGCGCAACGCATTTACATCTTCGCCTAAATCAAACTGCATTGTCGCGGTGAACATAGCTCTCTCCGAAATTTATTGAACACTTGTTCAGTTAATCAAAGAATACGAGTCGCGTCAAGCGCGCGCTAAGCAATCAAACGATTAACCAAACTGGGCAAATCGACGTAATGCTCCAAAATCGCATCTGGCTCCAACGACGACACCGCATCCCCCGATGGGCCAAAGCCAACAAGCACAATCGGAACCCCCGCGGCGCGCGCGGTATCACGATCTGTGATGGTGTCGCCGATCAAGATGGAACGCTCAACCGCCCCGCCCGCCCGCACAACGGCGGCGTGATACGGGGCGACATCTGGCTTACGCGTTGGCAATGTGTCCGCTCCGATAAGGGCATCAAACGCGCCGCGAATGCCCATGCGTTCCAGCAGGGATTGCGCCAAACCTTCGGGCTTATTTGTGCAAATCGACACTGCATACCCGCCTGATTTCAAAAGTTCTACGGCTTCCATTGCGCCCTCATAAAGGGTGGTATGCGTATCAATATCTTGCCTGTAAGCTTCCAGAAGAACTGGATATTGCACGTCAATCGCCGCATCGAACCCCTCATGTTGCAAGCGCTCAAAACCAAGGCGCAACATCGCGCGCCCACCGTGAAACGCTGTGAGGGAATCCGCAACGGGGTCCAAAACATCGCCAAATCCTAGGCCACGAAAGCAGGAATTTGCCGCTGCAATCAGATCGGCACTGGTGTCAGCCAACGTCCCATCAAGATCGAAAACCACGCATTTTTTATAATCATTTGGCAATTTGTCGCCCATCCTTGTAATAAGCTGCAAGATATATTGAAACCAATTCCCTTGCCCTACTCGACCATAGAGTTATGAACAGGCCAAGACTTGCACAAAGCACAACAGAAAAGAACCAAAATGCCAACAGCCCTCATTATTCTGGCCGCCGGACAAGGCAGCCGCATGAATTCGGACTTGCCTAAAGTTCTCCATAAGATTGCGGGAACAAGCTTGCTCGCGCATGCGATGGGCTCAGCAGACGCCTTGATGCCCCAACGCTGTGTTGTTGTTGCGGGCCATGAGGCAGAATTGGTGCGCGCAGAAGCATTATCGCTTGGCGTTGTGGATGTTGTTTTGCAGGAGGAGCAACTAGGGACCGGCCACGCCGTATTACAAGCGCGTGACGCGTTGGCGGACTTTGACGGCGACGCCCTCGTCCTCTATGGCGACACCCCGTTTATTTCGCCAAAAACACTGGAAAAACTCGCGGAGGCCCGCAAGGATCATGCGGTTGTCGTGCTTGGGTTTGAAGCTGCGGATGCTGGCCGCTATGGGCGCTTGATCACGGAAGGTTCTACGTTAGAGCGCATCGTCGAATTCAAGGACGCAACACCTGAAGAACGGGCGGTAACACTTTGTAATAGCGGCGTCATTGCCGCCGACTCTAAAGTACTTTTCGATCTTCTGGACGCCGTTAAAAATGACAATGCGGCAGGCGAATTTTACCTCCCTGATGTGGTGGCCATTGCATGTGAACGCGGCCTCTCCGCTGGCTTCGTTACCTGCGATGAATCCGAAACCCTTGGCATCAATACCCGCGCCGAACTTGCCCGCGCGGAAGGCATTTTCCAATCAATGAAACGCGCAGAAGCGTTGGAAAACGGCGTCACCCTGCTCGCCCCTGAAACCGTCTTTTTCGCCAGCGATACCTTCATTGGCCGCGACGCGGTCATTGAGCAGAATGTGGTTTTCGGCCCCGAAGTGACGATTGAATCCGGCGCGCTAATCCGCGCTTTTAGTCATCTTGAAGGGTGTCACGTGAGCCGTGGTGCGATTATCGGTCCCTATGCGCGTCTGCGCCCCGGAGCGGAAATATCCGAAGATGTGCGCATTGGAAATTTCGTCGAAATCAAAAACGCAACCATCGCCGAAGGGGCCAAAGTCAATCACCTGTCCTATGTCGGCGATGCGTCCGTGGGCTTGCGCAGCAACCTTGGCGCGGGCACCGTCACTTGCAATTACGACGGCGTCATGAAACATCGGACTGAAATCGGCAACGATGTTTTCATCGGCTCGTCGACCATGCTCGTGGCCCCCGTGAGTGTTGGCAATCGGGCAATGACCGCCAGTGGGTCGGTGATAACGACAGATGTTCCCGCCGAAGCCCTCGCAATCGGACGCGCGAAACAAGTTAATAAACTCGGCCTCGCGGAGAAACTTTTCTCTCGCTTAGTGGCAATCAAAGCTAAAAAATCGGCAGGTAAAAAATAATGTGTGGAATAATTGGTGTTCTCGGGCATCACGAAGTTGCCCCTCTTTTGGTCGAAGCCCTCAAACGGCTTGAATATCGCGGCTATGACAGCGCGGGCATCGCAACCGTTGACAATGGGGTTCTGGATCGACGTCGCGCTGTTGGCAAACTTGTCAATCTTTCAGACCTCCTTGTGCACGAACCACTGGCCGGAAAAGCAGGCATTGGCCACACCCGCTGGGCCACCCACGGCGCGCCAACGGTGGGCAATGCCCACCCGCATAAAGCTGGCCCCGTTTGCGTTGTTCACAACGGAATTGTCGAGAACTTTCAAGAGCTTCGCCGCGAGTTATCCGACGCAGGTTATCGCTTTGACAGCGAGACAGACACCGAAACAATCGCCCTGCTTACCCAGTCTTATATGGACGGTGGCATGGACGCGATCACCGCGGCCAAATCCACAATTGGCCGCCTCGAAGGGGCCTTTGGTCTTTGCTTCCTCTTTGAGGGCCAAGGCGACCTGTTGATCGCTGCGCGCAAAGGCTCGCCATTGGCGATTGGTCATGGCGACGGTGAAATGTTCATCGGCTCGGACGCAATCGCGCTTGCCCCAATGACAGACCAAATCACCTACCTTGAAGACGGCGACCACGCGATCGTCACCCGCGCTGGTGCCAAAATATTTGGGGCCGATGGCGCTCCCGTTAGCCGCCCGATCAAGACCGTTCACCTCGACGCGACACGCATCGAAAAAGCCGGCCACAAACACTTCATGGCCAAAGAAATCGCCGAACAGCCCATCGTTCTAGCAGAAGCCATGACCCACTATGTGCAAAATGGCGAAATCACCCTGCCCGAGGCGCTTGATTTCACCAAGTTTGACCGCATCACCATGGTCGCCTGCGGTACGGCGTACCTCGCGTGCCTAACGGCGAAATACTGGTTTGAACAAATCGCCCGTATCCCTGTCGAAGTGGATGTCGCCAGCGAATTCCGCTACCGCGAGCCCCCCATCCCCGCCCGTACATTGGCCATTTTCGTGAGTCAATCAGGTGAGACGGCCGACACTTTGGCGGCCCTCCATTACGCCAAAGGCAAGGCCGACATGATCCTCTCGGTTGTGAACGTCACAGAGAGTTCGATGGCCCGTGACAGTGACCTCGCGCTGCCCATTCTGGCGGGCGTTGAAGTGTCGGTTGCATCGACTAAAGCGTTTACCTGCCAACTCTCCCTCCTTAGTTTACTGACCCTCAAAGCGGCCCAACAACGCAGCGGAATCGACGTAGGAACGGCGGCTAAACATCTTGAAAATCTCAAGAAAATCCCCAGCCTCATCAGCCATTCCTTGGCGATCAGCAGCGACGTCAAGAAGATCGCGCGCAAGATTGCAAAAGCAGAAGACGTGCTTTTCCTTGGGCGTGGCGCGATGTTCCCGCTTGCCCTTGAAGGGGCGCTCAAGCTCAAAGAATTGAGTTATATCCACGCCGAAGGCTATGCCAGTGGAGAGCTGAAACACGGCCCTATTGCCCTGATCGACAACAAGGTTCCGGTGGTGGTGATGGCCCCACGGGACGCCCTTTTTGAGAAAACCGTTTCCAATATGCAGGAGGTTATGGCGCGCGGCGGAAAAGTCCTGCTGATTTCGGATGCCAAGGGGATTGCCCAGGCGGGACAAGGGGTTTGGGAGACACTTACCATGCCCGAAGTCGACCCCGTTTTTGCGCCCATCCTGTACGCACTTCCCGCACAGCTTTTGGCCTATTACACCGCGATTGCCAAAGGCACTGACGTCGACCAACCCCGCAACCTTGCAAAATCGGTGACTGTAGAATGAATATTGAAACGGCGATGGCCGCGCTTGCGGCGACAGGAAGTGAAATACAGGCCCTCCAGTTGCGCGCCTATCACAAGGCAGACCGCAAGTATCTTGGGGTATCAAACCCAGAGGTTGACGCATGTGTCGCAACATGGCGCGCCGAACTTGACGTGCCGCAACGCGTTGAATTGGCACGCGCATTATGGGCCACAGATTGCCACGAGGCGCGGATCGCGGCGGCAAAACTCCTGACCCAAGCGCGTTTGCGCCCCGACGAGGAAGCATGGGATCTCATCACGAGTTGGGTGCCAGATTTTGACGCATGGGCCATTGCGGATCATGCCTGTATAGCGGGCCAAAAACGGGTGGTCGCCGACCCTTCGCGCCTTGATGAGGTCGAGACATGGATCGACTCAGATCATATGTGGACCCGACGTGCTGCGCTTGTGATCACACTACCTTGGACCAAACAAAACTTCCCGAAACCCGACGACATCGCCACACGCGAACGCGTTTTGGCATGGGCCGCGCGGATGGTCGACGACAAGGAATGGTTCATCCAAAAGGCGATTTCGTGGTGGATTCGCGATCTTTCCAAACACGACGTGCCGCGCGCACAGGCATTTTTGAACGAATTTGGTCCACGCCTCAAACCCTTTGCCCAAAAAGAAGCCACGCGGCACATGAAGGATTACACGGTTCCACACCCGGCCCCAGAAGTCGAAGCCCCAACGTTTTCAGAGGGGTTTTCCGAAAACTAGCGGTTTCGCAGGGCGCGGCGCATGATTTTACCTGTGGCTGTCATCGGCATGGAGTCGATGGCGGTCACGGATTTTGGCGCGACGTGCGGGCTAATGCGTGCTTTCACAAGGGCGATCAACTCCTCCTCAAGCCCGTCCCAAATTGCCCCTTCCCTCAAGACGACATAAGCCGTCACGACTTCCGTGCGCAGCGCGTCGGGTACACCGATCACGGCGGCCATGGCCACAAATGGATGCGACGTCAAACAATTCTCGATTTCACTGGGTCCGATACGATAGCCTGCGGATGTGATCACATCGTCGTCACGCGATGAAAAACGGAAAAATCCCTCCGTGTCGCAGGACCCCAGATCGCCCGTTCGCAGCCAATCACCCGTGAATTTCGCTGCCGTTTCCTCGGGTTTATTCCAATAGCGCAAAAACATCGCGGGATCGGGCGCGTGGATCGCGATTTCGCCAATTTCCCCCGCAGGGACAATATTCCCGTCAGCGTCTATCACCGCAACGATATGCCCCGGCACGGCGCGCCCCATCGATCCGGGGCGATGTGTGTCGAACGACTTGGCCGAACAGACCACCAAATTACATTCCGTTTGCCCGTACAGTTCGTTTACGGGAGCCCCCAGTGTTTTCTCTGCCCACATCAGCAAATCCGCCCCTAAACTTTCCCCGCCTGAGCTAATGGTGCGAATATTCACCCCTTCTGGAACTGGGGTTCCGCGCATCAATTTAAGCGCTGTGGGCGGCATAAAGAGATTGCGAATTTGGTAGCGGGCGATCAGCGCGTAGGCCTCAACGGGGTCAAATTTGCGCATGCGCCGACTGATCAGCGGCACACCGTAAAACAGGCACGGCATCGCCATATCCATCAACCCGCCGATCCATGCCCAATCGGCGGGTGTCCAGCCACAATCGCCTTCGATCGGGAAGCCTTGGTGGTGTAATTCAATCGATGGGAGATGTCCGTAAAGGAACCCGTGTCCGTGCAAAACCCCTTTGGGATCGCCGGTTGTTCCCGAGGTATAGATCAAGACTGCGGGTGTTTCTGGATGGGTCATCTCGCAGTCGAACGCGTCGTCATTTGCGTTGATTTCCTCCCAAAGGGACCGCACATCCCCAATTGCCGCTTCGGTTGAGTAAACCGTTTTCAAGTCCGGCAAACCGTCCTTTATTTTCGCAATCTTCTCAATATTCTCCCCGTCGGTGACCACCACCCTCGCACCGCTATCCTGCAACCGGTATGTCAGGGCATCTTCGCCAAACAACGTAAAAAGTGGCAGGACAACCGCTCCCAATTTGTAAGCTGCAAAATGGGCGAGTAAAACGGCGGGGCCTTGGGGCAAAAGAACCGCAACCCGATCCCCCCGCGTAACACCCTGCACCGCAAACGCCCCTGCCAAACGGTTGGAGGCGCGCATCAAACCGTCATAAGTCCAGCGCTCTTCGCTGCCATCCTCGGCAACATGAATGACGGCCACTTTGTCAGGGTGCGAGCGCGCCCAACTGTCACAACAGGCCTCTGCAATATTGAGGTCCTGCGGGATATCCCAACGGAACGCTTCGCGCAGTTCGTTCCAACTTGGCACCGCATTGCAGGTCACTTCAATCAATCGTCGAGACATGCACCCCTCCCAAGGCAGAGCTTATTCAAACTAAGTAATTGTAATAAAATAACTCTACCTGCCTTTGTCCATATTTTGTCACAACAATTTCTGGGGTGTCTCAAATAAAAGGAACTTATCCAAAAATAGGTAACGGTGAGGCTGCCCGTCCTGTCAGTCACCTATGCCATATTATGATTCGCATCCCTCAAATAGGAGAAATTGAATATGCGATTAACAGAAATTGAATGCGCGGCGCTCTTGTCGCTGCCCCAGGTGCCCCTGAGCGTTTTTTGTAATGCCGTTGACTTCGCCGTTGAGATATTCCCCCCACTCAAGGGCAACATTGGCAACAAGGCAAAGACTGAAATCAGCATCGCCAGCGCGTGGGATAAATGGTCCGCACAGTGCGGAGTAAAACTGCTGAACGATCACTCTCTTCCGCTGTTTTCGGTCACGGGCACTAGCTGAATTTGGCGCGTAACGCCGATGGAAAGTACTGCGGCTTTAGCACTTGGTGTTCTGGCGTCGGGGAACAGCTATGATCCGCATTCATGGAGGTTCGATCAAGTAAAAGCTTCAGATTAATTGAACTAATATTCAGATAATAGTTCAACGATCTGCGGATACCGAAAGAACAGAAACCGCAGTCGACAATCGTAGGGATAATCAACCATACAGGATCACTAGACCCGTCCTCCCCCTCGAGTATTAGCGCCAAAGTCGCAATTAGCATCGCAGAAACAAACCAAAAAAGTAAGGCTAGCCAAAGGGCGAAGCCGTGAATACGACGCCTAAATCATCCACCAACGCGGCGACGATTCCAGATGCCCAATCACCTAAGTTTCTCAGGTTGGTTTCCGAACCTTATCCAATGCGCTGACCTACAGCTTTCAGGGCCGTTTTTAACGTTCCCATATCGTCTTCTGCTTTTCCTTAGGCATAATTTCATAATGCTACTCGAAAGTTTTGACATGATAAAACGCCTGCTTGCGGCACTAATCCAAATCCATAGATTTTGACTAAAACGGCGGGGCGTAGATTTCGACATTAGGAGCAGATTGCAGGTATTCGCCGCAAGGTGGGCCAGTTTCCGGATCGGGGCAGTTTTATTCTTTTCTGAAAATGCCCCTATGTTTTGCCAGAATTCCTATTTCTTCAATGAGTGCACATTGGCAGGGTATGTAGTTCTAGTCCGTCGTTTTTAATGGGATAGTTGACGAATGCCTCGGCACCCAGATTTTCTTGCAGCCTGCTTTGTACTTTTAGCCACGACGGGTCTCTTTTTCGTGCTCACAGGTGGCGGGTATTCATCAACCCACCGAAAACTCTCTCCCCCTATTCCCAACACGGCCGCGAAAGACTCCTTGCACGTTGATTCAGGGGAATCCGGGTAGTGCCAATTTTTGGTGCAGCTCACTTTGGAGGCCCTAACAGGCCTCTTTTGGTTCGGGCTTGGTTGAGAGGATTGAAGAAGATGGTGCAATGTTCGAATTCTATCCATTTCTCGATGCGAAGCCGTTTCTTTGTAACATCTCCCTCTTTTTCGATTCAAAAAACAGCATTTCAACGCGTTTTTAGAGCACCACAGGAACTTAGAGTCGCTCAAAGGCGTAACTCAAATTGTTCTCAGATCACCACCGCCTTATTGGAAAAAAATAGCTGCAAAAAATAAATCTTTTCGGCAAAACGCCCCAGACAATTATAACGAAGGTCAAGCGAGTGACGCTTACAAAGCAAGAGAAAACGGTAGGCTAAATGAAGTGAACATTCGACTGTCCTCTATCGGCGGTACGGAATTCGGACAATCAATTGAAGCAAACTGTGTTGCCTTGAGTTCAATAATTCTTGACGGTTTTTGGTGTAAGATAAATGGAAGAATACCCAGAGGGAAATCTGTTCGTATAAACGTGAGGGTGAACCATTCTTCAACTAGCCCCTGTGTTATATCAGCAAGACATGTATCGACCCCAAAGCCCCAGAGATCACAGTGGCATCACTTCTGAATTGCGAGATTTTCTTAGGCGTCAAGATTTCGGGACGCTCAATCTTCATTTCAACCCAACCCTGACAAGCATTGCCAACCGTCAAGTCGGTTTTAATTCCTTACAAAGAAGCTGCTACCGATTGAGCTTTAGAAGGAGCGCCAACCCACGTCATGGTTCCGACGTTTGGCAAATCATCTGCCGTGCCAATGCCTTGCGTGGAGACTTTTCCCGTCGCAGAATCGCGTATTTTACGAGGAAGACCCCAGCAATTCGAACCCGCACCATCGCCAGCCAACAGCCCCCCCTTTGGCAACAGTTGGTTAATGCGGCGTAGCTCTTCGCGCCAAACGCGATCGATTTGATTTGCTATGCAGGTTTGCCATTGCGCACCCCATCGAGCACTTTATACGATCTTTTTCACATTTACAGCTAGTCCTATCCAAACGGTATTGCCGACATTATCAGACCTTTAGCACTTTACCTGAGGATCAAATGGAACGGAAACTTGTTGGAGCGCCAATCGCAATCCATGTTAGACGCGATTTGGAAGCTTGGGACTGCTTCAAATTGAAATTACTCGATTGTGACTTGCTCCCTGTTCGGCACGGGCATAGGCTCGCCACATGACTGACCCCCTTATTGACCCCTTCTTGCGCCCGATCACATATTTGCGCCTTTCTGTCACAGATCGCTGCGATTTTCGGTGCGTTTATTGCATGTCGGAGGTGATGAATTTCCTCCCTAAAAAAGAGCTTCTAACTCTTGAGGAATTGGATCGCTTGTCCTCGGCCTTCATCGGCCTTGGGGTACGTAAATTACGTATCACTGGCGGCGAACCTTTGGTGCGGCGCGGCATCATGAGCTACTTTGCGTCCATGTCACGCCACCTGAAAAGTGGTGCGTTGGACGAGCTTACCCTCACCACAAACGGCTCACAACTATCCAAATACGCGCAGGAATTGGCCGGATATGGGGTTAAGCGGATCAATGTCTCACTCGACACATTGAATGAAGAAAAATTTGCCGAGGTCACCCGCTGGGGGCGCTTATACCAAGTGCTTGAGGGGATTGAGGCCGCGCTTAACGCGGGGCTAAAGGTCAAACTCAACACCGTGGCCCTCAAGGGGTTCAACGAGAATGAATTGTTTACCCTCACCGAGTTTTGCGCCGCGCGCGACATGGATTTGACCTTTATTGAGGTCATGCCGATGGGCGACATCGGCGAACTGGAACGGATCGGCCAATTCTGGTCGCTGGAGGAGCTGCGCTCCACGCTGGCAACGAAATATACACTGGCCGATTTGCCCGATCGCACAGGCGGCCCCGCGCGGTATGTGCGGATTGGCGAAACGCGGCAACGGGTTGGTTTCATCACGCCCCTAAGCCATAATTTCTGTGAAAGCTGTAACCGCGTGCGCGTCACTTGTACGGGCGAAATTTACACGTGCCTCGGCCAAGAAGGCAAATCCGACCTGCGTGCGCCCCTGCGTGCCAGCGAAGGCGACGATGGCCTTTTGCAAGCCATTCGCGAGGCAATTGCGCTTAAACCCAAAGGCCATGACTTTGACTATTCGCGCCAAAAGCTCGGCGGCCAAATGACCCGCCACATGAGCCACACAGGCGGATAACCCCCCGTTTTCTGCGCCACTTAGATTGAAAAAGGCCGGCCCAACGTTTTTGTTGTGGCCGGCCTTTATTGTATTTTTGCGATAGATTTAAACGGGCATACGGCTTTCTGCCATTTCAACCCACCAGCTACATCCCGCAGGAATCGCGTTGTCGTCGAAATTGTATTTCGGGTGGTGCACGGCTGCCGTGTCGCCATTGCCCATCAAAATATACGCGCCGGGGCGTTCTTCGAGCATGAAGGCGAAATCTTCGCCGCCCATGACCAACGGCGCATCCGCACAAGCCCCCGAAACTTTCTCGGCGGCTTTCACCGCGTATTCGGTTTCAACCTCGTGGTTCACCATCACGGGATAGCCGCGCATGTATTTCACTTCGGCGGTGCCGCCCAAAGCTTGGGCTGTTAGCGACGCAATCGCTTTTATCCGCTCTTCGGCTAAGTCGCGGACATCGTTTGATAGCGTGCGAACCGTGCCTTTAAGGTGCACCTTCTGTGGGATTACATTGAAGGCCTTACTCTCGGTTTCAAAGCTGGTCACCGACACCACGACCTGCTTAACAGGGTCCACATTACGGCTAGCGATGGTTTGCAGCGAGAGCACGATTTGGCTGGCGAGTACGGTGGTGTCCACAACTTCCTGTGGCTTGGCCGCGTGTCCGCCCTTGCCCTCTACGAAGATTTCGAACTGGTCCGTGGCAGCAAAAAACGCGCCCGGACGGATGGCAAAACTTCCCAGCGCATGGCCAGGCCAGTTGTGCATGCCATAGACCTCTTGGATGTTCCAGCGGTCCATCATGCCGTCTTCACACATCTCGCGCCCACCACCGCCGCCTTCTTCTGCGGGTTGGAAAATCACCACGGTTGTACCGTCAAAATTGCGGGTTTCGCACAGGTATTTCGCCGCACCAAGCAACATCGCCGTATGCCCATCATGACCACATGCGTGCATCGCACCGGGGGTTTGGCTGGCGTATTCCACCCCAGTATCCTCAAGGATCGGCAAGGCATCCATATCAGCACGCAGGCCAATGACCTTATTTTTGGTGTCGGACTTGCCCCTGATTACCCCAACAACACCGGTGCGGCCAATGCCTTCGACAACTTCATCACAACCAAATTCCCGCAGAAGTTCGGCAACGCGCGCCGAGGTCCGGTGCGTTTCAAACAGGATTTCAGGGTGGGTGTGAAAGTCACGACGCCATTCTGTAATTTCGGATAAAAGTTCGGAAAAACGGTTCTTTACGGGCATATCTTAATCCTGTGCGAGATGTGTAATAAGTCGTCTCATAAAGGCTTCTCCGGCCTCTAGTTGACGGATTTCTAAAAATTCGTTTGGTTGATGCGCCTGTGCAATATCGCCGGGCCCACAGACAACCGCCGAATGGCCACCCTCCTGAAATTGCCCGGCTTCTGTGGCATAAGAAACCGCATGCGTGGCGTTGTCCCCCGTTAAAGTACGGACGAGAGTTTCGGCGGCACCATTCACCTCAGGGGCCAGAGGAGGAACGCCAAAATCGGGAGAAATATCAATGCCGGTGTCGGGGTGGATGGCCTGCATTTCAGCCTCAATTTCTGAAACCTTCGCGCGCAAACGCTCTTTCCACATTCCTGTCGTCTCGCCCGGGACAACCCGAAAGGAGATGTCGAAATAGCAGTCTTTGGCGGTGATGTTATGGGCCGTGCCGCCAGAAATTTTTCCAACGTGCGCCGTCGTATAGGGCGGATCAAATTCTGCGGCCAAGGGGCTGGGCTCTGTCTCGGCGTGCTTTGCATTCACAGCACTGGCCCACTGGATCAAGTCAGCACTAAACATGATTGCGGACACACCTGTGTGGATAAGGGAGCTGTGCACTTCAAACCCGCGCACATGGATTTTAAACCCGATACCGCCCTTATGACTGGTGACCGTTTTCATACTCGACGGCTCGCCAATAATCGCTGCCTGCGCCTTGGGAAGGGACGCCATCGCCGCAATCATCGGCGGGGCCCCAATACAGCCAATTTCCTCGTCATAGGACAAGGCAATTTGCAACGGGCGCTTGATACCCGCCGCCAGCGCATGCGGAACCGCCCAAAGCGCTAGGGCGTCAAACCCCTTCATATCCGCAGTGCCACGCCCGTAAAGTTTGCCGTCTTTTTCGACCACTTCAAACGGGTCAGTATGCCATGCTTGGCCCGCTACGGGCACAACGTCGGTATGCCCCGAAAGGATCACTCCGCCCGCCACCATTGGGCCGACATTCGCAAAGAGCGAGGCCTTCTCGCCGGTCTCATTATAGACGCGAAAAGACTCAACGCCGTGACTGTTCAAATAGGTTTCAACCCATTCAACCAGCGGCAAGTTCGACCGATCGCTGACGGTGTTAAAACTCACCAGTTTTTCAAGGATCTCTCTGGTAGTGAGGGATATACCCATGTTAACTCCTTACCTTAAGGTCTTAAGGTAAATTATTATGAATTAAGGACAAAATGTCCTTTTGATACTTCAGTATAGGTCGAAGGCTCTGGCTGATAATCCTTCGGGAAAATGGGCGAAGGAATGGGCTTAAAGGAGACATCCGAACTGATTTTTCTACGCCGTGGATCCGCCACAGGCACCGCAGACATAAGGGACTGGGTGTAGCTGTGTTGTGGGTTTTGAAACACTTCTTGGCGCGGTCCAATCTCGACGATACGCCCCAAATACATGACGGCCGTGTTATGGCTAACACGCTCGACAACGGCCATATCGTGGCTGATGAATAGCATCGCGATGCCGAGGTCGGCTTGCAATTCCATCAACAGATTGAGGACTTGCGCCTGCACTGACACGTCCAACGCGGACACCGCCTCGTCTGCGATCACAAGTTTGGGATTCAACGCAAGGGCACGCGCGATGGCGATGCGTTGGCGTTGGCCGCCCGAAAGCTCATGCGGGAAACGTTTTAGGAAGCTGCGCGGCAATTCCACACGATCAAAAAGGCTTGCGACACGGTCGGTCAACTCACTCCCTGATGCGAGGTTGAAATTGCGCATCGGCTCGGCGACCTGATCAATCAAGCGCACCTGTGGATTGAGGGAGGCAAACGGGTCTTGGAACACCATCTGCATATCCCGACGGGCTTTGCGCAAATCCTTGGTGTTGAGACCAAGAATATCCACCCCGTCCAAATCCACCTCGCCACTCAGGGGTTCCACCAGACGTAAAATCGAGCGGCCACAGGAGGATTTCCCACATCCACTCTCGCCGACAAGCGAAAGCGTTTCACCCGGATTGAGAGTGAACGAAACGTCTTCTACCGCATGCACATTGGCCACGGTGCGGCGCATCAAACCCTTCTTGACGGGGAAACGCGTGGTGAGGTTTTTGACGGTCAGAAGCGGTTTGACGTCCTTTGGGGCCGCAGCATGTTTGGCTTTTGCCTTGGCAACAACGGCGGCGTATTTTTCTTCGTCGCCCATAATGCGCATTGGCTCAGGGGCGGGTTTCCCATCCATTTCACCCAGCCTTGGCACGGCGGCCAAGAGGGCTTTGGTGTAATCATGCTTTGGGGCTTCGAAGATTTGCTCGACGGTGCCCTCTTCCATCATGTTTCCACGATACATCACGATCACACGGTCCGCCATTTGCGCGACGACGGCCATGTCATGGGTGATGAACAAAACCGCGGTTCCGTGCTCACGCTTTAGCCGATCGATAAGCGCCAAAATCTCAGCTTGAATAGTCACATCGAGCGCGGTCGTGGGCTCGTCACAGATAAGCAAGCGCGGCTCGCAGGCCATCGCCATCGCAATGACAACCCGTTGCCGCATGCCGCCAGAAAGCTCATGCGGGTATTGATCCAAGCGGTTTTCAGGCTCCGGAATGCGCACATCTCGCAGTAATTCGATGGCGCGCGTTCGGGCTTGGGATTTGGACATCTTTTTGTGGAGAACCAAACCTTCGGTCAACTGCCGCCCGACCGTAAAGACCGGGTTTAGGGAGGTCATTGGCTCTTGGAAAATCATCCCAATTTCGTTGCCGCGAATGCTGCGCATATCGTTGGCATCAATAGACGCGAGATCGATTTTACCCTTGGCACCCCGATCAAAAACCATCGAGCCGCCGGCGATATCGCCACCGCCAAATTCAACCAATCGCATAATCGAAAGCGATGAAACCGATTTTCCCGATCCCGATTCGCCTACTACACAGAGGGTCTCTCCGGGGTTAATTGTGAAAGAAACATCCTCAACCCCAATAACGATTCCGCTATTAGTTTCAAACTCTACGCGGAGGTTCTTAATGTCGATTAATGGCTGATCCAGCATGGCTTTGCTTTTCTTCGTTTTTGATACCCCCAACGCTAATCTTCGCGTGGGAGCAAAGTCAAACCCCTTTCCGTTTAGAAAGTTTTCGGCAAATAATCCTGCAACAATGCCCGAAAGTTGACCATATAAACCAAACTTTGTGCATATCGACGACTGATTTCGGCAAATGGAGCGTAACTCCACGTACATTCGAAGGTTTTATGATATCGAATACTTGCAATTTTTAGCAAACTAACCTGAACTGCACCGGTAGCGGACCAATAATTGGAGTGAGTCGTTAGTATCGTATGAAACGAAATGATCTTGCCGATTGAAAAAACGTAAACAGGAAAACGCTGAGATAAACTTGGCAAACTGTGGTCCGAACATCCAACAAGGAGAGAAGTATGAAATTTAAAACAGCCCTAATGGGCGCTGCTGCTGCTTTTGCATTGGCCCCAATGGCCCATGCCGAACGTGGCGCAGACGGCCATGTGAACATCATTTATTGGCAAGCGCCCTCGCTGATGAACCCCTATCTTTCCGGCGGGACAAAAGACCTTGAAGCTGGCAGCTTGGTTATTGAACCCCTCGCCCGCTACAACCAAGACGGCACCATTGTTCCTTTCCTCGTCGAAAGCGTTCCAACGGTTGAAAACGGTGGCGTTTCCGAAGATTTGACAACCATCACTTGGAAATTGAAGTCCGGCCTTTTGTGGTCCGACGGCACCCCTCTCACCTCAGAGGACGTTAGATTTACCTGGGAATATTGCACAACGGAAGGTGGCGGTTGCTCCCAGTCCGAGAAGTACAATGACGTCGTTTCGGTCGATACACCCGACGATCTGACCGTTGTGGTGACGTTTGGCATTTCCAAGCCGTTCCCCTACGGACCCTTTGTAGGTGCGCAAGCACCGATCATTCAAAAAGCACAATTCGCAGATTGCTTGGGCGCAAAAGCTCCTGAATGCACAGACGCGAACTTTAGCCCTATCGGCACTGGCCCCTTCATGGTCACCGAATTCCGCCCAAATGACGTTGTGTCCTTGGTCGCGAACCCGAATTACCGTGACCCAGCCAAACCAGCGTTTGCAACGGCAACGTTGAAAGGTGGCGGCGACGCGACTGCTGCGGGTCGTGCGGTATTGGAAACAGGCGAATTTGACTACGCTTGGAACCTTCAGTTGGCTCCAGAAGTTCTCGAAGCGATGGAAGCCAAGGGCAAAGGCGAAATCATTTCCGGCTTCGGAACATTGGTTGAACGCATCATGGTCAACCAAACCGACGTTAACCCTGACCTCGGCGATGAGCGCGGCACGATTGCGCATCCACACCCTTTCCTAACAGACATCAACGTACGTAAAGCGCTTTCCATGGCGATCGACCGTGCGTTGCTGACTGAAATCGGTTACGGCGCTGCTGGACGTCCAACATGTAACGTTTTGCCTGCTCCTGCGATCTATGCTTCGACTGCAAACGATGCTTGCCTCGTGCAAGATATCGCTGGCGCGAATGAGCTTCTAGAAAGCAACGGTTGGGTTAAAGGCGCGGATGGTGTGCGTGCGAAAGACGGCGTTCGTCTCTCCATGTTGTTCCAATCCTCCACAAATGCTGTACGTCAAGACTTCCAAGCGCTGATCAAACAGTGGTGGGAAGGAATCGGCGTTGAAACTGAACTGCGCAACATCGACGCCTCCGTGTTCTTTGGTGGTGACCCCGGTTCGCCCGACACCTTCCAGAAGTTCTTTGCGGATGTTGAAATGTACGCCAACAACTTTGACGGCACAGATCCAGAAAGCTACATGGCGAACTGGGAATGTAAGCAAGCTCCTCAACCAGAAAACCAGTGGCAGGGCAACAACATGCAACGCTTCTGTTCTGAAGAGTACGACGCACTCGTGGCCAAAATGGCAACAACAGGCGACATCGAAGATCGTGCGGTAATGGCGAAAGCTATGAACGACATGCTCATGCAAGAATACGTCATCATCCCGCTTGTGGATCGTGGCCGTGTTTCTGCGCACTCCAATACACTTGGCGGTGTGATCCTGAACACATGGGACAGCGAGCTGTGGAATGCAGCCGACTGGTATCGCATGTAATCTATGAAATTGGGCGCTCCCTGCGATGGGGGCGCCCTCTCTTCATAGGCCCCTACCTTGGGTAAATTCATAAAAATAGAGCCGACTAACTCGGCCTAGGACTTTCCGTATGCTGACATTCACTATTCGCAGGCTCTTGATTGCGATCCCAACGACGATCCTCATTTCGTTGGTGATCTTCCTCCTGCTTGAACTCGCGCCAGGCGATCCAATGGCCTCCGTGCCACTGACGGTCCCACCAGAAGTCAAAGCGCAAATGCGCGAAGCCCTTGGACTGGGTCAACCGATCCCCGTCCGTTTCGTGAAATGGCTTTACCAATTCTATATCGTAGAGCCGATCTATATTTTTGACGCCATGTTTGGCACCCATTTTTCCCAAGACATGCCGCGTATCATTAGCTGGCAGTGGCGCTCCTCGGTCATGGATGTTGTTGCTCAACGTATTCCGCAAACTCTTTGGGTTGTTGGGCTTTCCTATGTGGTAGGTACGCTGATCGCGCTGCCGATCGGGGTGATTTCAGCCTATAAGCAATACTCCATCTTTGATCAAATCGGGACGTTCATCTCGATGATCGGCTTTTCGGTTCCGACCTTCTTTACCGGCGTGCTGCTCATCGTGGTGTTTTCGGTGAAGCTGCAATGGTTCCCGTCGATTTATGACACGACCCATGTGGTCAACAGTTGGTCCTCGTTCGTGTTCCAAGTGAAGCAAATGATCATGCCGGTCTTTGTGCTCGCGCTCTATAACGCCGCACAGATCAGCCGGTTTATGCGGGCGTCGATGCTCGACAATCTCAACCAAGACTATGTACGCACAGCGCGTGCCAAGGGATTGAGCGAGAAAACTGTGGTTTTGGTGCACGTGTTGCGCAACTCGATGATCCCCGTGGTGACCGTGATTGCGCTTGGAGTGCCAACGGTCTTTTCCGGCGCGATTATCACCGAGCAGGTGTTTAAGGTAAACGGTCTTGGCCAACTCCTGATTACAGCGATCCAAGCCAATGACCTCCCGACAGTTCAGACCCTCACCGTGATCTTTGCGATCCTTATCATTCTCTTTAACCTGATCGCGGATGTGCTCTATGGCATCCTCGACCCAAGGATCCGCTATGACTAAACCTGCAGTTCATTCCCTCGATATCGTCGATTTGGAAGCTCCCCGCAGTCAGTGGTGGGACGTTTGGGATCAATTCAAAACACATAAAGGCGCGATGGCGGGGTTGGTTTTCTTTACCTTCATTGTGCTCTTTGTGCTCATCGGTCCGTGGCTCTGGACGATCGACCCGACCTACATCGATATCCGCGCCCGCAATCAAAGCCCGAGTTTCGGACATCCCTTTGGCACCGACCAACTCGGGCGCGACATGCTTGCGCGTATGATGGCAGGTGGCCAAGTGTCGATGGCTGTCGGCCTAACCGCGATGGGGCTGTCGCTTGTTGTGGGAACGTTTGTCGGCGTTGTTTCGGGGTATTTCAAAAGCCTCGATGGCCTCCTGATGCGCTTCACGGACTTATTCCTTGCCCTGCCCTTGTTGCCGCTTCTCTTGGTCACCATCATGCTGTTCAGAGACCCGCTAAGCCGCGTATTTGGTCCAGCGGGTGGTATCTTTGTGCTGATGGTGTTTGCCATTGGGATGACCAGTTGGATGCAAGCCGCGCGGATCGTGCGCGGCGATGTTTTGGCGCTCAAGGAGCGCGAGTTTGTACTGGCGGCTCATTCCATCGGCACGCCTCCGACAAAGATGATCGTACGTCACATCCTGCCCAACGTTATGTCACCTATTATGGTGTCGGCCACGCTTGGAATTGCCAATGCGATCATCACGGAAAGCGCGCTTTCCTTCCTTGGCCTTGGCTTCCCACCCGACTTCCCGACATGGGGGCGTTTGTTGTTTGACGGCGTTGATTACCTGCAACAATACCCCGAACGCGTCATGTGGCCCGGCGTTGCGATCTCGTTCACCGTTCTGGCCGTCAACTACATTGGTGACGGTCTACGCGATGCACTCGACCCACGCATTCGCGGACGTTAGAATACAAAAACAGCGCGCGGATCACTCCACGCGCTGTTTTCGTTTTCAGGATTATCGCTTTAAAAATCGCTCGAATGTCGTTTGGATATCCGCCCTTTTACCCGCCGAACACCCGCCCAAACACAAAGCATAACAATCGGCACAAGCCCTGTCACAAGCCACGCCTTGTTCACCCCATAAGCTGCGGCAAACGGGGCAAGGACATACATCAACAGATTGACCGTGTAATAGCTGACAGCAACGACCGAGAGGCCCTCGACGGTTTCTTGCAGGCGCAATTGAAGGTCGGCGCGTTTGTCCATGCTTTGCAGGATGGCTTGGTTCTGGGCGCTGCGCTCAACATCTACGCGGGTGCGGAGCAGATCGCCCGCACGCAGGGCCCGATCCGACATGCTTTGCAACAATCGCGAGGCCGCTTGGGTGGTACGCATCGCGGGATCAAATCGGCGCATCATGAACTCCGCAAGGGTTTGATGTCCCTTCAAACGCTCTTCGCGCAGGACCGAGATCCGCTGTGTGACAATCGCCTCATACGCGCGCGTCGCCCCAAACCGATAGCTCACGTCTGCGGTTTCCTGCTCAAGGCGCGCCGCAAGGGGAAGCAGCGCAGCCAAAGTCGCTTCGGGCGCGACCTCCAAGTCCGACATTTCCAGCACAAGTTGGGTCAGCTGGGCGTCCATTCCGCCCAAATCCCGCATCAACCGCTGGGCGCGCAAATACCCCAGTAGTGCTGCCGTCTTATAGGTTTCAACTTCGCAAATGCGCTGCATAATACGGCCAACCCGTTGCACCCCGACATTCCGGGCCACAAACAACGCAAATCGTACATGCCCCGCGCTATCAATCCGAAAATCCGAAGCAATAACGGCCGACTGATCCACGACATAACTCACCGCGAGGCTCTCTGGCACAAACCAGTCTTTGAGGTCGCGGGTCAGGCTCTCAATCTCGGGAGTTTTTGCGACATGGATGAGCATCGATGTGATCCGCTCTCCGGGGGCCGCGTCAAGCCAATCGGGCGGGAAGACATCAAATTCAACGGGGTCGAAGGGACGGAGCGCCTCGCCTTCGGTGATGATTGTGTAGGTGACAAATTCGCTGTGGCTCTCCCACTTCAAGAAATGTCGCCCGATCGCACCAAAATAATGCGTGGCGTCCGGTGCAGGATGCGCTGCACCGTGACGGTCCAACAGCATCAAAAGATGGGCGCGTTCTGCCGACAGGTCGCGGTGCGGTGCGGGACCCGTCAGAAGCGCCAAAAAGGCCACTTGTGAGGGCGCTTGTATCGCTGGAAACGGGCGATCATGGAGCGCATTGGCGAGTTGATAGCGCTGTGAGTGGTCTTTCACCATGGACTGGGCCTTTTCCTGAGTTTTCGATTGAATAATGTACGACGGGCTTCACCGCAAGAAATAGCTGTATGTTTTTCAACATGTTAGAAGTGTGCATTGGTATACAAGCCGCCCCAACGCAAAACGCCCCGCAATTTCTTGCGGGGCGCTCTGTGGTTTTGTAAATGGCTGACTAGCTAATCTTGGTCAACAGCAGATCAAGAGAAGTCTTCGCATCCCCATAGAACATCCGTGTATTCTCTTTATAAAACAGCGGGTTCTCGATACCGGAATAGCCCGTACCTTGACCACGCTTAGACACAAACACTTGCTTGGCTTTCCAACATTCCAACACCGGCATACCGGCAATGGGGCTGTTTGGATCGTCCTGTGCGGCGGGGTTTACGATGTCGTTAGACCCAATCACAATGGCAACATCCGTTTGCGGGAAGTCGGCGTTGATCTCGTCCATCTCCAGAACGATGTCATAGGGCACACGGGCTTCGGCAAGCAAAACGTTCATGTGCCCCGGAAGGCGACCCGCAACAGGGTGGATCGCGAAACGGACGTTCTTCCCCTTGGCGCGCAGACGTTTTGTTAATTCGGAAACCGACTGCTGCGCCTGTGCCACGGCCATGCCGTACCCTGGGATGATGATAATGCTATCCGCATCCTCAAGCGCTGCGGCAACCCCGTCGGCGTCAATGGCGATTTGTTCGCCTTCGACCTCCATTTGAGGCCCACTTGTGCCGCCAAAGCCGCCCAAAATCACACTGACAAAGCTGCGGTTCATCGCCTTACACATGATGTAGGAGAGGATCGCACCCGAGGAGCCAACCAAGGCCCCCACAACGATCAGCAAGTCGTTGCTCAGAGAGAAACCAATCGCCGCCGCCGCCCAGCCAGAGTAGCTGTTGAGCATGGAAACAACGACCGGCATATCCGCGCCACCGATGCCCATAATCAAATGATAGCCGATGAAAAGCGCGGCCAGTGTCATCAAGAACAGTGGAAAGAACCCGCCAGTATTGAAGTACCAAACCAAGCAAATCAGCGAAATACCAGCAGCCGTTGCATTAAGCGTATGGCCGCCCGGAAGTTTCGTTGCGACTGTGCTTACCTTGCCCGCGAGCTTGCCATAAGCAACAACGGAACCTGTAAAGGTGATCGCACCAATAAAGATACCAAGGAACAACTCTACCCGCAGGATTGCGACTTCAACGCCGGTTTTATGCGCCAAAAGGCCTGCAAAACCTTCCAGACCCTGCCGAGTAGTAGCATCCATGCCCAACACGCGGCCAAGCTCGATGTGGGCGGCAAAGCCGACAAACACAGCAGCCAAACCAACGAGCGAGTGCATCGCCGCCACGAGTTGTGGCATCTCAGTCATCTGAACGCGTGTCGCGACCTGATAACCAATAGCACCACCACCCGCGATCAGTAGAACCGAGAGCCACCAAAGGCCAAGCCCCGGTCCAATCAATGTCGCGAAAATGGCCAAACCCATCCCCGCGATACCGTACCAAACAGCGCGTTTCGCACTTTCCTGCCCTGACAATCCGCCTAGCGACAAGATGAAAAGAACAGCCGAGACAACATAGGCTGCGGTTGTAAATCCGTAATCCATCAATCAGCCCCCCTTAAGATTTCTGGAACATGGCAAGCATGCGCCTAGTTACGAGGAAGCCACCAAATATGTTGATCCCAGCCATAAAGACCGAAACCGCAGCAAGGAGGATCACAAGGAAGCTGCCTGATCCGATTTGCATCAGCGCTCCCAGAATGATGATCGACGAGATCGCATTGGTCACCGCCATCAAAGGTGTGTGCAACGAGTGTGCCACGCCCCAAATAACTTGGAAGCCAACAAAAACCGCGAGCACAAACACGATGAAGTGCTGCATGAAGCTCGCGGGGGCGACAAGGCCAACCCCGAGCAGAATCACGGCCCCAACAACGAGCAAAGTCACTTGTTGTTTGGTTTGCGCCTTAAACGCCGCAACTTCCGCCGCACGTTTTTCCTCGGGGGTAAGCTGTGGCGCCACCTCTTTGGGTTTTTGCGCTGCGATCGCTGCGATCTTGGGAGGGGGTGGCGGGAAGGTGATCTCTTTGGCAAAGGTCACGGTCGCGCCACGGATCACGTCATCTTCCATGTTGTGATTGATCTTGCCGTCTTTTTCCGGCGTTAGATCGGTCAACATGTGACGGATGTTTGTCGCATAAAGCGTCGAAGCTTGTGCGGCCATCCGGCTTGGAAAATCGGTGTAGCCAATGATTGTTACGCCGTTTTTAGTGACGATTTTCTCGTCCGCCACGGTGAGCTTACAGTTGCCCCCCTTCTCGGCGGCAAGGTCGACAATCACGGAACCGGGCTTCATTGCGGCGACCATATCTTCGGTCCACAACTCAGGCGCTTCACGGTTCGGGATCAACGCGGTTGTAATAACGATGTCGATTTCTGGCGCTAACTCACGGAATTTTGCCAATTGCGCTTCGCGGAACTCAGGGGAAGAAACAGCAGCATAGCCACCGGTTGCCGCGCCATCCGCTTGGGCTTCTTCAAAATCGAGGAAGACAAACTGTGCGCCCATGGATTCGACTTGCTCGGCCACTTCGGGCCTCACATCAAACGCATAGGTGATCGCGCCAAGGCTTGTCGCTGTGCCAATAGCGGCCAATCCGGCCACACCCGCACCCACAACCAAAACCTTCGCTGGGGGAACTTTGCCCGCGGCGGTGATCTGGCCGGTAAAGAAGCGTCCAAAGTTGTTGCCAGCTTCGATAACAGCGCGGTAGCCCGCGATATTTGCCATAGACGACAAGGCGTCCATTTTCTGGGCGCGACTAATGCGCGGCACCATTTCCATGGCAATCACATTTGCGCCTTGCGCCCGTGCCGCTTCCATTCCGTCCGCATTCGCGGCAGGATTAAAGAAGGAAATCAACGTTTGCCCTTGGGTCAATCGTTTGGTTTCCGCCGCACTGGGCTGACGTACTTTGACTACAATGTCAGAAGCTTTCCAAAGCGCGGCTGCGCTCTTGAGAACTTCGACACCCGCGTCTTTGTACAAGGCGTCGGCAAAGCCCGCTGCTTTACCAGCACCTGCTTCAATTGCGCACTCATACCCCAGTTTTTGCAACTGGAGAGCGCTATCGGGTGTCATCGCAACGCGATTTTCGCCCTCAAAAGTCTCCTTCGGTGCTCCGATTTTCACAGCACATTTCCCCTTTTTCACATTCTTTGCCTGAAATTGAAACTTCTGGCGTTGTATCTCATATCTTGCGCAAGATTGTTTCTCAACACTTGTTCATAGGTTTAGCGCTAACATGAAACATTTAGGAACCGCGTTCCCCTTGCAATCCCCATTCGCGAACGTCAGCATCGCAAAAAACAAGGAGCGCACCATGACTGACTTTGCCCATACCAAATCCCTTTTTGTCCTTCCGGAGGGCGTAATCTATTTGGATGGGAATTCCTTGGGGCCGCTCCCAAAGGCCGCAGCAGCGCGGGTTCAGAAAACCGTGGAGAGCGAATGGGGTAACATGCTTATCTCGGGATGGAACAAAGCCGGCTGGATGGCGCAACCAAGCCACCTTGGGGACCGCATCGCGCGCCTGATCGGAGCCCCAGATGGGACTGTCACCTTGGGCGACACCCTTTCTGTAAAAGTCTATCAAGCCCTCGCCGCAGCCCTTGCCCTGCGTCCGGATCGCAAAAAAATTGTCTCCGATAATGGCAACTTCCCGACTGACCTTTATATGGCACGCGGCTTGATCGAAAGCCTGAACGCGGGTCACGTTCTTTGTACGCCCGCCCCCGAGGATGTTGCGGATGAAATTGATACCGACCTCGCGGTCTTGATGCTCACCGAAGTTGATTATCGCACAGGCCGTCGCCACGATATGAAAGCCCTCACTCAAGCGGCACACGCGGTGGGCGCGATCGTGATCTGGGATTTGGCGCATTCGGCGGGCGCGTTTCCCGTCGATGTCGCGGGTTGCAACGCGGATTTCGCCGTAGGTTGCACCTATAAATACCTCAATGGCGGCCCCGGAGCGCCGGCCTTCATCTATGTCGCGCCAGAACATATCGAAAATGTGCAACCCGCGCTGGCGGGTTGGCTTGGCCATGACGCGCCGTTTGAGTTTGATCTAAAATATCGCGCTGGAACGGGGATTGAGCGTATGCGGGTTGGCACACCCCCCGTTTTGCAAATGGCCGCGCTTGAGACCGCGCTGGATATTTGGGATTTAGCCGATTTGAAGGACGTTCAAGCTAAATCAATTGATCTAACCCAAGCCTTTATTGCGGAAATTGAGGCGACCTGTCCTAGCCTCACCCTCGCCTCGCCGCGCGATCCCAACACGCGTGGCAGCCAAGTTTCTTTCGCACATCCGGAGGGTTACGCGATTATGCAGGCGCTGATTGCGCGTGGTGTTATCGGCGACTTTCGGGCGCCCAATATTCTTCGGTTTGGCTTTACACCGCTCTATATCGATATGGCGGATGTTCAAGGGGCCGTCGCGATTATCGCAGATATCATGACGAACGACCTCTGGGATCGACCAGAATACAAAACCCGCGCGCGTGTCACATGACGCCATTTGTGCGGCGCTATCGCGATTTTGACGCCCCAGCCTGTTACGAAATTTTTTGTCGAGCGGTTCACGTTGGGGCCGCTCAATACTATTCCGAACCGCAGCGAAACGCTTGGGCACCGCATACAAAAATGCCCGAAAGCTGGCCATTGGAACTAGCGGAGCAAGCCTGCTGGGTGGCCTCGGTGGAGCAAAAACTCGTCGGCTTCTTTTCGCTCGAGTCTGACGGCCATTTAAGTCTAGCTTATGTCGCCCCCGAGTTTCGACGTACGGCGGTAGCTGCCGAACTCTATAAAAAAATCACAGAAGATGCGCAACGTTTGGTGTTAGCGCGTCTTTTTACCGAAGCGAGCCACCTTGCGCGGCCTTTCTTCGAAAAACGCGGATGGCACGTAACAGCTCCAGAAGTCGTCATGCGAAACGGCGTGGAAATTGAACGCTTTCAGATGGCAAAAGACTTGAAGTAACGATCAGACAGCCTTGCGAAATGTCAGGTTTAGACGGCGCGGGCCTAGATCGGGATGCACACCAGATTGAATGGCATTGACAGCGTGAAAACACAGGCGCGAGGGACCACCCCAAACCACGACATCCCCATGTTCCAAAAGGACTTTCCGCGTTGGATCTGTGCGCTCCAACCCGCCAAAAAGAAAGGTCGCAGGAAGGCCCAAAGACACTGAGACAATCGGCTGCTCCAGCCCCCCTTCGTCGCGATCCTGATGCATCGAAAGCTTGGCGCCAACGCGGTACTGATTGATCAAACAGGCGTCCGTTTCAAATTGCGCATATCCAGCCGCTGCGGCAGCGGATTGCGCCAATTCCAAAAAACAATCCGGCAGATTTGGCCACTGATTTCCCGTCATCGGATCCTGCTTTGAATACCGATAGCCCGAAGCGTCGCTCACCCACCCAGCAGACCCACAATTTGTCATTCCGACCGACATTTTATGGCCACCGGGGGTGATTAAATGGCGAAAGGGCGCAGCGGTGACCACCTCTTTGAGCGCGCGATAGAGGCTCGGCATCGCGTCGCCCACAAACCGTGGCAAAACGACCGCCCCTTGGGCGAGTTGAATCGGCGATTGTGGAATGTCATCAAAGAAACTGGATTGCATTCCACAAATCTATGCGCAGATTTGTGGAATTACACCCCGTTTGTTGCGAAAAGCTTTACGCGAGCCATTTTTCGTAGTCCGACACCAAAAGATGCGTTGGGGCCACGTCTTCTTCGATCTGTGCAAACCGCCCAATCGGCGCGCGGAAAATATTGTCTGTGAGGTCGTCATTAACGGTTGAAACCTCGCCGATCAAAACCGCGCCGCCCTCGCCCCAAAACGCATGCCAATCACCAGGCATTAAGGTCACGCTCTCGCCGGGGGCAAATTTCAGAATTTCACCCGGTGTGAATTGGCGCTCAATCCCGTCGCAATAAACGGTTCCACCTGCGGTCTCGTCAAAGTTGCCATCCGCATCCGACCCAAACAATTCAATCGCCAAAGTGGCACCACCGCGGTTGATAATATCCTCGGCCTTTAGAACATGGGTGTGCATGGGACTGATTTGGTTTTCTTCGGAAATCAACAGCTTCTCAGCATAACACATACCGCCGCCGCGCTGCAGATCACTCAAACGGCCATTGCGCAATGTGAACAGAAACAAGCCAAGCGCATCAAAATCACCCTCGCCATAGTCGGTGATGTCCCACCCCGCGCGCGCAGAAATAACTGCTTTTGCACGGTCTTTATTACTGACGAATTCCTCGGGCGACCAATAGGCGAATGGCGGCAAAGTAAACCCGTGCGAACGGATCATTTCATCCGCCTCAGACATAATTTCATTGATGCGCGAACGTTTCATATTGGCCTCCAAACCAGACTTTATTCGGGTCTTACAGACCGACACGCCTCAGGCAAGACATTTATGCAGTTTTGGAGAACATCACGTTTTTGTTCTGCGCCCATTTATGCACCGCAGTACCAAAAGCTTCAAACAATGGGCGGGACACAAGATCGGCGTCCGCGTTCCATTCGGGGTGCCACTGAACCGACATCGTAAATCCGGGAGCATCCTTAATGTAAATCGCTTCGGGGGTCCCATCGGGCGCATATCCATCAATAACGACCCGTTTTCCAGCGGTCTTGATCCCCTGCCCGTGCAGCGTATTCGTCAATACTTTATGTGTGCCAAAAACGGCGGCGAAGGGTCCGTCGGGTGTGAGGGTCACGTCGTGGCGTAACTCGAACTTTTCTTCCAAGGTTCCGTCGGGCGGCATGCGGTGATTGTCACGCCCCTCAAGGTCACGGATTTCGGGAAACAAGCTTCCGCCCATAGCAACGTTGACCTCCTGAAACCCACGGCAAATGCCGAAAATGGGCTGGCCACGTTCAACACAGGCCCGCACGAGGGGTAAAGTAACGGCATCCCGCGCCCGATCAAAATCGCCATGCGCTAGGGTTTCAATTTCGCCGTATTCCTCAGGATGCACATTCGCCCGAGCGCCCGTAAATAGAAACCCGTCACAACTTTCTAGCAAATCTTCAACCGAAACATAGCGAGGGTCAGCAGGGACAATCAAAGGCGTACATCCGGACACGTTTGAAATTGCACAGCAATTCATTGTTCCTGCCGACTGCGCCGGATATTGATCATTAATTAGAAAGTGATTGCCAATGATGCCTACAATAGGGCGCGCCATAACGTCTCCGAAACATGAGTAACAGATATACTATAGCGCGTTTATTTGCTGAAAGGTGAGCCAAATCAACATAAAAATGTGCCCCAACGCACAAGCGCCTGTGCAGATTTGTACGTAAATACAGGCTTTTCCAACCAAACCAGTGCCGTCACTTAAAATGCTGGCAGTTAGGGGCTTGAACGCCTTTTCTTTACGCGTTTTTGGACTTTACGAACTCTTTTCTTTCAGCTCCAAACGGCGAGCATGAAGAACGGGTTCCGTATAACCAGAAGGCTGAACGCGCCCTTTGAACACCAAATCACACGCCGCCTGAAAAGCGATACCAGCAAAGCTAGGAGCCATGGGAATGTAGGTTGGGTCAGAGGCATTTTGTCCATCAACGACTGCCGCCATTTTCTGCATGGCACGCATGACTTGTGCTTCGGACACAACGCCATGATGTAACCAATTCGCCAAAGCTTGGCTTGAAATACGGCAGGTCGCACGGTCTTCCATCAGGCCAACGTCATTGATATCAGGAACCTTGGAACATCCGATCCCCGCATCAATCCAGCGCACTACATATCCGAGAATTCCCTGCGCGTTGTTCTCAATTTCGGCCGCAATTTCTTCATCACTCCAGTTGACCCCATTTGCGACAGGAATGGTCAACAAGTCGGCCAAAGAGCCGCGAGGTCCGCCCGCCGCGATCGCGCGTTGACGCTCAAACACGTCGATGGTGTGGTAATGCGTTGCATGCAGCGTGGCTGCAGTGGGGCTTGGAACCCACGCGCAATTGGCCCCCGCCATCGGATGGCTAGATTTCGCGACCAACATATCCGCCATCAAATCGGGCATCGCCCACATGCCCTTGCCGATTTGTGCCTTGCCAGACAACCCACAAGCCAAGCCAATATCGACGTTACGATCCTCATAGGAAAGAATCCAAGGCATTGATTTCATGTCGCCTTTTTTCTGGAACGGTCCTGCTTCCATAGAAGTATGGATCTCGTCGCCCGTGCGATCGAGGAAGCCTGTATTGATAAAGGCCACCCGTTTTTTGGCGGCACGAATACACTCTTTCAAGTTCGCAGACGTGCGCCGTTCCTCGTCCATAATCCCCAGTTTGACGGTGTTCGCAGGCAAGCCGAGGGCGTCCTCAACCCGTGTGAAAATCTCATCCGCAAAAGCCACTTCTTGGGGGCCGTGCATCTTGGGTTTCACAACGTAAACACTGCCCTCAATGGAATTTCCGCTCTCGCGCTTAAGGTCATGCATTGCGATAAGCGTGGTCACCATGGCATCCATTAAGCCTTCGCCGATTTCCAGTCCATCTCGGTCCAAAATAGCGGGGTTGGACATCAAATGCCCCACATTGCGCACGAGCATGAGCGAGCGCCCCTTCAAGCTTTGCGTCGATCCATCCGCTGCAGTGAAAACCACGTCCTGCGCGAGCACACGATCAAAGGTCTTACCGCCTTTTGAGACCGTTTCCGAAAGGTTGCCTTGCATCAATCCAAGCCAATTGGAATAAGCCAAAACTTTATCCTCGGCATCGACAGCGGCCACGGAATCCTCGCAATCCATGATCGTTGAAACGGCACTTTCAAGGATAACATCCGCAAGGCCAGCGGGATCAGTGGCACCAATTTGATGTGCCTTATCAATGATCAAACGAATATGAAGACCGTTTTTCGCCAGCAAAACTTCGGAGTCTGCATAGCCCACGTATTGCGCAGGGTCAGCCAATTCAAAATCACCCAGATCAAGCCCCTTTGGCCCTGCAGCAATAGAACTAACTTCCGCCCACGTTCCACTTTTCAATGGAATGGCTTTGTCCAAATGCGCCTTTGCGGCCGCAACAACGCGGGCGCCACGCGCAGCATCATACGCGCGTCCGGTAGGCAAATCACCAAGGGCATCCGTGCCATAATACGCATCATAAAGGCTGCCCCAACGGGCATTCGCCGCATTGAGCGCAAACCGAGCATTGGTAATCGGAACAACCAATTGAGGGCCCGGTATCGTCGCAATCTCTGGATCAACATTGGCGGTTTCAATAACAAAATCGGCGCCTTCGGGAACCAAATACCCGATATCCTTAAGAAACTGAGTATACTCAGCCGCGTCATGGAGTTTGCCACGACGTTTTACGTGCCATGCGTCAATTTCGGACTGGAGCCGCTCACGTGTCTCTAGCAGCGCCCGATTTTTTGGACCCAAATCATGCACAATTCCAGACAGGCCCGCCCAAAAAGCATCAGCAGAAACGCCTGTCCCTTCAAGGGCGCGCTCCTCGATAAATTGCACCATTTCTGGGGCAACCTGCAGGCCATTTCGTTCCAGATATTGCGTCATGGTCGTCTCTCCGATTGTCATTTGGCCGCAAATTACGGGCAACACGGGAGAAACGCAAGCTGCTGGTAAGGTCTTATTACCAATTGAACTCGAACGCCTCACAAAAGAATACTCTGGGCCTATCACGCGATATTTTTTATCAAAATTCGTATGTCTTCTCCACGAAGAAATGCCCTTGCAGCCCTCAAGCGAAACTGTTCAACTTTGGGCAACCAAAAGGATTGACGACATGACAAGCACCACCGAACAAACGATTTACCTGTCCGATTACAAAGAGTTTTCGCATTTTATTGACGGGGTAGAACTGACGTTTCAGCTGTCTCCGACAAAAACACGTGTTAAAAGCAAAATTC
Organism: Falsihalocynthiibacter sp. BN13B15; assembly: GCF_041205415.1. Taxonomy (NCBI): domain Bacteria; kingdom Pseudomonadati; phylum Pseudomonadota; class Alphaproteobacteria; order Rhodobacterales; family Roseobacteraceae; genus Falsihalocynthiibacter; species Falsihalocynthiibacter sp. BN13B15. The sequence continues at coordinate 177,085 of NZ_JBGFCE010000006.1, forward strand.
ACTTTCGTCCCAATCCAAAAGCACCAGAGCAAGCATTTTTCCTCCACGGCGAGCACTTAAAGCTCATTTCGGCGCATATTGACGGCGTCAAAATTTCCCCTACCCTGACCGAGACTGGCCTCACGGCCGAGGTTCCAACTGGCCCTTTCATATTCGAAGCAGAAGTCGAAATTTCGCCCGAAACCAACACGGCCCTTGAAGGGCTTTATATGTCGAACGGCATGTATTGTACGCAGTGCGAGGCCGAAGGGTTTCGCAAAATCACCTATTATCCCGACCGCCCTGATGTGATGGCGACCTTTAAAGTGCGGGTCGAAAGCGCGCTACCTGTTTTACTCTCGAACGGCAATTCGGGTACGTCAGACGAAGGCTTTGCCGAGTGGCACGACCCTTGGCCGAAACCCGCGTATTTATTCGCGTTGGTGGCGGGCGACCTCATCGCGCACACCGATAGTTTCACAACAAAATCGGGCAAAGATGTCGCGCTGAATATCTACGTCCGTCCGGGCGATGAAGATAAATGCGCTTTTGGTATGGGCGCGCTAAAACGCTCCATGAGGTGGGACGAGGACGTTTATGGCCGTGAATACGACTTGGACATATTCAACATTGTTGCCGTGGACGACTTCAATATGGGCGCAATGGAGAACAAGGGCTTGAACATTTTCAACTCTTCCTGCGTTCTCGCCTCGCCCGAGACATCAACCGACGCAAACTTCGAGCGCATCGAAGGTATCATCGCCCATGAGTATTTTCACAACTGGACGGGCAACCGAATTACCTGTCGCGACTGGTTCCAATTGTGCCTCAAAGAAGGCCTCACGGTTTTCCGCGATCAACAGTTCACTGGCGACATGCGCAGCCACGCCGTGAAGCGGATTGACGACGTTATTACCCTGCGTGCTCGTCAATTCCGCGAAGACAACGGCCCCCTCGCCCACCCCGTGCGCCCAGAAAGTTTTGTTGAGATTAACAATTTTTATACGGCAACCGTGTATGACAAAGGCGCCGAAGTTATCGGCATGTTGAAGCGCCTTGTCGGAGATGAGAATTATAAACGGGCGCTGGACCTTTATTTCGAGCGCCATGACGGTGACGCGGCAACCATTGAAGATTGGCTCAAGATTTTTGAGGATACAACAGGCCGCGACCTAACACAGTTCTCGAAATGGTATTCCCAAGCGGGGACACCGCGCCTTTCGGTGACGGATGAATTTTCGGATGGCACCTATATCTTGCACTTCAAGCAAGCGACGCCGCCAACGCCGGGGCAACCCGTCAAAGATCCACGCGTCATTCCCATTGCAGTCGGGCTTTTGAACCCCAATGGTGATGAGGTGCGCGAGACCTGCATTCTTGAGATGACAGAGGCGGAGCAGAGCTTTCGCTTCACTGGTCTCAGTACAAAGCCCATCCCCTCAATTTTACGCACTTTTTCAGCGCCTGTGATCCTTGAGCGCCAAAGCAGCACAAAAGAACGCGCGTTTCTTTTGGCCCATGACACCGATCCGTTCAACAAATGGGAAGCGGGTCGCGCGTTGGCCAAAGAAACCCTTGTGGCGATGCTGACTGCGGATGCGCCCGTGAATTCTGACTTTCTTGATGCACTCGCGGCGGTCTTGCGGGACGAAAACCTTGATCCTGCATTTCAAGCTTTGGCGCTCGCGTTGCCAAGCCAAGATGACATCGCGCAAACCTTGTTCGATGTCGGAGTTACACCTGATCCGATGGCAATCTATACCGCCCTTGAAACGCTGTCTCAGTCGATTGCACAACATCTTCAAGACCTCTTGCCACGCATTTACGCGGCCAATCATGTCGATGGGCCGTTTAGCTCAGAGGCCGCCCCCGCTGGAAAGCGCGCGTTACAAGGCGCAGTTCTTGGCCTAATCTCGCGCCTTGACGGTGGCGACCAAGCCCGTGCGCAATATACGGCCGCAGATAATATGACTCAGCAATTACAGGCGCTCGCGTGCCTTTTGCGCATTGATCGCGGCCAAACAGAACTTGCAGCATTTGAGACCCAATGGGCGCAGGATCGCCTTGTTATGGACAAATGGTTCGGCCTTCAAAGCGGCCTCGCAGCACCTCAGAAAGCAGCGGCGATCACAAAGACTCTCACCAAACACGCGGCCTTCGATTGGAAAAATCCAAACAGATTTCGCGCGGCCCTCGGCGGTCTTACAGCCAATACCGCTGGCTTCCACGCTGCCGACGGAGCTGGGTATAAGCTGGTGGCCGACTGGTTGATCAAACTAGACGCGGCGAACCCCCAAACAACGGCTCGTATGAGCACCGCTTTCGACAGCTGGCGTCGGTATGATGCGGGGCGCCAAGGGCAGATGATAGAGCAACTCAAACGCATCCAAGCCACGCCAAATCTATCGCGCGACACCCATGAAATGGTGACCCGTATCTTGGGAAGCGATGCATGACCGAACGCAAATCAGTTTTGATCACGGGGGCAAGTGCGGGCATTGGTGCGGCCACCGCCGTACTTGCTGCGGCGCAGGGCTATAATGTCGGCATCGGATACCGCAGCGACGAAAAAGGCGCACGGGAGGTGGCCAAACGGGCGCACGCCTTGGGTGCGAAAACCGTTCTTCTTCAAGGCGATATGGCGGTTGAGGCAGATATTCTTCGGATTTTCACTCAATGCGACACAGCCCTCGGCCCCCTCTATGGGCTTGTAAACAACGCGGGAATTGTCGACACGACACAGCGTGTGGAGGACATGTCGCGCGCCCGTTTAGAGCAAATGTTCATGGTCAACACTGTTGGCGTGATACAATGCGCCCAACAAGCCGTGAAGCGCATGGCAAAAAGATACGGTGGGGTTGGCGGCTGCATTGTGAATATCTCGTCCGTCGCTGCGCGCACCGGAAGTGCGGGGCAATATGTGGACTATGCGGCATCAAAAGCTGCGGTCGATATTTTCACCACGGGATTGGCACAAGAGAACGCACGCGATGACATTCGCGTCAATGCCGTTCGTCCGGGAATAACGCGCACGCAAATCCACGCGAAAGGCGGCGAACCTGGCCGCGAAGATGCACTGGCTCATTTGATCCCAATGGGACGCGCAGGCGAGGCCACCGAAATCGCCGAAGCGATCCTGTTTTTGCTCTCGGAGAAGGCGTCCTATATGACGGGCGCCATTCTAGATGTAGGAGGCGGACGCTAATTTAAGTCGTGCAATAGCTCTGGGCGTTGGTCCATGCGCGCATGTCCTCGCGTTTTTTGCGATTGTGAAATGGGCCCCAATCGGCGGCAACTCCGCGGAAATTATCTGCAACAACTCCATCGCGTGATACTGTCGTAGACCAAATTTTCATCGCACAGGAGAGGTTACTTTTGCCAACTTTGAGGTCGGCAACACTGGTCGCATTACAGCCATAGTTTCGCGCCGTTGCGGGGGCGATTTGCACCAAACCGATCCATCGGCCACCGCCACCCACAGCTTTTGGATTCCACGTGCTTTCGTGCTTTGCCAAAGCTGAGGCCAAACCTGACCAAAACAACGCACGTTGCTCTTGATCGTTTTCAATGTAAGCAGGACACCATTTTTCAATATCTCGGGGTGTTAGCTCTGTGAGAACCGATCCGTTGTCCGAAATCGCCTTCAGCGTGGCCTTGGTCCAAATATCAGATTCGGGGCGATGATCCCACCGCATCACATCATCAGAAGACGGATCAATGTCCGCATTTGCGTTGTTTCCATTGCCACAGGCGCTAACTGCTAGGACCGCCACGACGGCAACCGCAAACTTACTAAATACAACCATTAGGTTTTCTTTCTGAGGAATCTTGCGCCATCTAGGTCATTTTTATCCCGCTTGGCAAACTCGGTATAAATTTTGGGCCAATTCGCGCGGTTTTTTGCCACCGTGTTCCTTTCCCGCCCCCTTGCCTCGGCTCATGGTCTGATTTACAGATGCGTGCACAACTTGATCCAAAGACCCAAGGGAATAGACCATGCTGGACCTGACCTACGAAGCGCCAAAAGTAAAAACCATCGCTGGCGCAAAGCACGACTGGGAACTTGTGATCGGGATGGAAATCCACGCACAGGTCGCAAGCAACGCGAAACTCTTTTCGGGCGCCAGCACCAAATTCGGCAATGCACCCAACAGCAATGTCGCCATGGTTGACGCGGCCATGCCCGGAATGTTGCCTGTGATTAACGAATTTTGTGTCGAGCAAGCGGTGCGTACGGGTCTTGGCTTGAAGGCAGCGATCAACCTCTATTCCGCCTTTGACCGCAAGAACTATTTCTACCCCGATTTGCCGCAAGGATATCAAATCAGCCAGCTGTACCACCCCATCGTGGGCGAAGGCGAAGTGCTGGTGGAAATGTCAGAAGGAATTGCACGCGAAGTGCGGGTTGAGCGCATTCACCTTGAACAAGACGCCGGCAAATCCATCCACGATATGGATCCGACGATGAGTTTTGTCGACCTGAACCGCACGGGCGTGGCCTTGATGGAAATCGTCAGCCGCCCCGATATTCGTGGCCCTGAAGAGGCCGCCGCCTATGTGACCAAGATGCGCCAGATTCTGCGCTATCTCGGCACATGTGACGGCAATATGCAAAACGGCAGCATGCGCGCAGACGTGAACGTTTCGGTATGTTTGCCCGGCCAGTACGAAAAATACCGCGCCACGGAAGATTTCGGCCATCTGGGAACGCGCTGCGAAATCAAGAACATGAACTCGATGCGGTTCATCCAAATGGCGATTGATTATGAAGCCAAACGCCAAATCGCGATTCTCGAAGCGGGCGGCTCTATCGATCAAGAAACCCGTCTGTATGACGCGGACAAAAACGAAACCCGCTCCATGCGTTCCAAAGAAGAAGCGCATGATTATCGGTATTTCCCCTGCCCTGATTTGCTCCCGCTTGAGATTGAGCAAGACTGGGTTGATGACATTGCGAAAACGCTTCCCGAGCTTCCAGATGCGAAAAAAGCGCGGTTCATCAAGGACTTTGGGCTATCCGATTATGACGCGACTGTTCTGACGGCTGAAGCCGAGAACGCGACATATTTCGAACAGGTCGCCGAAGGGCGCGATGGGAAACTGGCCGCGAACTGGGTCATCAACGAACTCTTTGGTCGCCTCAAAAAAGACGACAAAGACATCGGTGCCTGCCCTGTTACACCCGCCCAATTGAGCGGCGTTATCGCCTTAATTGCCAACGGCGATATCTCGGGCAAGATCGCCAAAGACCTCTTCGAGATCGTCTATACCGAAGGCGGCGACCCCGCCGAGATCGTCGAAGCGCGCGGCATGAAGCAAGTCACCGATACTGGTGCCATTGAGGCCGCTGTGGCCAAAGTCATTGCCGACAACCCAGACCAAGTCGCAAAAGCGCGCGCCAATCCGAAATTGGCCGGTTGGTTCGTGGGCCAAGTGATGAAAGCGACGGGTGGCAAAGCCAACCCGCAAGCGGTCAACGAAATCGTTGCACGCCTGTTGGCGGAATAGCGCGCAGACCAGTGAAGATTGAGGACGGAACGCGCAACTTTAAGAGCGTTCCGTTTGGTTTAACTTGAGTTTCCCTGAGTTTTCTTTAGGGAACATCCGTGGATAAATTTCAGGGGGCAGTATGCCAACGTACCAATACAAAGTCGTACCCGCGCCAATTAAGGGCCTCAAAGCCAAGGGCGCACGCACGACGGATGAGCGGTTTGCAAACGCTTTCGCCTCTTTGATGAATGAGTTGGGCCGCGAAGGTTGGGAATATTTGCGGGCCGAAACGCTCCCTTGTGAGGAGCGCTCGACCTTCGGGTCCAAAACCACGACCTATCAGAATTTGCTCGTGTTTCGCCGCCTGCTCCAAGACGACACGATAAGTGCACGGTTGCTGGATGTAGAAAAAACAGCGCGGGTGCGCGCACCGATCATTGCAAACGAAAAACTGTCAGCGCCTCCCCCCTTGAAGCTGTTTGGGGCAAAGGGAGATATCTCTCCCAAGGCACCCGAACTTGAGCCAATCGTCGTCGCGAAAGCCAACGACGATTAAGGCTTATGCCACGGGGGTTATATCCAGTGACAAAGCGTGAATGCGTGCGACCAAATCTTTGCCAAGGGCGGTATGCACCGCGCGATGACGCGCCACGCGCGACATTGGCGTGAAAGCCGCAGACTGAATAACCACCCTGAAATGGCTCTCGCCAGAGCCATCATCGCCCGAGTGACCGGCATGTAGATGGCTCTCGTTTATCACTTCAAGCTCCACTGGCGCAAATTCCGCTGCTAGTTTTGCGGTTATTTCGTTCTCAATAGACATTTTTGGTATGTTTCCTCTTCACCTTACTGCTCAATTCTCTATGCTGGTTTGCTCCGACTCAGAGACGAAGAAGTTTTGAGCCTAACGTCAAATTTACGACATGCACATACAGGACGCCACCATGAAAAAAGACGATCCCTTCGGGTTTGACATGAGCGTGTCTACGGACAAAAAGAAACGCACAAAAGGACGGCGCGGCATGTCTGGCGCGTTTGAAACCTCGACTCGCAAATGTGAGCATGCTGGTTGTGAGGAAGGCGGTAAATATCGCGCGCCCCGCTCCCCTGATCACTTGGACGAATACCTATGGTTTTGCAAAGACCACGTGCGCGAGTTCAATTTGAAATGGAATTTCTTCAACGGGGCGACCGAAGAAGAAATCGACGAACAGCTAGAAAGTGACCGCGTCTGGAATCGCGATACCAAGCCATTGGGCAAGAAAACCCCAGAACAGCGCGCGTGGGAACGCCTTGGCGTGGATGATCCGCATCAAGTTTTGGGCGAGAATGCGACCCGTAATCCCGGAAAATCGATCACCGGTACACGGCGCCTCCCCCCCACGGAGCGCAAAGCGGTGGAAATTCTGGAAGCCAAGGATCACTGGACCAAAGCGGAAATCCGCAAGACGTATAAAAAGCTGATCAAAATCCTGCACCCCGATATGAATGGCGGGGATCGTTCCGACGAGGAACGGCTGCAAGAAGTTGTTTGGGCTTGGGACCAGATCAAGGAAAGCCGCGCGTTTAAAGACGGATAGACCTTTGCGCGGTAAAGGCTCTGCAAACCTAAGATTATTACAGAACACAACGGCACTGCAGTAATGCACGTGCCGTTTTTGCGTTTGCCCACTGGAACAGCCCTCAGGAGAGAGGAAATTACCCCGCCCCCCTTGCGTATCGGGCCGCGATAAGGCACCAACAACATCAAAGAGCGTTGCGATGTTTTCTCATGGCTGCACGAACGAAAACCGACAGATAGAAGGCACTTGGCACGATGAATGACATTGTCAAACCAACCGAAGAAATTTCAGTACGCGACGTTTTTGGCATCGACAGCGATATGGTCGTAAAGGGGTTCGCCGAGCGCTCAGATCGCGTTCCCGATATCGACAACACCTATAAATTCGACCCCGATACGACCCTCGCGATCCTTGCTGGCTTTGTTTACAATCGCCGCGTCATGATCCAAGGCTACCATGGAACGGGAAAATCGACCCACATCGAACAAGTCGCCGCACGCCTGAACTGGCCCACCGTTCGCGTCAATCTCGACAGCCATATTTCGCGGATTGACCTGATTGGTAAAGACGCAATCAAGCTCAAAGACGGCAAGCAAATCACAGAATTCCAAGAAGGCATTTTGCCTTGGGCCTTGCGCACCAACACGGCCATCGTTTTCGACGAATACGATGCGGGCCGTGCTGACGTTATGTTCGTGATCCAACGCGTTTTGGAAACAGACGGCAAACTTACCCTACTTGACCAAAACAAAGTGATCACCCCGCACCCATATTTCCGGATTTTCGCCACCGCGAACACCGTCGGCCTTGGCGATACAACGGGCCTTTATCACGGCACACAACAAATAAACCAAGGTCAAATGGACCGTTGGAGCCTTGTCGCGACGCTCAACTATTTGAGCCACGATGCGGAAACCGCCATCGTGATCGGCAAAAACCCATCTTATAATAACAAAACTGGGCGCCAAACTATTGGCCAAATGGTGACTGTTGCCGACCTTACCCGTACAGCCTTTATGAACGGTGAACTTTCAACGGTTATGTCGCCTCGTACGGTCCTCGCATGGGCGCAAAATGCACAGATTTTCCGCAACGTCGGATATGCCTTCCGTCTGTCCTTCCTCAACAAATGCGACGAACTTGAGCGCCAAACGGTTGCTGAATTCTATCAACGTTGCTTTGATGAAGAACTGCCAGAAAGTGCTGCAAGCATGAGCTTGGGATAAAAATGAGGTCGTTGTTAGGACAAAACCTATGAATTCTAAGTCCGACAATCCCGCTGACCCGTTCAAAAAGGCCCTCGCAGACGCGACTCGTGTTTTGGCGAATGATCCTGAGCTTTCGGTCACCTTCACTGTCGATCCGGCCGGTAAAACCGCCGATTCCGTGCGCTTGCCACAAGTAAGCCGCCGCATGACCCGCGAAGAAGTGATGCTTGCGCGGGGCACCGCCGATGCTCTGGCACTGCGGCATAGGTTTCACAATCCAGAGACCCACAACCGTTACTTGCCCGAAGGGCAAATGGCGCGGGATCTCTATGTTGCGATGGAAAATGCTCGCTGCGAGGCCGTCGGTGGCCGCGAAATGCCTGGCGCTCTGAGCAACATTGACGCGAAAATTGACGCGGAATCCGTGCGTCGCGGGTTCGACAATATCACGGCTCAAGCCGACGCGCCCCTTGCCGATGCGGCTGGCTTTTTGATCCGCCATTTGGCGACCAAACGCCCTCTCCCTGCTGGGGCGCAAAACGTGATGGAACTTTGGCGTCCCTTTATTGAGGACCAAGCTGGCGGCACCCTTGACGACCTTGAGGCACAACTCGCTGATCAGGCAGGGTTTGCAAAATTCGCGCGCAAAATTATCCAAGACCTCGGATATGGCGACCAGCTCGGCGAAGACCCAGATGCTCAAGATGACGACTCCAGCGACGAGGCGGAACCCGAAGCCGAGGACGCCGAAGACCCCGATTCCACAGGTGATGATCAGGAAGACGACGAATCCGACGCTTCCCCCGAACAAAGCCAGGACGACAGCCAAGACCAGAGCCAAGCGCAGGTTTCCTCTGATGATATGGCCGACCAAGAAGAGGGCGACGAGGCCGAAATGCCAGAGGGCGACGCCCCGATGGACCCGCCTCCCCCCGCTGGGCATTCGGACGCCGACCCCGAATATCTCGTGTTTTCCACCGAAAATGACGAAGAAATCCGCGCCGAGGACCTCGCAGAACCTGCCGAACTTGAGCGCCTGCGGGCCTATCTCGACCAGCAACTCGACCCGCTCAAAGGGGCAGTTTCGCGCCTTGCCAATAAGTTGCAGCGCCGCCTTCAAGCGCAGCAAAACCGCAGTTGGGATTTCGACCAAGAAGAGGGTATGCTGGACGCGGGCCGCCTTGCGCGCGTGATCGCAAACCCCACCACGCCGCTCTCCTTCAAGGTCGAGCAAGACACCGAATTCCGTGATACCTGTGTGACGCTTTTGATCGACAACTCTGGCTCCATGCGCGGGCGGCCAATCTCGATTGCGGCGATCTGTGCAGACGTTCTTGCGCGGACTTTGGAGCGCTGCTCAGTCAAAGTGGAAATCCTCGGCTTTACTACACGCGCGTGGAAAGGCGGCCAAGCCCGTGAAAGCTGGCTCGCCCAAGGACGCCCACAACAACCCGGTCGCCTCAATGACTTGCGCCACATCATTTATAAATCTGCCGACGCCCCGTGGCGCCGTACCCGCCCCAATTTGGGGTTGATGATGAAAGAAGGATTACTGAAGGAAAACATCGATGGCGAGGCACTCGAATGGGCGCACCGCCGTATGATTTCCCGCCCCGAAGCCCGCAAAATCCTGATGGTTATCAGCGACGGAGCCCCCGTGGACGACAGCACCCTTTCGGTAAATCCGCCAAATTACCTTGAAAAACACCTTCGGGACGTGATCGCGATGGTTGAAAAGCGTAAAATGGTCGAGCTTTTGGCCATCGGAATCGGCCATGACGTGACGCGTTATTATGACCGCGCGGTGACGATCACGGATGTTGAGCAACTTGCAGGCGCGATGACGGAACAACTCGCCGCGCTCTTTGACAACGATCCTCGTGCACGCGCTCGGATAATGGGAATTAGCAAAGTCCGCAAATAGGCGAACGTCGACCAAACCAACAAAAAGGACGCCCCATGTTTCAATCCTTCGAGAACACCTCGCACCCCGAACATGGCCCCGCGCGTTTGGCCGCCTTACGGGAGCGTATGGCCACTGAGGGGGTAAGCGGCTACCTTGTGCCACGCGCTGACCGGTTTCAGGGCGAATACGTTGCCGATTGCGATGCGCGCCTTTCTTGGCTGACTGGGTTTACAGGCTCCGCTGGCTTTTGCGCTGCCCTCAAGGATCGCGCGGGCGTATTCATTGACGGGCGCTATCGCACGCAAGTTAAATCCCAAGTCGACTTGGCCCATTTTACCCCCGTTTCGTGGCCCGAAACTTCCCTCGGCGCGTGGCTTGCAGAACATGCACCAACGGGTAGCCGGATTGGGTTTGATACTTGGCTACACACGGTAAAACAAATTGCCGATTTGAAACGCACTCTCGATGGTTCGAACGTGCAAATGTGGCCTCTGGAAAACAATTTAGTCAACGATATTTGGAGCGACCGCCCCGCCCCGCCAAGCACCGCCGCCATCGCCCACCCCCTTAAATTTTCTGGCGAAAAAAGCGAAAGTAAACGTTTGCGTCTGGTCGAGATCATGACCGAGAACGGGATTGAACACCTCGTCATCACGCAACCGGACAGTTTGTGCTGGCTGCTCAATATTCGTGGTTCCGACATTGCGCGCAATCCCGTTGTCCAAGGCATGTGTATATTACACGCCGACGCCAGCGTAGACGTCTTTGCCGCCCCTGAGAAGTTTGTTGAACTGGAGGTCCATCTGGGAACGGGTGTCCGAATTCATCCCGAAGCCAGCCTCGGAACTGTCCTAGGGACCCTCACGGGAGCCACCCAAATCGACCCTGCAACAGCGCCCTATGCTATTGAAAAACTGTTAAAAACCGCAAAGATTGTACATGACGATGATCCTTGTGCGCTTGCCAAAGCTTGTAAGAACCCCGTCGAAATTTCTGGCGCGGATGCGGCACAGGTGCGGGATGGCATCGCGATGGCGGAATTCCTCGCGTGGCTCGACGCCGAAGCACCCAACGGTGAGTTGACGGAAATCGATGTAACCAAAAAGCTTGAGGGCTTTCGTACATCCAGCAATGAGTTGCGTGAGATCAGCTTCGAGACAATTACCGGCGCCGGCCCACATGGGGCGATCATGCATTATCGAGTCTCAAATGAGACAAATCGCGCGGCAAATCTGGGCGAACTCCTTTTGGTGGACAGTGGCGGCCAGTACCAAGACGGGACCACCGATATCACCCGCACCATCGCGATTGGCGACGTCGGAAAAAACGAAAAAACTTGCTATACCCGCGTCTTGCAAGGCCTTATCGCCATCAGCCAAGTGCAATTTCCACGCGGAACCTCCGGCAGCGACCTCGACCCGCTTGCACGGGTTGCTCTTTGGGCCGCAGGGCAGGATTTCAACCACGGAACCGGACATGGCGTAGGCAGTTATCTTTCGGTTCACGAAGGCCCACAACGCTTGTCAAAAACAGGAAAAGTGCCGCTTGAAGAGGGCATGATCCTTTCAAATGAACCGGGATACTATCGCGAAGGTTCTTTTGGCATTCGGTTGGAAAACTTGGTCGTTGTTGAGGCTGCGCCCACGCGCCCTTCTGGAGATCCTGAGCGTGAGTTTTTGAAATTCCGCACCCAAACTTTTACCCCCTTTGATCGCCGTTTAATTTTGGTCGATATGCTGACAAAATCTGAACGCGCGTGGGTGGACTATTATCATTATGACGTTCTTCAACGCCTCCAAGACAAGGTTTCGCCGACTACACTTACGTGGCTTCAAACTGCTTGCGCGCCCCTTCCCAACACGGGCAAGGCGCCAAATATTTCTGTTAAACCCGCCAAATCACTTTGTGTGGTCCGTGCCGGGGGAGCCGTTTTGGGCGAGAGCCATAACGCTCTTTTCTTGACCGAGGGCGACTATCCACCTGTCATCTATTTCCCGAAACAAGACGTGGCAATGGCGATGCTTGAAGCGAGTGAACGCACCACGATTTGCCCACATAAAGGCGTGGCGACCTATTACTCAATCCACACGAAAAGCACGGTGATCCAAGATGCTGTTTGGTGTTATGAAACGCCCAACTTGGGTGTAAGAGACATCGCTGGATATCTGGCCTTTTCGGGGGAAAATGTGGCGGTTGAACAGCTTTAGGAATGCTCCTCAATGGCGGTGCTGAGCAAAATTTCATTGTAGGCCGTGATAGCATCGATATGGAAAACGGCTCCTATCGCCGTGCCTTCCGCGTTTCGAACAGGTAAAAATTCATAGTTTTTCATTTTGAACATCGGTAAAATGTCTTCCAATGTTGCGTCGAAACGCACCGACTTCCCCTCCTCCACCATGGCGGCGCAGACGTCAATATCAGCTGCACGCGGGTGGTCATTCGTGCGAATAATTGAAGAAACGCCGATTTTTGACAGTAAATATTCACCTGAACCCGACGCAATATGAACCTCACGACGTTCCAGCAAGGTAAGGAAAAAGCTCTTGTCTACGAAGCGACTCGACAGAGCCGTCGACATGGAAACGGCAACCATCACGGCAAGTCCCGTTTGCCAGTCACCCGTCAGTTCAAACACAATCAACGTTGTGGAAATTGGCGCGCCGAGAACTGCGGCCGCAACCGCCCCCATGCCTGCCAAAGCGTAAATAGTTTCCGAACCGCTCACGTTTGGAAAAATGCTTGTCGCTAAGATCCCAAAGGCAAGTCCAGTCAACGCGCCAACCATCAATGCAGGCGAAAAAACACCACCGCCCATGCGCCCTGCCATAGTGATTGATACGGCAATAGTTTTGATAACGGCGAACATAATCGCCGTTTGAAAAACGAGGTTTCCTGTCAGCGCCGCCGAGGTCGTTTGATATCCAACGCCGATAATATGCGGAAACCAAATTGCGATAACACCCAGCATTGCCCCTGCAATTGCGGGGCGAAACCAACGCGGTATCCGGAGGTTCTCCTGAACAACGGTACCAATATCATCGGCCCAGAAGATTGATTTCATTAGCACAACAGAGACGATGCCACAAATCAAACCAAGGATTAGGAACGCGGGTAATTCAACGTAGAATGCCAATTCTCCCTGGCGCAGCAAGGTGAATTCTGTGACATTTCCAAACTCAAGCCTGCTCACCACCGTTCCAGCGACCGATGCAATAACGATCGGGGCGAAGGCGTGGACTGCAAAATGCCTTAAAATCACTTCGAGGGCAAAGAGGGCACCCGCGATGGGCGCGTTAAAGCTCGCGGAAACGGCCCCAGCGACGGCACATCCCAGCAAATCGCGTGCTGTAATTCCGTCAGCGCTAATCCGATTGGACACCCATGTCGAAACCACTCCGGCGAGGTGAACCACAGGCCCTTCGCGTCCGGACGATCCACCGGAAGATAGCGTGATCAAAGAAGCGAGCCCGCTCGCAAGGCCCTCTTTGATCTCAACACGCCCATTGTGCAGAGCCGCTCCCTCGATGACATCCGCCACAGAACGTACGCGCCCGTCCGCGGTAAAGTGATTTAGAATTAGCCCAACAAGGAGGCCGCCGATGGTCGGAATAAGGAGAATCCAGTACCACGGTAAATCGGTGACAAACGCATATTGGCTGCCAAGATCATCGCTAGCATAAAAGTAATTCTGGAGTTTTGTAATTGATTTTCGAAAATAGAGCGCCGTCGTCCCAGCAACCACGCCTATCACCAAAGCAATAAACCAAAACTGAATTTGCGAAGGACCCTGATGACGCACATGGCGCGCCGCATCAATAAGGCTCTGCAGAATCTGTGAAGTATAGGATTTAATCATTGACGACATAGACGGTTTTCTTTGCTCTTTCTGCGCGTTTTCCCTCGATAGGGTTTCCCCAGCGTATAACATCGCCTAGGCTCATGCGTGGTGTAAATAGAGGGGCCGCGATGACCATTCATTCCGCTTTAACCAAGCTATCTTTACTGTTAGGCGATCGCCTCTCTCGTTCCAAGTCCGATCTGAACAACCACGGGCAGAGCGAAACATATTTCCCACTCACCCCGCCTGATGCTGTAGCCTATCCTGATACCACCCTAGAGGTTTCAGAGATCCTAAAAATTTGTCATGCTGAGGATTGCCCAGTCGTGGCGTGGGGCGCAGGCACTTCTCTTGAGGGGCACGCGCTGGCGACACAGGGCGGTATTTGCCTTGATATGATCCGGATGAGCCAAATAGGCGACCTTCGGATCGAAGATTTTGCCGTGACCGTTGGACCGGGAATAACGCGCGAGTCTCTTAACCAAGAGCTTCGCACAACGGGTTTGTTTTTTCCCGTCGATCCAGGGGCAAATGCGTCGCTTGGAGGCATGGCCGCCACCCGCGCCAGCGGCACGACCAGCGTGCGTTATGGAACCATGCGCGACAATGTCCTTGGCTTAACCGTGGTTCTGGCTGACGGACGGATTGTCAAAACGGGTGGCCCAGTGCGTAAATCATCCTCGGGCTACGACCTCACGGCGCTGTTTTTGGGCAGTGAGGGGACACTTGGAATCATCACCTCGCTGACCCTGCGCTTGCAAAGCCAACCCGAGGCCATTTCCGCCGCTTCATGCGCATTTGAGAATATGGATGCCGCTATTGAAACGGTGATTACGACCATCCAGTATGGCATTCCAATGGCTCGTATAGAATTCGTCGATGCGGCCACCGCAGGGGCATTCAACGCCTACGCAGGCACAAAATTGCCCGAGACTCCACATTTACTGGTGGAGTTTCACGGCTCCGAGCGCGCCGTCGCCGAGGATGCCAAAAGGTTTGGAGAGATCGTTGAGGAAATGGGGGGCACTGGTTTTGACTGGTCCGACAAACCCGAAGACCGCACTGCTCTTTGGCGCATTCGCCACAATGCCTACTATGCGTGTTTGGCATTGCGACCGGGCGCTTTCGCCCTCGTCACCGATGTTTGCGTTCCGATTTCTCAACTTGCAAAAGCCGTACGCGAAACCCGCGCGGATATTGATGCCTCACCGCTCATTGGTCCAATCTTGGGGCACGTGGGCGACGGCAACTTCCACGCCATCCTGCTAATCGACCGCGAGAATGAAGGCGAAGTGGCCGAGGCAAAACGCCTCGCTCAGGCCATGGCCGAACGCGCTATATCCTTGGGTGGCACCATCACGGGCGAGCACGGAATCGGCCTTGGGAAGCGGCACCTCATGGCGCAGGAACACGGTCAGGAGGCGTGGGATTTGATGGGCCAAATCAAAAATGCACTTGATCCAACGGGCATCCTCAATCCGGGAAAAATCGTGCCCTAATGCTAGAATAGGTCAAAGAACACGCGTTCAAAGCCAAAAATTAAGCAAAAAATGTGTGAAATATGCTATCCGGCAAGCAGAGTTTTTGCGGCCGCGCGGGCCTGATCTGTGATCCTATCGCCTGACAGCATCCGTGCCACTTCATCCACACGTTCATCTGTCCCCAAAGCAACAACCGTGGAAAGAGTCATGCCATCCTCGACCGATTTCTGAACCCGCCAGTGATGCGCGCCAAGGGCCGCGACTTGCGGCGAGTGAGTCACAACAAGGATTTGCCCCAGCGTCGCCAACTCAGCCAAACGGCGCCCAACGGCATCTGCCGTCGCCCCACCGACCCCGCGGTCGATTTCGTCAAAAATCATTGTGGTTCCGCGCGTTTCGGAAGTGAGACAAACCTTCAACGCCAGAAGAAACCGAGAAAGCTCCCCGCCAGATGCAATTTTATTGAGTGGCCCCGACGGCGCACCGGGATTGGTGGCAACGGTAAAAATCGCTTCATCTTGCCCTTCTGGACCCGGCTCTGTGGCGGAAATTTCGGTGGCAAAAACAGCCCGCTCCATTTTGAGCGGCGCAAGTTCCTTGGCCATAGCCGCATCCAGTTTACGGGCGGCGTCAACGCGCTTTTCTGACAGGTCTTGGGCCGCGAGATCATATGCAGATTGAGCGGTGACCACGGCCCGCTTCAAACCTGCCATATTGCCCACACTTTGGTCTAACGTCTCAAGCCGAAGGCGCAGGGAATCCGCATGGGCGCCCAACTCATCAGGCAATACTTCGTACTTGCGCGCCAACCCGCGAATGGCGAAAAGACGCTCTTCGGTTTCCTCCAAATCAATGGGGTTAAACCGCAGATGCTCAACCGTGCTATCGACAGCCTGAATGGCATCCGAAAGTTCAGCCATTGCGCGCCCCAACGCGGCAATTGCTTCGTCAAGTTGGCCGTCAATTTGTAGGGCGGAATCCTCCAACCAGTTCATAGCATTGGAAATTTGCGCCTCCGCTCCGTGGCCGCCCAAGGCCATATTCGCCTTATTGATGTCGTCCAAAACCCGTTCTGCGGCCTGTAATTGACGGCGCAAAGTATCGAGTTCTGGTTCTTCTCCGGCCATGGGAGCGAGCAAATCCAGCTCCTCTACAGCATGACGTAGGAAGTCTTCTTCTTTGCGAATTTCGGCCAAATGTGCCTCAGCCTTCTCCAATTCTTTTGTGGCGTCGTTTAACCCACGCCACTTCAAACGCACGTCGGAAAGTTCGCCATCCAAGGTGGCGTAGGTGTCCAAAATCTGACGATGACCGCGCGGGTTGAGCAAGCCACGATCATCGTGCTGGCCGTGCAATTCGACGAGGGTTTCCGACAAGGCTCGTAGCACTTCTCCCGAACAGCGCCGATCATTGATCCACGCCGTTTTACGCCCTTCATTGGTATTTATCCGCCGTAGGATGAGTTCTCCGTCAGCGGTTGGAAACCCAGCGTCGCGCAGGACACCCCATGCGGCATGATCGTCCTGCAATTCAAAGCTCGCGGTCACTTCCCCTTGCTCGGCCCCGGCGCGAACAAGCTCCGCACGCCCGCGCCAACCAAGAACAAAACCGAGTGAATCCAATAGGATAGATTTTCCCGCACCCGTTTCTCCCGTCAATACATTTAACCCCGGCTGGAACTCAAGTTCCAACCGGTCAATGATTAACATGTCTCGAATTTCTAAGCCGCGCAGCACAGCAAATCTCGCAGAATTACAGCCATTCGCCACGAATAGCTTGGCGATAGAATTTACCCATCCAATTCGCGCCAAACAACCCAGGTTCAAGGCCTTGCCCTTTTAGCAATTCATAGCTGTCTTGGTACCAAACCGTGGATCGGAAGTTATATCCAAGAATGGCGGCAGCCGTTTGAGCTTCTTCGACAAACCCCAAGGCCAAGTAGCTCTCAACGAGGCGCATCAAGGCCTCTGGAGTGTGACTTGTGGTTTGGAAGTCCTCGATCACAACACGGAATCGATTGATCGCCGCAGCGTAGTGTCCTTTTTTGAGGTAGTAGCGCCCAATTTCCATTTCTTTGGCCGCAAGATGATCAAACGCGAGATCAAACATCAGAATCGCTGACCGCGCATATTCGCTGTCTGGATGACGTTCGATTACCAGTCGCAATTGCTGCAACGCTTGATACGTGAGGCCCTGATCGCGGCCAACGTCATCAATTTGGTCGTAGTAGGACAGCGCCAAAAGGAATTGCGCGTAAGCAACATCCTCCTCAGCGGGGTAGAAATCAATGAAACGTTGTGCCGCGATACGGCTATTTTCATAGTCCTGATCGCGATGATAGGAGAACGCTTGCATGATCAATGCGCGTTTTGCCCATTCGGAATAGGGGTAAAGGCGTTCAACTTCGCCAAACAGCCGCGCGGCTTCTTCGGGGTCACCCGCCTCAAGATCAAATTCCGCACGAGTATAAATCTCCTCGGGAGTAAACGTCTCGAGGGGGATATCTTTGCTGGAATTGCCGCCGCAGGCCATCAACAACGTGAGACCGCAAAGCAAAGTAATTCGAGTTGGCCAAGCCGCTGCGCGTCTCATTCAGCGCCACCTTTAAAATCTGTTCGAAGGGGAAAACCCCAAACCTCACGCCGTTCTAGCACAGAAAAATCCTAGGCAAAACGTCTTTACGTTACATTAGGAAGGGATTTATTCGGCCGCAATCGGGATATCGGTGGCGTGCAGGCCAGCGCCGGGCAAACGCGCAGAGACGCGGGCGTCGCATTTCACCCATTCCCAAGCATTGGCGTCTGCAAAAATTGCTCTGAGGAGTTTGTTGGTGAGGGCATGCCCCGCGCGAATCCCTGTGTAGCGCCCCAAAATGGGTCCGCCAGCGAGGGCAAGATCGCCTAACGCGTCGAGCATTTTGTGGCGCACAGCCTCGTCGCGGTGACGTAGGCCACCAGGCGTCAAGACGTCATCACCATCAATCACAACGGCATTCTTCACAGAACCGCCCAAAGCAAGCCCTGCGGCACGCATCGCATCGACATCAGATTGTCGACAAAAAGTCCGGCTATCGCAAAGTTCGCGCACAAAAGCGCCATTTGCCATGCTAAGTTTCTTATCTTGTTTGCCAATGGCAGCGTCATTGAAACGAATGTGGAAATCGATATGCAAAGTTTCTGCGGGCTCGATACGGGCGATTGCGTCGCCGTCACGTACTTCCACAGTTTTCAAAATCTTCAACGCTCGGATTGGTGCTTTAAGATCCTTGCGCCCGACCATTAAAATAGCGGTCACAAATTCGGCGGAACTTCCGTCGAGAACGGGGATTTCTGGGCCGTCTACGTCGATCACAGCGTTTTGTACGCCACACCCTGCGAGCGCGGCCATGATATGTTCGATCGTTGAAACGGAAGCGCCAGAGGCATTTGCGACACGGGTGCAAAGCTGCGCAGGCGTCGTCGCATCATATAACGCGGGGATACGGTTATCCCCTTCAAGGTCGCTCCTGACAAACCAAATTCCGCTATCCACTGCCGCCGGTTTTACAACCATGCGAACAGGGGCCCCAGAGTGGAGACCTATTCCGCGAAATGTAATTGGCTTGTTCAAAGTAGTTTGCAATGGATGCTCCATAACGGCCTCGGAACGTTCTTTGCTCCGACACAGGAGAGATAAGCTCCCACTGTGTTATGTACAATTCAATCTTTGTAACTGAATGAAACATGCGCTTTTCACCTAGGCGGTTGTTTGCGCAAAAATACGCAACACATTGTAATTAAACAAAAAAGGGCCGCCCCGAGGGGCAGCCCAATTGTTACAACTGTTGAAATATTTAGTTAGCTTGGCGGCGCAAAAACGCTGGAATGTCGATACGCTCTTGCTCAGGATCCGGCTCATGTTCGGTTTCAGCAACGGGGGCCTGCACCTGTGGTTGCTGGCGTGCAGTGGCTGTACGCGCGCCCTCCTCGGCTGCGTGGCCTGTCATTCGGTTGATCAAAGAGTTGATCCCAAAGCGTGGTTTTTCAGGTTCAGCTTGTGGCTGAGGAGCAGGTTTTGCTGCAGTTTGACCATAGCCAGCCGGAGCATGCGGAACCTTCGAAGCCGCGGCGCGAAGACGATCCAACGCTTCAGGAGAAGGCGTTCCCGGTGTCCTGGGTTTAGGAGCGACAAAACCTTCGGCTTCGTTCTCAAACCGTACTGGCTCTTCAGCAAACTGAGGCGAAGGAGCCGCTTGTTGTTGCGGTTGGTATGCCGGAGCAGGAACTTCTTCCTTGGCCCGTGGAGTTGGCGCAAAGAAAGAAGGCGTTTCTTTTTCAGCTTCCGGCTCCGCAAACAAGGAAGGCTCTTTGCCTTGTGCTTCTGCGGCTTGGCTCAATTCTTGAGCAACTTCATCGGCAAGTGAGGAATGCTTCAACGGTTCTGCGAGGGAACGACGCGCTACGGGAACTTCTCCGGCGCCGACACGGGCGTCAATTCCAGTGGCCACTACGGAAACGCGCATGACGCCTTCCATTTCAGTGTCCAAAGTCGAGCCAACGATGATGTTCGCCTCTGGATCGACTTCCTCGCGAATGCGGTTGGCCGCTTCGTCGAGTTCGAACAATGTGAGGTCGTAGCCACCTGTAATATTGATAAGAACGCCGCGTGCGCCGCGCAGGCTAATTTCGTCAAGCAAGGGGTTCGCGATGGCTTTTTCGGCGGCTTGAACGGCGCGATCTTCGCCTGTGGCTTCGCCCGTTCCCATCATCGCTTTGCCCATTTCGTCCATCACGGAACGCACATCTGCAAAGTCGAGGTTGATGATGCCGGGGCGAACCATAAGGTCGGTTACACCTTTGACACCTTGATACAGAACGTCGTCCGCAAGACTAAAGGCTTCGGTAAATGTTGTTTTTTCATTCGCCAAACGGAATAGGTTTTGGTTCGGAATGATGATCAGGGTATCGACAACTTTTTGCAGCGCTTCAACGCCCTCTTCGGCTTGACGCATCCGTTTCGCGCCCTCGAATTGGAACGGTTTGGTCACAACGCCTACGGTCAAAACACCCAACTCGCGCGCGGCCTGCGCGATGATTGGCGCCGCGCCGGTTCCGGTACCGCCCCCCATACCTGCGGTAATGAAGCACATGTGCGCGCCCGCGAGGTGGTCAACGATCTGTTCGATGCTTTCTTCAGCAGCGGCGGAACCTACGGAAGGCCGTGCCCCCGCGCCCAGACCTTCAGTGACCTTGATGCCCATTTGAATGCGTGCTGTGGATTTGCTCTGCTGCAACGCTTGGGCGTCGGTATTCGCGACCACAAACTCAACACCATCGAGTTGTTTGTCGATCATGTTGTTTACGGCGTTACCGCCGGCTCCACCAACACCGAAAACGGTGATCCGTGGTTTGAGATCGTCTTGCTCGTGAATACTAAGATTTAAAGTCATCGACTGGTCCGCCTGTGATACAGTGCCACCCGTCCCGGGGCGACAAATTTGCCTGATTTGCACCGATTTTATCGAGAAATTTGTCAAACGTCACGAAAAAAACGCGTTAATGACACAAAATATAGTCCGTCAGGCCGAAAAGTTTGGCGATATCTTGCCGAAACTACCATATTTTGCGTTTACCAATTATCTTTGAACCATTTCACGGCGCGTTTTACCGACCGTGCTGGATACCGTTCTGTGGGAATATCGAAGTCCCACCACTCATCTTGCGGGTTTGCAGCAAACAAACACAGCCCAACCGAGGAGGCAAAAGCCGCCCCCGTAGCCGATTGAGGCAAGCCCTGAACCCGTAGCGGACGCCCCATCCGCACGCGCTGTCCTAGGATGCGCGTGGCCAAACCATCAAGGCCGGGAATTTGGCTTCCACCGCCGGTCAGAACAATTTGCTGGCTTGGCAGGTGATCAAATCCGGCGGCCTCAAGACGCGCCCGCGTCTCCTCGAGAATTTCCTCGACCCGTGGTCGCATAATCCCGATCAATTCAGCGCGACTAACGGTACGACGGTCTTTTTCCCAATCGCCGCAGTCCCCACCAACTTCAATTTTTTCGCGGTCGTCCATTCCCGTGGCGACAACGCCACCAAACAGGGTTTTGATCCGTTCCGCAGTTGCCATCGGCACTTGAAGGCCTTTGGAAATATCGTTGGTGATGTGATCGCCCCCCAGTCGAACCGAGTCAGAATAGATCATGTGTTTTTTCATGAAAATCGACAGCCCCGTAGAACCGCCACCCAAATCGATACAGGCCGCGCCAAGCTCTTGCTCGTCCTCAACCAAGGCCGAAATCGCCGAAGCATATGAACTCGAGGCCATACCCGCGAGTTCGAGATCGCACCGTTTGATACAATAAATCAGATTTTGAATGGCATTCGCGTCAACGGTCAAAACATGCATATCCGCTGCCAAACGATTGCCTATTTGCCCGCGTGGATCGCCAAGACCCGTGCGGTGGTCCAGCGCAAAATTCACCGGTTGGGCATGTAAAACTTCGCGCCCTGCCCCGAACTCCGGCACTTCACAGGCCGCCAAAACACGTGCGACATCCTGTTCGCTGACGGTCCGTTCCTGAACATCGATGCTACCCGCCAACCCATAGGACCGTGGCCGTGCGCCCGAAAAACACGCGATCACGTGATCGACCCGCAGATTGGCCATTTTTTGTGCGGCTTGAACAGCGGTGCGAATGGCACGCTCTGTTTCGGCCATTGCGTCAATTTCCCCGAAACTCACCCCACGCGACCGCGTGGTCGCCGCTCCAATAACCCGAAAACTGCTCTGCCCTGCCATCGAGCCAACACCATCAAAATCGTGGGGTTTTTCCGGTCCGTCAAAGCGCAATATCAAACAGGCGATTTTCGACGTTCCCACATCCAAAATTGCCACAACACCGCGCTGCATGGCGGCTTCTCTCATGTTGCGCATCGCTCGTTGGCTTTGGTAAAGATCGGTCATGGATACTGGGCTCCGCTATTAATAATGGGGGCATCTTCGGGCGAGACATCTGGAACAGGCTCTTTAAGGCGAAGGGTTGGGCGCTTTTCAAGCCGCATATCAATGACGGCCACGTTGCGCGCCAACAAATCCCTGACTGTATTCAGCGCAATCACGCGGTGCAGCGCTTGGCGGGGATTTGTTTCGGGCAAAAGAACCCGTTGGCCATTGTCCAATACAAGGTCCCACCGACGCTCGCCCACCCGCACAAGACCGCGCACGTGATCGTAAATCGGAGCCGCAGAGGCCAACAGTTCAAGGGCTTCTGGAATGGCTTTATCGGCACCAAATCCCGTCACCAACGGCAAATCAGGGCGCGATGCCCGCGCGGGCACCTGTACAACCCGATGCCCTTCGGCATCTAACAATTCAACCGCGTCCGTGCCGCGCCAAACAATTACCGGCACGCGCTCATCGACGCTCACCTGCAATACGCCGCCAACGCGCACCTGCACATTCACCGAGGCCACCGCATCAAGTTCGGAAATAGCCGCATGCATTTGCTGCAAATCCAGATCAAACGAACTCATCGGAAAATCCAGAGGGAAAACTTCGCGAATATCTTCGGCAAGCTCAATCGAAGCCCCGTCCACGGCCATCATATGCACCATAAATGCGGGGCGATGCTCAATATCCTCGCGCAATTGCAGCGACCAATCCACAATCGCCTGCCGACGATCGGCACTCGCCAATAGGCCCCCAGTAATCATACTTACAACCAAAACGGGCAAGCCAACACGCACAATTTTACGAAACGTCGGTGTGAGCCAAAGCCGCTGGGCGCGATAGGCGACACGGCTTGGGGCGGGGTCACGTTTAGGGGATTGGGTGCGACGCGAAGAGAGACCTGCGACCTGACGCGCGCCAGAATTAAAGCCTACCTCTGACATGATGCATCCTCCACCAGCCAACGACACAACCCGCCAAACCCGATGCCAAACACATCTGCCTGTTCAGGTGTCAGTGACGTTGGAGTCATTCCGGGCTGGGTATTGGTTTCCAACAGGATCAACCCGTCAAGGCCACGCACTTCATCCCAGCGGAAATCTGTACGCGTCACGCCGCGACATCCCAAGGCCACATGGGCCCGGCGGGCATAGTCCAGGCACGCTGCGGTGATCTCGGGCGGAAGATCGGCAGGCACCACATGACGAGAGCCGCCGGGCACATATTTCGCATCGTAATCGTACCAGCCATCGGTCAGGATATCCGTCACTCCAAGGGCACGGTCGCCAACGACCGTTGTGGTTAATTCACGGCCCGGCGCGAAGGCCTCGACCATGACGATTTCGGGCATATCATCAGAAAGGGTTGGCGGGGTATTCGCACCCTCGGCCACCAGATAAACGCCAACGGAGGAGCCTTCGTTATTTGGCTTCACCACGTAGGGAGGTGCCATCACGTGGCGCGCGGAAACTTCGGATTTTGCAAAAAGACCGCTCTCGCAAACGGGCAAACCCGCCGCGCGAAACATTTCCTTGGAGCGTTCCTTATCCATCGCGAGAGCCGAAGCCAAAACGCCGGAATGTGTATAGGGGATTTTGAGCCATTCGAGCAAACCTTGGACGCATCCATCCTCGCCCCAACGCCCATGCAACGCGTTGAAAACAACTTCTGGGGCGATCTCAAGAAGACGTGCAGCTAGGTCCGGACCCGCGTCCAGTTCAACTACCTCAAATCCTTCGTCCCTAAGTACAGCTGCGCAACCGCGCCCACTTGAGAGAGAAACTTCGCGTTCCGCAGAAGGTCCTCCCAGCAATACTGCCACTTTTTGGGATGCCCCGCTCGACATGCCCGCCTCTTATCATTTGCGACCCTTCTATGAGGATCTTGGTGCGCCCGATTTTGGGCATCTGATTCTACTCAAGATTTCAAACGCAGAACGCCCGAATCCAGATAGTTCGTTTTATGTTTTTGATGCGTAGCTTGGCTTTTCCTGTGCCAGAATCTACGCGGATCTGCCGCTAGTTCTTCATTTGCGCGTCTGTTTTAACCGGTTTGCCAGAAAATATTCGAAATTTACGGGGCCGTCGGTTCGCCGATGCGCTTAATTTCCCATACTAACTCTATTGAACTGTTTTTGAAAACCTTTTTTCGTACTTCTTCGCCCAATTCTTCCAAATCAGCAGCCGTCGCGCCCCCCGCATTGGTCAAGAAGTTGCTGTGCATCTCGTTCATAACCGCCCCGCCCCGTCGCGCACCGCGCATTCCGGCGTCATCAATAACCTTCCAAGCCTTCAAATCATGCACATCATCGGCCTGACCAGTGGAACTAAAACCAGCTGGATTTCGAAAGGTACTTCCAGCCGTGAGGTCTTTGGTGGGCTGGGTTTCGTCGCGTTTTTTGAGTTGCGCCGCCATTAAGGTCTCAAGCGTTGTCGAATCCCCTCGCTCGCCACACAAAATTGCATCAACCAAAACCGCGCCCTCCGGCAGAGCAGAATTGCGATAGGCAAACGTCAACTCCGCGTTTGAGAGCGTTTTGACTTCGCCCTCCCGCGTCACAATCCGTGCCGACTGAAATACATCCGCCATGTAGCGCCCATAGCATCCCGCGTTCATCGCAACAGCACCGCCAATTGCACCCGGGATAGTGCGCAAGAACGTGAGATCAACGCCCTCGGCCGCCGCGTTTCGCGCGACATGCGCATCCAACGCCGCCGCCCCCGCGGTCACATTTTGGCCGTCAATTTCAATCCCATTGAAGCCACGCCCAAGACGGATCACCACACCGCGAATACCCCCGTCGCGCACAATCAGATTGCTACCGACTCCCATCGGAAATACAGGGATATCGCGCGGCAATTCGCGCAGAAAATGTTGCAAATCTTCAATGTCCGCAGGCTGAAATAAAACATCCGCAGGCCCGCCTACACGCAACCACGTCAACCCCGAGAGGTCCTTGTCAAAAGTCAGAACACCGCGCACCTGCGGCAAGGAATTGGGATCAAGAGTCATGTTATGCGCCCGTTATAATTTCGGTGGTTATAGCGCGAAACAGAGGCGTTTCCAGCCCTAAGACGGGGCTTTCAGAAGACCAAGGCGACGGAGGAGAAAAATCAATGGCCATCTAAAAATCGAGCCCGCAGCAATTAGGAAAAGCACCCCTATCCAGAATCCGCTTTCATAAAACAGATAAATTGTTACAGGCAGACCGATGCTCATAAGGATATAAGCTGCGGGCCAATGTTTCTTTTTGCTCGGAAAAAAGCCAACGACGTTGGCAATCAGAAGCCATAGCAGCGCTAGAAATCCTGAGACCGGCATTCCTAAATCCATGTTCTTGCCCCTGTGTTACCTAGTCTTTCATGAGGTTTGGAAGATTATTTGCCCAAGCCGAAATCGTCCCCGCCCCCAAACACACCACCATATCGCCGGGTTTGGTTTGCTCACGCACAAGACGCACCAAATCCTCTTCGCTGGTGACGGCGCGCGCGTGGCGGTGGCCGTGACGAATAAGGCCCGCAATCAGATCATCACGGGTCGCGCCCTCAATCACGTCTTCACCCGCCGAGAAAACATCGGAAATGCCGACTACATCCGCGTCGTTGAAGCAGGTACAGAAATCCTCAAACAAAGTATGCAAGCGGCTGTAACGGTGCGGTTGATGCACCGCAATAACGCGCGCGCCTTCGGTATGGGATGTGGCCTGCCGCGCCGCTTTAAGCACCGCCGCAATCTCCACGGGGTGGTGCCCATAATCGTCGATGATTGTGACCCCATTCACTTCACCAACCTTGGTAAAACGACGGTTCACGCCGGCAAAGTTTTTCAAAGCCGTTTTGATGTCTGCGGGCGAAACACCCAAATGATGCGCGACCGCGACAGCCGAAAGCGCGTTGGACACATTGTGGTCCCCCGGCATTGGCAAGGAGCAATCCTCAATCACCAGATTTTCGGCCTTCAACGCGATGTCGAAATGCGCCACGCCCTCTTTATATTTCAGGTTGGTCGCACGTACATCCGCTTGGGCGTTGAACCCAAATGTGATCACGCGGCGGTCGGTTATTTTGCCCACAAGGGACTGAACTTCGGGGTGATCCGTGCAACAAACCGCAACGCCGTAGAAGGGAATATTTGACACGAAATCAAGGAAACCTTGGCGCAGAGTATCGAAATCACCCCAATGCTCCATGTGCTCGGGATCGATATTTGTGACGATCGCAATGGTGGCCGGAAGACGGTTAAAAGTTCCGTCACTCTCGTCGGCCTCGACCACCATCCACTCGCCCGTACCCATGCGCGCGTTGGACCCGTAGGCGTGAATAATACCGCCATTGATCACCGTCGGGTCAAGGCCGCCCGCATCCAGCAACGTGGCCACCATAGTCGTCGTTGTTGTTTTGCCATGCGTTCCCGCAACGGCGATATTGGATTTCAGCCGCATCAATTCGGCCAACATTTCTGCACGGCGCACAACGGGAAGCCCCGTGGCGCGAGCGGCATCCAACTCCGGATTACCCGCCTTGATCGCGCTTGAAATAACCACCACTTCGGCGTTTTCGAGATTTTCGGCCTTTTGCCCAAAAAATACTGTCGCCCCAAGGCCGACCAAACGGTCAGTGATCTTGCTGGCTTTTAAGTCACTGCCTTGAACCTGATAGCCTTGATCTAAAAGCATTTCTGCAATGCCCGACATCCCAATACCACCAATCCCGACAAAATGAATGGCACCCATTTCGATGGGAAGTTTGGTCGCTTGACGGTTCATGTGTGAGCCTCGGTGCTTAGGGGATGTTCGCGGAGCGAGTCGACGAGCGCAACAAGGCGTTGAGTCGCGTCGGGCTTGCCACAGCCAAGGGCTGCGCGTGCCATCAAATTTGCTTTATCGGGATGGGTGATTACCCCTAAGATTGATGCGGTCAAATTCTCGACCGTGAAATCGGCTTCCTGCAAGAGTTTTGCGGCCTGCGCGTCCACCAAACCTTGGGCATTCACCGTCTGGTGATCCCCCGTCGCGGCAGCATAAGGCACCAAAATGGAGGGGCGACCAATGATCGAAATATCAGCAACCGTACTGGCGCCCGAACGCGCAATGACTAATTGGCATTCCGACATTCTGCGCGGCACGTCTTTGAAAAACGGCTTTACGTCCGCCTTGATTTCGGCCTCACGATAAAACGCAGTGACCCGCTCTAAATCTTCTTCGCGCGCTTGTTGATCCACACGGATGTTGCGGCGCAAGCTATCTGGCAAAGCGGCAATGGCTGCGGGAACGATATCCGAAAGGATGCGCGCGCCTTGGCTTCCGCCCATCACAAGGATCGACATCGGATAATCACCCGGTTCTATGTACCCAGCCCCCGCGCGATCCAAAATCTCGCTGCGCACCGGATTGCCAACTTCGTGCCCCTCAACCCCCTCAGGAAGATCCGTCGGCCACGTGCCACAGGCCACGGCATCCACGTGTTTGGCAAAAAATTTATTCACACGTCCAAGGACGCCATTCTGTTCGTGCAACGCTCGAGGGCGACGCAAAATCCATGCTGCAGCAACTGCCGGAATCGACGGATATCCGCCAAAGCCCACGACAACAGCAGGCTTATCACGATACATCTTCCAAACCGCCGCGAGGACTCCGCCGAACACACGAAATGGCACAATCGCCTTTGCCAACAATCCGCCCCGCGCGAATGTCGCGCTCGAGAGCGTTTCGATCTCGACGTCTGGTGGAAATCCGCCCGCATATCGCGCGCCGCGAGCATCGGTCGAAAGTTTTACAGACCAACCTTTGGCCAACATCGCTTCGGCTAAAGCCTGTGCGGGGAACATGTGCCCGCCCGTTCCGCCCGCAGCGATGATTAAAAGTGGTCCTGACATTAACCTTGATCCGTCCCTAAAGTTCCGCGTCCACGCCCAACGAAATGGTCGCCAATAACGCCCTGTGGTCGACTGCGTGTTAGCGCAAGCAACATGCCAAGTGCAATCCCACCTGCGACCAAAGAACTGCCGCCATAACTCACAAACGGAAGCGTCATCCCCTTAGCGGGCAAAAGCCGCACCGCAACCCCCATATTCACAAAGGCTTGGATGCCAAACATACAGGCCAAACCTGTGCCAGCCAGTCGCGTAAACTGATCGCGTTCGCGCATTAACCGCAGGAGAGAGCGCACTGTAATTACAAGAAAAAGCATAATGATCGCCAGAACAAGCAACAGACCATACTCTTCCGCCGCAACGGCGATAATAAAATCGGTGTGCGCATCAGGCAGTGACCATTTCACTTGCCCCTCGCCAACACCAACTCCAAAGAATCCGCCCTCTTGAATGGCGTTGGTGGCGTAACCGATCTGTGTTGTCGGATCAATTTCTGGATTTAAAAATCCATCGATACGGCGGGCAAAGTGTTCGGAATTATTATAGGCAAACGAGCCGCCCAAAACCACCAAAGCCGCCATGCCGATAAGCAATAAAAACGGCGCGCCAGCCACAAAATACATCACACCCCAGCCAAACAAAACCAGCGCCGCTTGCCCAAAATCAGGCTGCAATGCAAGCAAACCAACGATAAAAACCAGAAAAGCGAACGAAAGGGTTTTACCAGGAGGGCCGTTAATTTCCTGACTTGCCGCCATCAACCACGCAGTCACAATCACAAAACCAGGTTTGAGAAACTCGCTCGGCTGAACCGAGGCAAAACCGAGGGAATACCAACGCACCGCCCCCTTGCCAAAATCCGTCCCCAAAAAGGGCAAAAACAACAGGGCAACAAAGGCACAAACGAAGCCCAAAACGCCAAGGCGGCGCACCATAACGGGCGACATCATCGAAATGAAAATCATCACCACAAGGGCGACCATCCCGAAAAACGCTTGGCGTTGAACATAGTGAAACGGGGCAAACCCGTTCTTTTCGGCCAAAGGCGGAGAAGCAGCCAACCCAAGAAGGATGCCAATTGCAAAGAGCAATAGAATAAAGACTGCTGTCCATTTATCAATTGTGCGCCACCAACGTGGGAGCACGGGTTCACCGCCCGAATGGGGGAGAGAACCATATACCATCTCGGTCATGGGGTACCGCCTATACTGCCTCTGATCGCCCGTTTGCCGGGTCTGGGGAAAAGTCTACGCAAAAACCGCAGATTAATCCAGCAAAAAGACCCACCCAAAGGATGGATTTAGTGGGTCTTTTCTGTGTCGCGACAGTGCTTAAAGCGCCGCAACGCAATCGGCAAAATCATCGCCGCGTTTCTCAAAACTGTCGTATTGATCAAAACTTGCAGCGGCGGGTGCCAAAAGGACCGTATCCCCTTCTTGGGCTTCGGCGGTAGAACGCGCCACGGCGACGGCCATGGTTTCGCAAATTTCGACCTCAAGCCCTTCAAGCCCAAGCGCAAAATTGGCGGCGTCGCGTCCAATCACATAGGCCTTTTTCACGTTGGCAAAATGCGATGTCAGCGCGCCAAGGCCACCTTCCTTCTCGAGGCCGCCACAAATCCAGCGGATATTCTCAAACGCGTCCAGCGCACAGGCGGCACTGTCGACGTTGGTTGCTTTACTGTCATTCACAAAACGCACGCCGTTTTTGGTGGCAATCGTTTGGGAGCGATGCGGCAGACCTTCAAAGCTGTGGAACGCCGCCTCAATAACGCGGGGCGCCAGTCCGAGCGAGCGCGCGACGGCATAGGCGGCACAGGCGTTTTGATGATTATGAACGCCGGGAAGCCCCTGAATCGCCCGCAAATCAATGGAGCCCGTTTGACGCCCTTTGCGGTACTCCGAAAGGAACCCCTTGCGCACAAAAACATTCCAACCCGGCCCCGTTAATTTAGCTTTCGTCGACACACGGATCACGCGATCATCCGCCTTCCCCGTCGCCAGCTGATTGGCAAGATACCGCCCCTCGTCCTCATCTACACCGATCACTGCGCGATCAGGACCGCCTTCGGCAAAGAGCCGTCGTTTCGCGGCAAAGTATCCGCCAAGCCCGCCGTGGCGATCTAAGTGATCCGGTGAAAGATTGGTGAAGACGGCGATATCGGGCGTCAGGTTACGCGCAAGGTCGGTTTGATAGGAAGAAAGCTCCAATACCACGACCTCGCCATCAATGGCGGGATCGACATCCAAGGCACCGCGCCCGATATTCCCCGCAAGTTGGGTTGGGCGATTGACGTGTTGCAACACGTGATGAAGAAGCGCGCTGGTGGTGGATTTTCCGTTGCTGCCCGTCACGGTGACGACGCGCGGCATGGTCACGAATTCGTCCCATTCCGTCGTGGCAAACCCCGCGAAAAACAGCGAAATATCGTTATCGACAGGAATGCCCACGTCCCACGCCATGGACACATATTTGTTAGGCGTTGGGTAGAGATGCGGAATACCTGGCGAAAGGATCAACGCGGCCACGCCTTCCCAAGCGCTCGTTTTACCCAAATCAACGGGGTCAAAACCTTCGGCTTGCGCACGCTCCCGCGCTTCGGCGTTATCGTCCCAAACGACAGGGATTGCGCCGCCTTCGCGCAAGGCGCGCGCAGTTGCGATTCCTGAGCGCCCAAGCCCTAGAACGGCTACTTTTTGGTCGGTATATCCTTGGACTGGGATCATGGGAGGCTCCTTGCGCGACGTTGCTTTTCCCGTTCATGCCTTGTCAAAGCGACTTTAGCAATCCACCGGAAACAAAAATGGGCGCGCCCATGATTGGACACGCCCGCATTGAAATAGTCTTGCGAATTAACGCAGTTTAAGCGTCGCCAGTCCGATAAGCGCCAAAACAAGCGAAATAATCCAAAACCGGATCACGATTTGCGGCTCGGCCCAGCCCTTTTTCTCAAAGTGGTGGTGGATCGGCGCCATCAGGAAAACCCGCTTCCCTGTGCGCTTGAAATACAGAACTTGGATGATGACGGACAGCGCTTCGGCCACAAACAGACCGCCAACTATGGCCAAAACGATCTCGTGTTTAGTAGCCACGGCAATCGCGCCAAGAGCGCCACCAAGCGCGAGCGACCCTGTGTCGCCCATAAACACCGCCGCTGGCGGAGCATTATACCAAAGAAAGCCCAGACCGCCGCCAATAAGTGCCGACGAAAAAATCAGTATCTCACCGGTTCCTGGCACGTAATGCACATCAAGGTAGTCGGTAAAATCAACCCGTCCGACGGTGTAGGCGATCACCCCAAGGGCTGCCGCTGCGATCATAACGGGCATAATTGCAAGCCCATCGAGACCATCCGTCAAATTGACCGCGTTGGCCGCCCCAACGATCACGATCATCGAGAACGGCACAAAGAAAATCCCCAGATTCAGGAGTGTATCTTTGAATACGGGAACCGCGAGTTGGTAGGCCAAACCGTCAGGATGATAGCAGGACGCCCAATAGGACGCGATCGCAGCGACCAATAATCCAAGCCCCATGCGGATCTTTCCAGACACGCCTTTGGTGTTATTCTTGCTCACTTTTGCGTAGTCATCCGCGAACCCAATGGCCCCAAAGCTAAGTGTCACGAACAAGATCATCAGCACATAGGGGTTATCAATGCGCGCCCAGAGGAGCGTTGAAAAGACCAAGGCAGAAAGGATCAAAAGCCCGCCCATTGTTGGCGTGCCTGCCTTTGCGAAATGCGATTCTGGTCCGTCATCGCGAATAGGTTGGCCGCGTCCTTGTTTGGCACGCAGCAGGTTAATCAGCGGCTGACCAAAGATAAAACCAAAGATGAGCGCCGTGAAGAATGCGCCGCCTGCGCGAAACGAAATATAGCGAAAGAGGTTAAAGAAATCCCCCCCGTCCGATAAATCAGTGAGCCAATACAGCAATAAACTGCCCCTTATTCAAGTGTTGGGGCTGGATGGCCCAGTTTTCGGATAGCGTCAACAACGAGTGCCGTTTTGCTTCCCTTTGAGCCTTTTACCAAGATCACATCGCCCGCGTCGATGAGATCTTTGGCTTTGGCCACGAGTTCCTGCGAAGTTGCGACCCATAGGCCGCGCTTTTGGTCTGGGATTTCGTCAAACAGCGCCCGCATCATCGGGCCAACACAGTGGATTTTATCGATCTGCGCGACACTTTCCAGCGTTGCAATTTTGCGGTGCTGCTCGATTGCGTCGTCCCCCAACTCCAACATATCGCCAAGGATCGCCATACGTCGCCCAATTCGGACGCGCCCGACATCATTGCGTGGCTTGGCCGCCGCGAGCACTTCAAGCGCGGCCGCAAGAGACGTGGGGTTGGCATTAAAGGCATCGTCAATCAGCTCCAGACTCACTTCAGCTGCATAGCGATCAAGGTAAATCGTCTCGCGGGTACCCCGCCCCAAAGGGGGGCGCCACTGTGCCAAATCACAAGCCGCAAGGCCAATATCCGCGCCGACTGCCTGCACACAGGCCAAAACGCCAACCGCATTCATCGCAAAATGCCGCCCTGCCGTGGACAGTTTAAATAGGGCGGGTTCGCCGTTCAACGTCGCGGAAATCACCGTCACATTATCGGAAAGCTTGACCTCCTCAAGAAAGAAGTCAGCGCTGGTGTCTGTTCCGAAACCTACCTTCTTTTCTGGCGTCGCGTCCCACAAGATTTTAGAGGTCTCAAGGTCAACATTGATGATCGCCGTCCCGCCGTGAACCAACCCCGAAAAGATCGCCGCTTTTTCATGCGCGATTCCGGATATATCATCGAAGGCCTCCAAATGCGCAGCGGCGACATTGGTAATCATCGCCACATTAGGCGCCGCGATTTTAGCAAGCGGCGCGATTTCACCTGGATGGCTCATCCCGATCTCGATGATCGCAAAATCCGTATCAACCGGCATCCGCGCCAGTGTCAGCGGCACGCCCCAATGATTATTGTAACTCGCTTCGGCCGCATGAACGCGCCCCTGATGTGCCAAAACAACGCGCAACATTTCTTTGGTTGAGGTCTTGCCAACCGATCCGGTAACGGCGATCACTTTCGCCTCGGTCCGTGCCCGTGCGGCACGCGCCAAATCCTCAAGCGCGCCTAAAACGTCTGGCACTATTAACAGGGGCGCATCCGGTGAAACGCCCTCCGGTAAATGCGTGACCAATGCGGCAGCAGCCCCCTTTTCAAGGGCTTGTGCGACGAAATCATGGCCGTCGCGCACGTCTTTAAGGGCAACAAAAAGATCGCCTTTTTGCAAGGTCCGCGTGTCGATGGATAGCCCCGAGGCCTGCCACTCCTGCGTGGATTCGCCTCCCGTTGCAGCTTGCGCATCCTGTGAAGTCCAAAGCGCGGTCATGCCAAACGCCCCTCAAGGGCGGCCACGACAACGCTGGCTTGTTCGGCGTCATTAAACGGCAATGTCACATCCCCAATCGTTTGGCCCGTTTCATGCCCTTTTCCAGCAATCAACAGCGCATCCCCCGCCCCCAATGCATCCACCGCGCGTAAAATCGCTTCGGCCCGATCGCCAACATTATAGGCTTGCGGACACCCCTCCATCACCATGTCGCGGATCGCGGCGGGATCTTCGCTGCGTGGGTTGTCATCCGTCACGAAAACAACATCCGCGTGCTGTGCTGCGGCCCGCCCCATCAGGGCGCGCTTGCTGGCATCGCGATCGCCGCCCGCGCCCAAAACCACAACAATTCGCCCCATCACGTGGGGTCGCAAAGCCGTAAGTGCGGTCGACAATGCGTCTGGAGTATGGGCGAAATCAACAAAAACCGTCGCGCCATTCTCGCGCGTCGCCGCGTGCTGCATGCGCCCGGGAACGGTGACCATTTCTGGCAAAACCTCAAACACGCGTTCGGGTTTCTCGCCGCAGGCAATCACAAGTCCAGCGGCAAGCAACACATTCTCGGCCTGAAATCCACCAATCAATGGAAGGCGCAGGCCATTTTGGCCCCCTTCGAATGTGAACAAAACCTCTTGACCTTGCGCATCAAAACGTTGCCCTACAAGACACATATCCGCGCCCGCAGTGCGCCCAACCGACAACACGCGCTGACCGCGACTGCGAGCTATCTCTGCCATCTGAAGGCCACGCGGGCTGTCGATATTGATAACAGCACGCCCTTCAGCTGAGAGCACCCGCTCAAAAAGACCCGCCTTCGCATTGAAATAATCGTCAAAATCCTTGTGATAATCCAAATGGTCCTGCGAGAAATTGGTAAAACCCGCAGCCATCAAACGGACCGCATCCAGTCGCCGCTGGGCCAGCCCGTGGCTCGAGGCCTCCATTGCGGCATGCGTTACACCAGCTTTGGCCATTTTCGCGAGTAATCGATGTAGGGTAATCGGCTCAGGCGTGGTGTGAGAAAGCGGAACTTGAAACGCCCCTTCTACTCCCGTCGTGCCGATATTCGCCGCAGGAAACCCCAAGGCAATCCATATTTGGCGGGTGAAGGTCGCAACCGACGTCTTTCCGTTTGTTCCTGTAATCGCAACCATATGGGCGGGCTGGCCTTTAAAAAACAACGCCGCGGCAAACGACAACGCCATGCGCGGATCTTCCGCCACAACAAGCGCCACTCCATATTTCTCTAGGACCGTGCGCGCGATCTGCGCCCCCACAGCATCCGTCAAAATCGAGGTGGCCCCCATGCGCAGAGCATATTCAATGAAGGTTGCACCGTGGATTTTCGCCCCCGGAAGGGCGGCAAAAAGATGGCCCTCCTCCACAGTTCGGCTATCCACACTTAATCCCGTAACCGGCACATTCGCGAGGCCGCGCGCGGTCAAACCAAGGTCGGCCAATCGTTTTTCTTTAACTTTTCGTGTCATGGCATTACCCCGTTATTCCAAATCATCGCATCCTTGCCCCTAAGGATTTTAGTTGCTTGTCAGAGTAATCGCCACAGGTGTTTCGGTGTCAAGCTCTGGTCGCAGGCCCAACAAGGGCGCGATGCGCGTGATCAACTCTGCCGCCACAGGAACAGCAGTCCAACCCGCCGTGCGGCGATCCTCGCCCATTGTAAAAATGGAAGGTTCGTCCAGCGTCACGATCAACACATATTTTGGGTCATGCGCAGGGAAGACACTCGCAAAAGTCGCGATAACTTTGTCTTTATAATAGCCGCCACGTGGTTTTGGCTTGTCCGCCGAACCTGTTTTCCCGCCGACCGCATAGCCTTCAACTTCACCAAAACTCGCAGTTCCGCGCGACACAACTTGGCGCAACATACTGCGCGATTCCTTAGAGGTCGCCACTGAAACAACTCGGGG
Organism: Falsihalocynthiibacter sp. BN13B15; assembly: GCF_041205415.1. NCBI lineage: Bacteria > Pseudomonadati > Pseudomonadota > Alphaproteobacteria > Rhodobacterales > Roseobacteraceae > Falsihalocynthiibacter > Falsihalocynthiibacter sp. BN13B15. Next base: position 212,649 of record NZ_JBGFCE010000006.1, read on the forward strand.
CCCCGTAACTGCAGCCGTTTTTTGCTTCAACAAAGTAGGCTTAACGCGCGTTCCCCCATTGAGGAGACTCGCATAGGCCGTCGCAAGGTGCAGCGGGCTGGCCGACAAACCATGCCCATAGGAAATGGTCATCGCCGACAATTCGCTCCAGTTGTGAGGCAACAATGGCTTTGCGCCAGCCGCTTCGGTCAATTCAACGGGGGTTGCATCAAAGAACCCAAGCGAGCGCAAAAACTCTTGTTGGCGCGCGGCCCCGATTTGCATTGCAATCCGAGCGGTCCCGATGTTTGAGCTTTCAACAATCACGTCCGTAACAGAAAGCGTCGGGCCATAATTGTGGAAATCCCGAATTGAGAATTTCCCCCATCTTAGGGGACCACTTGTGTTGATGGGGGTGCTGGGGTTCACCAGCTGCGTCTCGAGGGCTTGCGCCACAGTGAAAATCTTGAAGGTCGATCCCAATTCATAAACGCCCTGAACCGCACGGTTAAACAAGGGGCTATCGGAAGCGTCGCCCTCCGTGAGAACTTGTGGGCGTGTATTGGGGTCAAAATCTGGCAGGGAAACCATCGAAACGATGGCACCAGTCGAAGCCTCCATCAAGACCGCCGTCGCGCCTTTTGCATTCATCAAACGCATGCCGCCATAAAGGACTTCACGTGTGGCGGCCTGAACCGAAAGATCAATCGATAGCTCAAGTGGCGCGCCACGGTTGGCAGGATCGCGCAAATAATCGTCGAAGTATTTCTCGACACCGGCCGTTCCGATGACCTCCGCAGACCGCACCCCTTCGCGACCAAAACTGGCACCGCCAAGGATATGTGCTGCCAATTGACCGTTAGGATATAAGCGCATTTCGCGCGGACCAAACTCAAGGCCAGGGTCGCCAATTTCATGGACCGCTTGCATTTGCTCAGGTGATAACCGTTTGCGAATCCACAAAAACTTCCGCTTCCCTGTGAAATCTTTGATTAACCGCTCTTCTTTGAGTTCTGGAAAAATGCCGACCAATTCCTTGGCCACCCGTTCTTTGTCTACAATGATTTGCGGATTGGCATAGAGCGAATAGGTAGAGATATTTGTAGCAAGGATACGCCCTTCGCGATCCACGATATTCGCGCGTTGGGCAGTAATGCCAACGCCCGTAGTCGAACCGCGAGGCTCAACAGGATCTGTAGCACTTAAGTGCCCCATCCGCACGCCAACGGTCGCAAACGCGATGACAAAGAACGCGCCCAAAACAAGCAAGCGCCCCTCGGCACGGTTGCGCGCCTTGTCTCGCATATCTTCATGACGGCGGCGAATATTTTCACGCTCGATTTGGTCAGGATTTTCCCCTTTGGCACGCGCCTCCAAGATGCGAGCAAGGGGACGAAGTGGTGTGCGGATCATTGATCTTCCCCGTCGATTGGGGAGGAAACTTCGATGCCGCCCTCAAAAACAGGGAACCCTTTTACAAACATCTCGACGTCGTAATCAATTTGATCGACGTGGCCAAATTGCTCGGGGAGCAGCGGCAAAAGGCCAAGACTGTCGAAATTAATCTCGGCAAGTTGGCGCAAGCGCATCGGGCGGTTCTGATAGGCCCATTCGGCTTGCAAAATTGCCAGATGCTCGCGTTTTAACCCGATCTCAGTTTGAACGTTTGCCATTTCTTTGAGGGTCGTTTGAGTTTTATAATTTTCATTATATGCCCAAAACGCAAGTCCCAAAACAAATAAGGCTGTTATGGCAATAAACATAGAACGCATTAATTTCGCCCCTGTGTGACGAGTTTCGGCAAGCCCAATCCGGCGCGCCCTGCCCCTTCCGCGGGGGCATCTGTTCGTGTTGCAACGCGCAAAATCGCACTCCGTGACCGTGGATTTTCCAACAATTCTTCGGTGTCGGGCCCGATAGCTTTGCGGGGAGTCAATTTAAACGCTGGCTGCATCTCAACGTCGGCAGGTGCATAGCGATTGGCGTTCCCGCCGCCGCCTGAGCGTGCTTGCAAGAACTTCTTGGCGATACGATCTTCAAGCGAGTGAAACGTTACTACTGCAAGTTTCCCACCCAGTTTAAGCGCCCGTTCGGCAGCCTCAAGCCCTTCAATCAATTGCCCAAATTCGTCATTAACCGCGATGCGGATCGCTTGGAAACTGCGTGTCGCGGGATGGCTTTGCCCCGGTTTCCCGCGACCCAGTACCTTCTCAATCAAACTGGCCAACGCAAGTGTCGTGGTAAAAGGCTCAACCTCGCGCGCAGCAACGATTGCCTTCGCGATACGCCAGCTTGCCCGCTCTTCGCCGTATTGAAACAAAATATCCGCAAGCTCTGCTTCACTGCAGCCATTGACCAAATCGGCAGCAGAAACGCCCGATTGACTCATGCGCATGTCAAGCGGCCCGTCGCGCATGAACGAAAATCCGCGCTCAGCCTGATCGAGTTGCATTGAGCTGACACCAAGATCCAAAACCACGCCATCGAGACCCGAGGCATAGTCATCCATTTGGCCAAATGTCCCTTCGACCAGCTTCAGCCGATCACCGTAGGGCTCAGCCCAATCCTTGGCCATTTCAAACACGGCCGGATCGCGATCTACGCCGTAAACAACATCCGCACCCGCCTCAAGCAATCCGCGCGTATAACCACCCGCGCCGAACGTTCCATCAAGCCAAGCACCAGAAACAGGCGCAACAGCCTTTAATAAGGGACGCAGCAAAACAGGAGTGTGAGGTTTTTTTTGGTCCGTGGCAGCGGTCATTGGTTAGCCCTCTCCCAGCGCGTCTAAATAGACGCTCGGATCAACATCCGGATCAAAATCATCATCTCCATCCAGCCCTTCGGACATGGAAGCGTCGTAGGCATCGGGCGTCCAAATTTCGAACGTATCGCCATTACCGATAAAGTAAGCCTCTCCGTCGAGGCCGATCTTGTTGCGCAATTTAGCGGGCAAAACGAGGCGCCCCGTTTCATCCACGGTTGTTGGATGCGCCTGCGCACTATAAAGACGCTGCAAGGCTTTGCGCTTACTGGAACCACGGGGGAGCTTTGCTATCAAAGCGTCGACCTCATCAATGGCTTCTTGGGGAAAACATTCGAGCTGCTTGCGTTTCTCATCACCGTAAACAATGACGACACGCGGCTGAAGACCTTCGCGCCACTCTGGATCAGCGCCCTCAAGAACACGGCGAAAAAGAGCGGGAATAGACACCCGACCCTTCGCATCAACCTTATGGTTGCTTTCGCCTCTAAATGTTCTCGCCACTGTCCCCGCGGCTCCTTGTGATCTTGGGGGGGTCATCGACCCCTTGAATGGAAAACGGCGGATTGAACGAGCTGCCACTGTTCAATCCGCCGTCCGTGTCCCGTTGCCGGGATGTCCAGCTGCGCGCGCCACCTGGGGGGATGTCTGCTCGCTCGCGCGCCGGATCTCAATTATGATGAATGGCGGGCGCCTGTATGAAACCTATTTGGTTCTTTTTGTTTGGGGTTCTTAATCTGCCCCTGATCCCGTCCTCATCTTGATACTAGGAATGACATGGGAAATCATGGGAATCAAGTGTTTTTTATGGCACTTCCGCAACACGCGCCTCCGAAGGAGAGAACAAAAAGTGTACAAATTAGACTGGGAGTTTCGATTCTTGGCACCCATGGTGCAATATGGGAGATAAAAACACCACATATAGTGCAAATAAGAAAAATGCAAAAAAGACCATGAATTCCCATAAATTTACCAAATATGGGCCCTAAAGCCCTCAACCTCGCGCAAATCTACGGTAAACACTTCATAAAATTCGGCGATTCGCCCTTTATCCATCCCGTGAATAAGAAAAACGCCCATGGTTTCCCATGGACGCTCCGCAGTCATCACTCTTTGGGGCTTAGGTGCTACGCCATTCCGCCATCAACAAGACGCTTGGCAATATTTGCATAGGCCTGCGCCATAGGTCCGTCCCCAAGTGCAATCGGCGTCCCGTTATCTCCTGCGAGACGCACATCAATATCCAGCGGCAAGGCTCCAAGGAACGGCAGGTCCAACTTTTTAGCCTCGGCCTCAACGCCACCATGCCCGAATAACTGGGTCTCATGATCGCAGTTTGGGCAAATGAAGGTGCTCATGTTTTCAATCAACCCCAGAACCGGTGTGCCGAGCTGTTCAAACATATTGAGCGCTTTTTTCGCATCCAACATCGCCACGTCTTGTGGGGTCGAGACAACAATCGCGCCCGTGAGGTCCGATTTCTGGCACAGGGTCAGTTGCACATCCCCCGTTCCCGGCGGCAAATCGACGATCAAAACATCGAGTTCACCCCATTCAACCTGTCCCAGCATTTGCTGCAACGCGCCCATTAACATAGGACCGCGCCAAATGACTGCCTTTTCGGGGTCTACCATCAAGCCAATCGACATCATCGTGACGCCATGCGCCTGTAGAGGAATGATAGTTTTGCCATCTGGCGACGCGGGGCGTTTACTCACGCCCATCATTCGTGGCTGGCTCGGACCATATATATCCGCATCCAACAGGCCAACCCGACGTCCCTGTTTCGCAAGCGCTACCGCAAGGTTTGACGATACCGTCGACTTCCCCACACCGCCCTTCCCTGACCCCACGGCCAAAATACGCGCAACACCCGAAGGTTTCGTTGGACCAGCCTGCGGCGTTGGATGACGTCCAATTTTCAAATCTGGTGGCGCGGCCTTTTTGGCGGCTGGGCCATGGGCTGTTAAAACAACAGAAACAGATTGAACCCCCGGCATCGCCTTCACCGCAGCTTCGGCTTCATCGCGCGATTGGGTCAGCATACGTGCCTCATCTGCAGAAGCCGCCTCGATCACGAATTTCACCGCCCCGCCGTCGACATCCAAGGCCCGCACCAAATCCCGCGCAATTAGATTCGCACCATCGCTTGTTTTGATTCGCGCTAAAACCTCAAGAATCTCTTGTTTTGTAACAGCCATGTAACGACTCCTTATGAACTTCGACGCGGGAGCATTGTTCCGCTTTCCCCCTAAACACAAGAGTTCGCGTTAATTTAGACCTTAAATTAAAGGCGAATGACGGAAAATCGGCCTAAATTTAGGGCAGCCTTACTTATGCATTTTCTGCATAGCAGCATTGACGACAAGCCGGATTGTGCATCTGCAGCACAGCCCCTAAATTGATCTCATGTTAGCGCAATCCGGCGCAGCAGAAAATTAAAGTGAGATATGCAAATGGCATTCGCTACAGACATCCGCGCCGCAGAAGCTGGCATTCAAGACCGTATCATCGCAGCCTATAAAGGGTTGGTCGAAAAGTTCGAACGTTACAACGTGTACCGCACAACTTTCAACGAGCTGAACGCTCTTTCGAACCGTGACCTTGCCGACTTGGGCATGCACCGTTCCATGATCAAACGTATCGCAATCGAAGCGGCGTATAACTAAGAATTCTTAATCAGACCTTCTCCTCCTCCCTAGGTCTGAGCAAAGAGCGGTGACATCTACCTCCTCCCAGATGTCGCCGCACCTACACGGAGCGAAGCTCCAAAACGAACGGCTGATGACCCTCTCCTCCTCCCTGGGTCGGACGCAATAGACCTTAGGCACTTATCCTCCTCCCAAGTGCTAGAGGTCGCATACACGGGGCTTCGGCCTCAACTATTGCGAAGGATCTCTCTCCTCCTCCCTGAGATCCGACGTAACCTGCGCCGACCCACTCTCCTCCTCCCAGAGGCTTGGCGAGGCGCACACATAAGACGGCGATGTTCACCTCCTCCCGAACATCGCCGTTTTTTTATGTCCAGAATTCCCTCTCCAGACACGAAAAAATCTGGTGCCCCATCACAGGGCCCAGCTTTACAAAGCAACCAAAACTTACAACTTAAAAGGGCACGTCTCCGGCCTTATCCGCAGGCACGACAAAGCTGGCCAAGACCTTCTTGTCTCCCGCCTTGTCAAAGGAAATCCCCAGTTTGTCGTTATCGACTTCGACAATCACTCCGTAGCCGTATTTCTGATTAAACACGCGCTCCCCTTCGGTAAAGGAACTGATTGCCGATGCGTCAATCGTCAAATGGCGGCTTGAGCGGGGATTACCAGTGGGACGTTCGTTCGCGCGCGCCTGCATTCTCTTCCATCCCGGTGAATTATATGCGTCTGCTTTGGTTGCACGAGCCTCCATTTGCGGCGCCCCGCCTGCCGCCGCACCGTAGCCGCCGCCATAAAGACCCGGTGGTGTGAGGACATCAACGTGCTCCTCAGGCAATTCATCAATAAACCGACTCGGCAAGGCATTCTGCCATTGGCCATAGACTCGCCGATTGGCCGCGAATGAAATAGTGCAAAGTCGCTCGGCGCGGGTGATGCCCACATAGGCCAGCCGTCGTTCTTCCTCTTCACCCTTCACGCCGCTTTCATCCATCGATCTTTGACTCGGGAATAACCCATCTTCCCAACCCGGTAAAAATACGTTCGGAAACTCAAGTCCCTTGGCCCCGTGCAGGGTCATAATCGTGACCTTTTCCTCGGACTCTTCATTTTCGTTGTCCATAATAAGGGAAACGTGCTCCAGAAAACCTTGAAGATTTTCGAACTGTTCCAAGGCTTTGACCAGTTCTTTCAGGTTCTCAAGCCGACCAGGACCTTCGGGTGTTTTATCATTCTGCCAATGGCCTGTGTAGCCGCTTTCATCCAAGATGATTTCGGCCAACTCCATGTGTGATAAGCGTTCCGACCTTGCCTCAGCAATCCAGCGATCAAAACCTTCGACAAGCTTGCGCAACTCTGTGCCGCCCTTGCCGCCGATGCCGTTTTCCGCCAACAAATGCTTTGCCCCTTCGAGCAAAGATACCTCGTGTTTACGCGCGCAAAGCTGGATTTTCTGCTGCGCCACATTTCCCAACCCACGCTTTGGTGTGTTGACGATGCGTTCAAACGCGAGATCGTCGTCGGGACTGGTAACAACACGGAAATAGGCCATCGCATCGCGAATTTCGAGTCGCTCATAAAAGCGCGGACCGCCGATAACGCGGTAGGGCAATCCAATAGTCAGGAAGCGATCCTCAAAGGCGCGCATTTGGTGACTTGCGCGCACTAAAATCGCCATAGTTTCAAGGCTTTGCCCTTTTTCTGTCCGACGTCCACGCTGAAGGGTTTCAAGCTCTTCACCGATCCAACGCGCCTCTTCTTCGCCATCCCAATGACCGATCAGTCGCACTTTTTCGCCATCTGGCAAATCCGTCCACAGCTCTTTTCCAAGCCGTCCAGCATTGCCGGAAATAACTCCAGAAGCCGCCGCCAGAATATGGGGCGTACTGCGATAGTTTTGCTCAAGGCGCACCACATGCGCTCCGGGGAAGTCTTGCTCAAACCGCAGGATATTGCCGACTTCAGCGCCACGCCAACCGTAAATCGATTGGTCGTCATCCCCAACGCAACATATGTTTTTATGTCCACTGGCCAACAGCCGCAGCCACAAATACTGCGCGACGTTCGTGTCTTGGTATTCGTCCACAAGGATGTATTTGAACCACCGCTGGTACTGTTCCAAAATATCCGAATGCTTTTGAAAAATCGTCACCACATGCATCAAAAGATCGCCAAAATCGCAAGCATTCAACTCGCGCAGGCGCGTTTGATACTGGGCGTAAAGCTCAATCCCTTTACCATCAAACGCCCCCGCTTCAGCACTTGGAACTTGCTTTGGGGTCCACGCGCGGTTTTTCCAACCATCAATGATGCCCGCGAGTTGCCGCGCGGGCCAACGCTTATCGTCAATCTTTGCGGCGGTAAGCAACTGTTTTAACAGGCGAATTTGATCATCCGCATCAAGGATCGTAAAATTGCTTTTGAGACCAACAAGTTCAGCGTGACGACGTAGAAGCTTCACACACACCGAATGGAAGGTCCCAAGCCACGGCATCCCTTCGATGGTTTGCCCCAACATGCGTCCAACCCGCAATTTCATCTCGCGAGCGGCCTTGTTGGTAAAGGTCACGGCCAAAATCTCGTTCGGACGTGCGCGGCCCGTATTGAGAAGATGAACAATCCTACTGGTCAAGGCTTTGGTTTTGCCCGTCCCTGCCCCCGCGAGCATCAATACGGGGCCATCCATTGTCTCGACGGCTTCGCGCTGTGCGGGATTTAGCTCATCCAAATAGGGTGCGGGCCGCGCCGCCATGGCGCGGGCGGCGAGGGACGGGCGGGATGCGGCCTCAAAGGCGTCATTTTCATCAAAACTGCTCATGCGGGCAATCTAGCCGTTTTTGTTGCAAAGGAAAAGAGGGTGTTCTCAATATGTTCCAAGTGAATTTTGGGATGCATTTGATAGCGGCACCTTAAAACTAGCACGGATCATCGCCTGCTATCCACAAGGGAGGTTCCGGCGTGGATTCGAAAAGTAGGTCAGCACACAGGACCCAAATCGATCTACTTTCAGACACTTCTTCCAAATACTACGCCCAAATTGGAATAATAGCACTAATTGGTAAACAATCGTGACCGAAAATTGCTGCAACAGCGAAGAAAGCTTTACGGCGACGCAGAAAATTCTTAAAAGATACTCCCGAGAGCTATCGGGGAATTCAAAATGTCAGACTTCAAGAAAATTCTAATCGCCAATCGCGGTGAGATTGCTATTCGCATCATGCGAGCCGCAAACGAAATGGGCAAGAAAACTGTTGCCGTCTATGCCGAAGAAGACAAACTCGGCCTGCACCGCTTCAAAGCCGACGAAGCCTATCGCATTGGCGAAGGCCTTGGCCCCGTGGCCGCCTATTTAAGCATCGAAGAAATCATTCGGGTTGCCCTGATGGCTGGTGCGGATGCGATCCACCCAGGCTACGGCCTCCTCTCTGAAAACCCCGATTTTGTAGACGCCTGCGACGCTGCGGGCATCGCCTTTATTGGCCCCAAAGCCGAGACAATGCGCGCCCTAGGCGACAAAGCCAGCGCGCGCCGTGTTGCGATTGAGGCGGGTGTGCCCGTCATTCCCGCAACCGAAGTCCTTGGCGATGATATGGACAAGGTACGCCGCGAAGCCGCAGAAGTTGGCTACCCCCTCATGCTCAAAGCGAGCTGGGGTGGCGGTGGCCGTGGCATGCGTCCGATTTACGGCCCAGAAGAAGTTGAAGAAAAAGTCCTCGAAGGGCGTCGCGAAGCCGAGTCTGCGTTTGGCAATGGCGAGGGATACCTCGAGAGAATGATCCAACGCGCCCGCCACGTTGAGGTCCAAATCCTTGGCGACAAACACGGCGGCATGTATCACCTGTTTGAACGCGACTGCTCGGTACAACGTCGCAACCAAAAAGTCGTTGAACGCGCCCCTGCCCCATATCTATCTGAGAAACAGCGCGCCGACATCTGCGCCTTAGGTCGCAAAATTTGCGCCCATGTTGGATATGAATGTGCGGGAACCGTCGAGTTCCTGATGGATATGGACACCGAGGAGTTCTACTTCATCGAAGTAAATCCCCGCGTTCAAGTCGAGCATACAGTCACCGAAGAGGTCACAGGCATCGACATCGTGCAGGCGCAAATCCTGATTGCTGAAGGTAAAACCATTGCTCAAGCGACCGGAAAAGCCAGCCAAGAAGATATCGTCCTAACGGGCCACGCGCTTCAATGTCGCGTGACAACAGAAGATCCGCAAAACAACTTCATTCCAGACTATGGCCGCATCACTGCCTATCGCAGCGCCACAGGCATGGGCATCCGTCTTGACGGCGGCACGGCCTATTCTGGCGGCGTCATCACCCGTTATTATGATAGTTTGCTGGTAAAAGTGACCGCCAAAGGCCCAACACCCGAGGCGGCGATTGCGCGTATGGACCGCGCCTTGCGCGAGTTCCGCATCCGTGGCGTGAGCACCAACATTGCCTTTGTTGAGAACCTTCTCAAGCACCCGACCTTCCTAGACAACAGCTACACCACGACGTTTATCGACAACACACCAGAGCTGTTCACATTCAAAAAACGACGTGATCGGGCCACCAAAATTCTGACCTATGTTGCGGAAATTACAGTCAACGGCCATCCAGAAACCGCTGGAAGACCAAAGCCTTCGGCGGACCAACGTTCGCTCGCTCCCCCCGCACTCAAAGGCACGCCCGTCATTGGAACGCGCAACCTGCTAGAAGCCGAGGGCCCACAGGCTGTGGCCGATTGGATGACCGCGCAAACGAAACTTTTGATCACTGACACGTCCATGCGCGACGGGCATCAAAGCTTACTTGCCACGCGGATGCGCTCGATTGATATGATCCGTGTTGCACCGACCTATGCGGCAAATCTTGGATCGCTTTTCTCTGTTGAATGCTGGGGCGGCGCGACATTTGATGTGGCCTATCGGTACTTGCAAGAATGCCCATGGCAACGGTTGCGTGACCTGCGGGCCGCGATGCCGAACGTGATGACGCAAATGCTTTTGCGTGCGTCGAACGGTGTGGGTTACACCAACTATCCTGATAATGTTGTACAATCCTTTGTCAAACAAGCCGCCGAAACTGGTGTCGATGTCTTCCGCGTCTTTGACAGCCTCAACTGGGTCGAAAACATGCGCGTAGCGATGGATGCTGTTCAGGAAGAGAACAAGGTCTGCGAAGGCACGATTTGCTACACGGGCGACATTCTCGATCCCGACCGCGCAAAATATAACCTTAAGTATTACGTGGAAATGGGCAAGGACCTCAAATCGGCGGGTGCCCATGTACTCGGCCTAAAAGATATGGCTGGCCTCCTCAAACCAACCGCTGCAGGCGCTTTGATTAAAGCTCTCAAAGAAGAAGTCGGCCTGCCGATTCACTTCCACACACATGATACCTCCGGCATCGCAGGCGCCACAATCCTTGCGGCAAGCGAAGCAGGCGTTGACGCCATCGATGCGGCAATGGATGCATTTTCGGGCGGCACCAGCCAACCTTGTCTTGGCTCCATCGTCGAAAGCTTGCGTCACACACCGCGCGAAACTGGCCTCGATATCGGCTCAATCCGCGAAGTCTCAAACTATTGGGAAGCGGTGCGCGCACAATATACGGCCTTCGAGAGCGGCCTCGCAGCCCCCGCCAGCGAAGTCTATTTGCACGAAATGCCCGGAGGCCAGTTCACCAACCTAAAAGCACAGGCGCGCAGCCTTGGCCTTGAGGAGAGATGGCACGAAGTTGCGCAAACTTATGCGGATGTGAACCAGATGTTTGGTGACATTGTGAAGGTTACGCCCTCGTCAAAAGTCGTTGGTGACATGGCGCTTATGATGGTTTCTCAGGGACTTAGCCGAGCAGAAGTCGAAAACCCCGAGGTGGATCTATCCTTCCCAGAGAGTGTCGTCGACATGATGCGCGGGAATTTGGGCCAACCTCCGGGTGGCTTCCCGACAGGTATCCAAAGCAAAGTCCTCAAGGGCGAGGCTCCTAACCTGACGCGCCCAGGTGCCGCGATGGAACCCACAGACCTAGAAGCAACGCGGGCCGAACTTAGCGCGCTTTTGGATGGGTTCACCGTAGATAACGAAGACCTCAATGGCTACCTCATGTACCCCAAAGTATTCTTGGATTACATGGGCCGTCACCGCCTCTACGGCCCCGTGCGGGCGCTTCCGACACGGACGTTCTTTTATGGAATGGAACCTGCTGAAGAGATCACAGCAGAGATCGGACCGGGCAAAAAGCTTGAAATTCGCCTTCAAGCCGTTGGCGAAACAACAGAAGATGGCGAAGTTAAGGTCTTTTTCGAACTAAACGGCCAGCCGCGCGTTATCCGTGTTCCAAATCGTCTGGTGAAAGCAAAAACCGCCGCGCGGCCAAAAGCCGTGGATGGCAATACCGACCATATCGGAGCACCAATGCCAGGTGTTGTGGCAACACTCGCGGTAACGGTCGGCCAAGTGGTCCATCAGGGTGACCTGCTCTTGACGATTGAAGCGATGAAAATGGAAACCGGCATTCATGCTGAGCGCGACGCGACCGTCAAAGCTGTCCATGTTACGCCGGGCAGCCAAATCGACGCAAAAGACCTGCTTGTTGAGCTGGAATAGAACCTAACGAGAGAAACATTGCCCGTCGCAAGAGATTGCGGCGGGTATTTTTATGCGCATTCCGCGTCAATCAAACTTACTTTTCAGTATATTCACAATTCACTACGGCAGACAATTCGTTCATATCTACGACCATAGAGCCATCTGACAGCGTAGATTCCAACCAACGCGATTTGGAGGTCCCGCCAAGGTGACTCCGAAAAACGCTTTCCATTAGTTTGGCATGGCTCCGACTCGCGAAAACTTTTGTTTCTCCCCCTTTTTTAAAACAGAGAGTCACGAGTCGATCTTGAGACATAGTCACAGGCTGTCCTCTTCTTTTCTTGAGTGCCACAACGCGGGCAATCTTGTTCCGGTTTGCGCCGAATCCAGTCGGCCCTATTCGAGGTATATTGAACCAACCTTTGTAAAGAGCGCGTAAACAAGAGGTATTTTGTTACGCAGCCCCAAAGACCAAAGTCATGGCACAAAGGCCTATTTCTTGAGCTGAAGCCGCAAACATAGGCACAACCGTCATAAGGCGTGCAAGAAATGCGATCCCGATGGCAATTGTGAGAATTGCCCCGCGGATGGCCCCCGTCCCTCCCGTCAACCCTCTGCGTGACTTGCAAAGACAGTCAATGAGGCGGATATCGCGTCGCATGATAGGGTCGTTTTCCATTAAAAACTTCTCACTTTCTATAAGAGACACACGCGCGAGCGGGCAGTTTCCGTCGCTTAGAAAATAATTTAAATTTTCTGCCAAATTCCCCTTGCGGCCCCCAATCGTTCGGACTAAACCCCTCCTCACCAGACGGTGCGGGCGTAGCTCAGGGGTAGAGCATAACCTTGCCAAGGTTAGGGTCGAGAGTTCGAATCTCTTCGCCCGCTCCATCTGGTCAAACAAAAAACGGCCTTGGGTTTCCGCCCTAGGCCGTTTTTGTTTTTGGTGCCCTATCGTCTTGTCGCAGATTAACGCACTGCGTTTGCCAACGAAAGATTTACCATGTCCAAAATGAAAGCAGTCGTCATACATGAAGCGGGCGGACCCGACGCTTTAAAGATCGAAACCCGCGAGATCCCCACACCCAAAGCGGGTTGGGTTTTGATCCGTGTGAAATCTTTTGGCCTCAACCGTTCTGAATTATTTACCCGCCAAGGGCATTCCCCCAACGTTCCCTTCCCACGCATTTTGGGGATTGATGCCGTGGGCGTCGTTGCGCAATCCGTAGATGGCGTTTTCACCGAGGGCGAAACCGTGGCCACAGCGATGGGGGGATTGGGGCGGATGTTTGATGGCAGCTATGCCGAGTACACATTGGTGCCAAATGCCCAAGTTATGCGCCTGAAAACGACTTTGGCGTGGGATGTTTTGGGTGCCCTGCCCGAGATGCTCCAAACGGCCAATGGCTCGCTTCAGACGGCTTTAAAGGCGCAGGCGGGCGAAACCCTCCTCGTACGGGGCGGCACTACATCAGTGGGTCTGTGTGCTGCCATCCTAGCCAAACGCATGGGGCTCACGGTGATCGCAACCACGCGGCGCGAAGATCGTCGCCAAAGCCTTTTGGACAACGGCGCGGATGATGTCGTCATAGATACAGGTGCAATCGCCCAAGACGTAAAAAAGCGCTATCCTGAGGGCGTGAACAAGGTGCTTGAACTGGTCGGCACAACCACATTGCTCGATTCCTTGGCCTGCACGGCCCGTGGGGGATCGGTTTGCATGACGGGCATGGTTGGAAATGCATGGGAACTGGCTGCCTTTAGCCCGATGGGCGCCATTCCAACGGCGGTAAATCTGACCACTTATGCGGGGGGCAACGAAGACTTTTTGGCAACTCCGTTGCAAGACATCGCTGATTTGGTTGTCGCCGGAAAGTTCAATGTTCCAATTGGAAAAGTCTTCAAAATTGACGACATCGTTGCCGCACATACCGCAATGGAGAACAACACGGCGGGCGGTAAAATTGTGGTCGTGACCTAGAACCTCTACTGCAAGATTTGGAGACGTTTTCTGCCCGTTTTTCTATTGACGGTTGTTGGTTCAAGTCATTCACGCCAAACTGCTCATATCGTCCCCTCAACGCGAAAACGGTGATTTCATGTCGAAACTTAAAACATCAGTGGCCAAAATGGTTGCGACTGCACGCGCGCGCATCCAAGAGATTGAAACCAAAGACGCGATAGCATTGGTCAACGACCCAAACGTCGTGATCGTCGACCTTCGAGATGTGCGTGAACGTCAACACTCGGGCTTCATCCCCGGCAGCTTTCACTGTCCGCGCGGGATGCTTGAATTCTGGATCGATCCAGAAAGCCCTTATTTCAAAGAGATATTTGCCGAGGACAAGAGATTCATCTTTCATTGCGCATCGGGGTGGCGCTCTGCCCTTTCGGTGTCCATGCTCAAGGATATGGGGTTTGAAGCCGCCCACCTAAAAGAAGGATTTTCGACGTGGGAAAAGCAGGGGGGACCTGTGGAATTTGCTCAAAGAAAACCTTAGACTATTCCCTAAAAAGACCGCCCAAGGCTATTTCCCCCTGAGCGGTCTGTCTTCATGAAATCGGGCCTATTCGGCAGCGATTTTATCCTGTGTGGACGTCGTAAAATCGCTCGCGTCATGCCGCTCTAGCAATTGTTCCGAAGGCTCACCCCACGCACGGTTAACCATTTTGCCACGCTGGAACGCGGGACGATCATAAATCTCGTTTGTCCAACGGTTGAGGTTCTTGTAGCTTTCAACGTCAAGGAATTCCGCAGCGTCATACACGAGCCCCTTAACCAACGCGCCATACCACGGAGCCGTCGCGATATCCGCAATGGTGTATTCGTCGCCCGCAAGAAATTGTCGATCGGCAAGGTTTTTGTCAAGAACATCCAATTGGCGCTTGGTTTCCATAGCAAAACGATTGATCGGATACTCAAACTTTTCAGGAGCGTAAGCATAGAAATGCCCGAAACCGCCGCCGAGATAGGGTGCGGAGCCTTGTAGCCAGAACAGCCAATTCAAGGCTTCAGCCCGTCCGGCGGGATCTTTGGGCAGGAATGCTCCGAATTTTTCAGCGAGATAGAGCAGAATTGCGCCACTCTCAAACACGCGTGTCCCCGTGGCTGTATCCAACAAAGCGGGAATTTTGGAGTTGGGGTTGATGTCGACAAACCCGCTTCCGAATTGATCGCCCTCTTGAATATTGATTAACCACGCGTCGTATTCCGCGCCTGTAAAGCCCGCCTCAAGAAGCTCCTCGAACATCACCGTGACTTTGACGCCATTAGGTGTCGCAAGCGAGTAAAGTTGGAACGGATGTTTCCCCACTCTAAGCTCTTTGTCATGGGTTGCCCCAGAAATCGGACGGTTGATACTTGCGAACTTTCCGCCATTTTCAGTGTCCGGCGTCCAAACTTGGGGGGGGGTATATGTCATTTCATTCTCCGCTAACGTTGACGGTGACACGTAATACTTCATCGCCAAAGTACAAGAACCTTGGAGTGCATTATGAGGGGAAGCCGATGATAAAGCAGTATTATTGTGCTAAATCGCGGCCAACACGCCGTGCGCCCTAATTTTTTGAAGGTGTTGCGTGACGTTTTTCGCAAATGTTTCGGATTTTGCGACAGCGGCTGGAAGTAAATTTGGCAGTGCAAAGATATCTTTCACCAAGGACTCGGCATTTTGGCCATGCGCTGCATAAACATCTGCCAACTCTTCCTCACGAGGGTCACGCAAGGCGTACTCTGTGCCACTATCATGGCGTCCCGAAGCGTATCTGATCCAACATGCGGTCGCAAAAGCAAACGTATCTATGTCGCCCCCTTTTGCCAAGACTTCCGCTGCAGGTTCGAATATCCGCTGGCGCATTTTCTGGGTTCCATCCATCGCAATTTGATAGGTTTCATGCGCGATGTTGGGATTGCCAAATCGTTTTATCAGCTCCGTCGCGTAGTTGTTAAAATCAACACCTTCGAGGGGAGTTAGGGTCTCGCTCGCAGCCTGCAAATGCGCGGCAACCTTCTTGGCAAGCCTTGGATTATCCATGACATCGCGCACATAAGTACAGCCCGACAAATAGCCCGCATAGGCCAGCATTGAGTGGGCACCATTGAGCATACGAAGCTTCATTTTCTCAAAAGGCTCAACATCTTGAACCAAGATAGCCCCCGCATCTTCCCATGCGGGGCGGCCATTACAGAAATCATCTTCGATCACCCACTGGCTAAACGGTTCCGTTTCAACAGCGGCGAGATCGGGATGGCCCAAAGCCTGCTCCACCTCGGCAAAAAAACTGTCCGAACTGGCGGGTGTAATCCGGTCTACCATTGTCGATGGAAACCGTACATGAACCGAAATCCACCTGGCCAAATCTGGGTCCACGCGGTGGGCAAACTCCAGAACCCCAGCCCGAACCAGAGCGCCATTATTGGGCAGGTTATCGCACGAAAGGACCGTGAACGGGGCCGTCCCCGCGGCACGACGCACAGCAAGGGCGCGGGTGATGAGGCCGATGGCCCCCGTGGGCAATTCGGGGTTTGCCAAATCCTTTGCGATCTGCGGATCGGCAAGGTTCAGTTGCCCAGTTGAGAGATCGACACCATAGGCTTTCTCGGTGATCGTCAAACTGACAATACGGGTCTGAGGCCGCGTCATCGCATCTAAGATCGGTGCCACGCCCCGTTGGCCCGCAAGAACACGGGCAACGCTGCCAATCTCGCGGAAAACCGGTGGCTCGCCGCGCTGATCGGAGCGAACCACAAGGGTATAACGCCCCTCTTGAGCGTTCATTGCGTCTGCGACCTCTGTGCTGCGCAAACTGACCCCCAGAATGCGCCAATCGCCGCCATTTTTTGCTAGAACACTGTCTGTATAGGCCGCTTGGTGCGCACGATGGAACGCGCCAATCCCGATATGAACAATCCCGACATCCGACGCGCTTGGATCATACGCACAAGGTTCGCTATGCATTATTGTCACGCGCATCTGTAGAGAGATTTGCAAAATCCGAGGACAATGCAGCAATCACCCCGCGTAATTCCGCCAACCCGCGCAGGCGCCCCGTAACGGGATAACCTGGCTGTTGAGGGCGCTTAAAATCATCGACCATCTCGTGACCGTGGTCAGGGCGCATGGGGATATTCCAATCTTCACGGCCTTCCGCTCGACGGCGTTTTTCTTCAGACAGGACCGCCGCAATCAAGGCGACCATATCGGTGCTCCCGCCCAAATGTTCTGCTTCGTAAAAAGAACCGGGAAACATGTCGCTCTCACGTTGAACGTTGCGCAGATGCAGGAAATGCACGTGAGGGCCGAGCCGACGCATCATCCCCGCCAAATCGTTCTGCGGGTGCACGCCAAGCGAGCCACTACACAAGGTGATACCATTCGCAGGGCTATCCACAGCGGCAATCAATTCGGCATAATCCTGTTCCGTCGACATGACGCGCGGCAAGCCAAGCAGCGAGAACGGCGGATCATCCGGATGGCAGCAAAGCCGCATTCCAAGGCGCTCGGCTGTAGGCAGAACTTCCCTGAGGAAGGTGTATTGATTGGACTTCAAACGCTCGGATGTAATGTCGGAATAGGAGCCAAGCAGGGCTTTAAAATCGTTAAAAGTCAGTTCTTGGTTTGCCCCAGGAAGGCCCATCACAATATTCGCCATGAGCGCCTGTTTGTCCGCATCCAGCATAGTGGCATGGCGCGCGGTTGCGGCCTCAACCACTTCGGCGGGGAAATCGCTTGCCGCGTCGGCACGATTGAGAATGAAGATGTCAAATGCCGCGAAATCAATCAGATCAAACCGCATACAGGTTGCAGTATTATCTAGACGCCACGCCAAATCGGTGCGGGTCCAATCTAATATCGGCATAAAGTTGTAACAAACCGTTTTGATGCCCGCCTCCGCGAGATTTTCGAGACTGGTTTTGTAAGCTTCAAGATGGGCGCGCCATGCTCCGTCTTGCTTTTTAATATCCTCGGATACAGGCAGGCTTTCAACGACATCCCACTTGAGAGACGACGGCGTGCCATCACTGCGGGTCGCAATTTCAGCTTGTCGTTTCTCTATTTCCGCACGGGTCCAAACTTCGCCGTTTGGTACGTGGTGCAAGCCGCTGACAACGCCCGTTGCCCCTGCTTGCTCGATTTCTTCGATCAGGGTGCAATCCTTTGGCCCAAACCATCTCCACGTCTGCTTCATACCAAATCCTCATATCCATATGTTCGTTTTGCCAATCGATACGCGAGATCAATCGCCACTTCGACAGCTTCATCTTCCAGCAAACGGTGCTCGGCAACTTGGGTCGCTAGATACGCGCAATCCACGCGGCGAGCCATATCGTGACGCGCGGGAATGGACGGGAACGCGCGCGTGTCATCGTTAAATCCCACGGTGTTATAGTATCCCGCAGTTTCCGTCGTAAGATTTCGGTAGCGCATCATGCCGTCTGGACTGTCCGAAAACCACCACGCCGGCCCAAGCTTGAGGCAAGGATAGGCAGCCGCAAGAGGCGCCAGTTCCCGCGCATAGGTTGATTCATCCAAGGTAAACAGGATAATACTCAGGTTCTTTTCGTGTCCCAAGATATTGAGCAACGGTTTGAGAGCTTCGACAAAATTCACCCGCTTCGGTATATCAAACCCCTTATCCGACCCGTATCGCTTAAAGACATGCGGGCTGTGATTTCTGTCAGATCCGGGATGAATTTGCATAACCAACCCGTCTTCAACACTCAGCCTTGCCATCTCGGTTAGCATCTGGCCGCGGAACATCTCTTTTTGATCTTCGGTCGCAGTTTGCGCAAGGATTTCCGCATATAGATCGCGGCAGGCTTGTTGAGTTAAATCGCAGGTTGTCGCACTGGGGTGGCCGTGATCGGTGGCCGTTGCCCCCGCCTTGATAAAATCCTGTCGACGTTTTTGATGTGCGCGCAGAAGCCCGCCCCATGTTTCGGTGTTTTCACCGGTAATTTTTCCGAAACGCTCAATGTTTTCAACAAAGCCAGAGATATCGGGATTTGTCACAGCGTCTGGTCGATAGGTGGGCACAACCCGCCCGCTCCATGCACTCTCTGCGATACTTTTGTGATGTGCTAGGTCATCAAGACAGGAATCCGTTGTGGCAAGAACTTCAATATTGAAAGCCTCATAAAGGGCTCTCGGGCGGTAGGCTTCTTGGTTCAACTTCTCGGAAATTTGATCATAAGCAGCGTCGGCGATTTCAGGACGCAAAGGCGCTTCAATGCCAAATTGATTTTCCAAAGTATAGTCCATCCAATGGCGCACGGGCGTAGAGCGAAACAGAGTATAATTTTCTGCGAATAAACGCCAAATTTTGCGGCTGTCCATTTCAAATGCTGCGCCATCCAGCGTGGGAACGCCCATAGCGGAATGGGGTATCCCCTGTGAAACCATCATGCGGATGATATAGTGATCCGGAACGATCAAAAGCTGTGCAGGGTCTGCAAAAGGCGCATTGCCCGAAAACCAACTCGGGTCCGTGTGGCCATGTGGGCAAATGAGGGGCAATGCCTCTATTTCATGGAACAACCGCTGTGCTATCGCGCGTGTCGTTGCCTCAACGGGGAAAAAACGATTTTCATTGAGCACTGTTGTCTCCTACTGCTTCAAAGGCTGAATTGATGTGTCTATTAATTAGGGCCTGCGCCAACTCGCTATCTTTGACGCGTAAAGCTTTGATGATTTCCAAATGCTCGCCAAAGGCAACATTAATCCGCAGCGGCAAATTTGCGGTAAGCATGATACGCGCACGATCGGTGTGGGCCTTGACGGAATGCGCAAGACGCCACGCGGAAGGGATGCCTGCCAACTCCGCCAGGGCCTCGTGAAATTCCTCGTCGCGTTTGAAAAATTCGATGTGGTCGTCATGGGAAACCGCAACCCGCTGCAATGCGACACTGGCATCTAACGTCCGTAAATCCACGTCTCTTTCGCAGATTTGTTTGACGACCTCGCGCTCTAGCGATCGGCGGATAATAATCCCTTCGCGGACCCGCGCTGCATCAATGGGAGCGACTATTGTGCCAACCTTGCTTTTTGCGTGGATTAATCCCTCGTCGATCAACCGCAAGTAGGCTTCGCGCACGGGAGTCCGGCTGACACCAAACCATTGGCTGAGATCGGTTTCGTTGATGGGGGTTGAAGGCTTCAAACACTCAACGATAATATTCAGGCGCACAATATCATAGATCTGCGCGCCGATTGGACGCGACCGATCAATCTCGGAGTCCAACAGCCTCTCTGGCGAACGGATATGAATACTTTGGGACATACGACCTCACTTCGCCCCTTCTTAGCACTCATGTATACATGAACACAAGCAGCACAAGATACCCACATCCGCAAACCCCGCCCACGTACATTTATAGGATATTTCCGCTTTTTAGTGCTCTAGAAGACAAAATCATTTGCGTCTAGCTCTGCTGGAAGAACGTCGCGCAATGTTATAGTCGTATTGGAAAATTGTACGATGGTGTCGTCACCAAACCGCGTAAGTGTCAGATCGCTGAATTGACGCGCGCCCGCACCAATTGCGACAATGTCGACATTGATAGAGAAGTCGGAAATGGTATCAGAGCCTGTACCCGTGGCAAACACAAAGGTGTCAACACCAGCGCCGCCGTGCAATGTGTCATTTCCCAGGTTACCCGACAAAGTATCGTCACCAAGACCACCAAAGAGAAAGTCGTCTCCACTGCGCCCATAGAGGGTATCATGCCCCGCTCCCCCCCAAAGACTGTTGGCATTGTTGTCGCCCAGCAAAAGGTCGTTAAAGGCAGTCCCCATTATATTCTCGACCGAAGAATAAGTGTCACCCGTAGCCTCGCCAGTGTTGGCAATTTCATAATAGAGGTCCACGCGCAGGCCGCTAGATGCGCTCGAATAGTCCGCTATATCAACTCCCCAGCCACCAATAAGCGCATCCGCCCCGAGGCCGCCATTCAGACTGTCATTACCCATATTACCCGACAAAGTATCGTTACCAAGGCCACCAAAGAGATGGTCATCCCCATCGCGCCCATAGACGGTATCATGCCCCGCTCCCCCCCAAAGACTGTTGGCAATGTTGTCGCCCAGCAAAAGGTCGTTAAAGGCAGTCCCCATGATATTCTCGACCGAAGAATAAGTGTCACCCGCAGCCTCGCCAGTGTTGGCAATTTCATAATAGAGGTCCGCGCGCAGACCGCTAGATGCGCTCGAATAGTCCGCTATATCAACTCCCCAGCCACCAATAAGCGCATCCGCCCCGAGGCCGCCATTCAGACTGTCATTACCCATATTACCCGACAAAGTATCGTTACCAA
>NZ_JBGFCE010000007.1:0-229583 GCF_041205415.1 Falsihalocynthiibacter sp. BN13B15
CACCGTCTGGCCTCTCGACCCGTCCAGTGACCCAGTGGAGCATCTCTGCGCCGCCGGTAGAGGGGTTCTAGTCCCACCCACCAAGACCCGCAACCCCTTTTTATGAAAAAGTCATAAAAACCATGCTTTATTATGAAAATTAAATTATAACAACAACTTACCGGATACCTGGCGTGAGCTAAAACTGGCTAATCTGCGTGATCTTCGCGAAAATTGGGTCACAGCCACCCCCAATCCCCATATTTTAATCGAGTCGTGGGTTTGAAGTGACGAGTCGACCCCGACTCAACTGATTCATACTATGCAAATGAGCTACAACTGCCCAAATGGCTACGCGTCGGGGAGGATCGTACCGAAATGCCCGCCATGGAAAAGGAGTGGAGCACCAGCGCCAACATTCACACGTTCGACCTCGCCCACAACGATCGTATGATCGCCTCCTTCATGTATCGCGTGGCGCCGACACTCAAATCGAGCAAGGCATCCCTCTATGAGGGGCACGCCATTTTTGCACTCACTATATAGGTGCGGCTCAAAGGCATGTGGGGTCTTGGCAAACCGTCCACTTAACTCCTGCTGATCCTTGGCGAGAATATGGATGGCGTAGTGCTCAGCATGAATGAAATGCACTGCACGCTTGGAGGCGTTGGCTGGCGACCACAGTACAAGAGGCGGATCAAGCGAAACGGACGCGAAACTATTTGCCGTGATCCCCATGGCCCCTTGCGGAGTCGCAACGGTCACAATCGTAACGCCCGTACCAAAGAGGCCCAGTGCGTCCCGAAAATCGCGGGCTGTTTTACGGCTGGGAATAAAACTGCTCACGTTGTAAATCCTTGGGTCACGAACGTCATGTCATCTCTTTCCGTAAATTCACGCGTCCTTTGTGAAGTATCAGCAATGCCTGAAACAAAGCAATCCTAACCACCCCCGACAGACCGCGGCATTTGGTTTTCCCTTGCCGACAGGTCGATAATCCTCCTAAGTCGCCACAACGCCACGCAAACACCGGACGGGAAAGCATGACAAATCACCTATACCAAAACGATCTTCCCGACGGACTCGACCTTGGACCCGTGGTGGCGATTGATTGTGAGGCCATGGGATTGCATCCACACCGTGACCGTCTTTGTTTGGTACAACTGTCAGGGGGCGACGGAAACGCGCATTTGGTGCAGGTCGCCTTGGGCCAAACCGAAGCACCAAATCTGTGCAAGGTTCTGACCGACCCAGACGTTCTTAAACTGTTTCACTTTGGACGATTTGATATTGCTGCGATGCACAACGCCTTTGGCGCTCTGGCAGCACCAGTATACTGTACAAAAATCGCCTCAAAGCTGGTGCGTACATATACAGACCGTCACGGCCTTAAAAATCTGCTTCAGGAATTGTTGAACGTCGACGTATCCAAACAACAGCAATCAAGCGATTGGGGGGCGCCGAAACTTACGGACGCGCAAATCGCCTATGCTGCCTCGGATGTTTTGTATCTGCATCGCCTGCGCAACAAATTGAACAAGAACCTTGAGCGCGAAGGGCGCGCAGAATTGGCCCAAGCTTGCTTTGATTTTCTACCGCAACGTGCCCTCTTGGATCTCGCTGGCTGGCCGGATCAAGACATCTTTTCCCACTAGGCCACTGGCCGCAGCGTGTATTCCTCCCTATATCACTTGTGGTAACGCAGGAAAAAACGAGCACGATGAAGAGCAATGAAAAATAATACATACTCAATATTCATCTTCTGGGCAAAAATCACTTTGCCTTTGCTCGCGCTCGCCCTCCTGTCGACCGTGTTTTTGCTGGCGCGCCCTATTGATCCTGGCAATGCAATCCCTTTCGCGAAAGTAAACGTCGAGGAACTCGCGCGGGAAAAAGGGATCACGGCCCCCAACTATTCAGGGATTACCCGCGACGGGACGACCATCTCAATCTCAGCCAACTCTGCAAAACCGCAACCAAACGGCGACCGCAGCACGATCACCACCGAAGGCTTTAACGCAGAGTTCGAGTTACCAGAGGGGGCCATCGTTACTCTTGAGTCCGAAACTGGGGTCATAAATACCGACACTCAAAGCGCCCGCCTTGAGGGGAACGTTCGTGTCGTGAGTTCAGTTGGATATGTTGTGAGGTCCGAGCAAGTCGACGCGTCCATATCCGACGCGCGTTTTTCCTCAACAGTGCCGATTTCTGCCGTTGGCCCTGGGGGGAAAATCACCGCTGGATCCATGGAACTCGTTCGACGTAATGAGAACTATCTTCTGGTTTTCAAAGACGGCGTAAAACTGATATACGATCCGAAAGGTTAACTCGGGGTGATTTACATGCGCGCTATTCTAGCGATCTTCTTACTGATTGGCTTTGCTGGTTCAACTTTCGCCCAAGGCACCCAAATTCCTTTTGGGGGCTATGAACACAACGCGAGCCTTCCCGTCGAAGTTATTTCCGATGCTCTCGAAGTCGATCAAGAGACGGGCAACGCCACATTCGTTGGCAACGTGGTCATCGGCCAAGGCGAGATGCGCCTGAACGCGAGCAAAGTTGTTGTGGAATACAAGACGGGTGCGGATCAAACTGGCGGAAAAATCAGCCGCATGGTTGCAAGCGGCGGTGTGGTACTGGTGAACGGCCCCGAGGCCGCAGAGGCAGACGAAGCGGTCTATTCGATAGATAATGCAGAAATCACCATGAGCGGGAATGTGATCCTAACTCAGGGAAATAACGCGCTGTCGTCAACACAAATGGTGGTTGATCTCAATACGGGGCGTGCCCAAATGACTGGCCGCGTCAAAACAATCTTACAGCCGGAAAACTAGAGTATGGCCACTCCCCCAAATCTCACTCTTGCCTCTGAAAGCCGCGACCACGGCCTGTCGATCCGCAATTTGCGCAAAAGTTACCGCCGCAAAACCGTCATTCGGGATGTGTCGATGGAGCTTGCGCGGGGCGAAGTTATCGCGCTTTTGGGGCCGAATGGATCGGGCAAAACGACGTGTTTCTATTCCATCGCGGGCCTAGTGACGCCAGAAGGCGGCCAAGTCATGGTCGACGGGGTTGAGATAACGCTCCTCCCTATGTACCGCCGTGCAAAAATGGGGATCGGCTATCTACCACAAGAAAACTCGATTTTTCGGGGGCTCAGTGTCGAAGACAACATTCTCGCGATTCTCGAAATCTCGGTCAAAAATTCCCATAAACGCCGCGAACGCCTCGAGGAACTCCTTAACGAATTCTCTATTGGCCATCTGCGCCGCGCGCCCGCCTTGTCGCTGTCGGGCGGCGAGCGTCGCCGTGTCGAGATTGCGCGCTGCCTTGCGGCCTCTCCTGAATTTCTCCTTTTGGACGAACCCTTTGCCGGCGTTGACCCTATCGCTGTTGGGGAAATCCGAGAACTCGTCAGTAAGTTGAAGGACCGCAACATTGGCGTGCTCATCACCGACCATAATGTGCGCGAAACTCTCGAAATTGTTGACCGCGCCTATATTCTTCACGACGGGAAAGTTTTGATGAGTGGCACGCCAGATGACGTCGTACGCGACGATAATGTCCGGCGCGTTTACCTCGGGAAAGACTTCCGCGTCTCTTAACTAAACCTTAACGAATCAAGGGTTTGTGCGGAATGCTGCCGCTCTCCCTCACACCCCTATTGACACTTAAACGAATTAAGCGCCCAATGTATGGGATGTATGAAGAACCCCCCATCCTTTGGGCTTTGGCGCCAAGATACAGCCGAAAAACAAGTGCCTATAGCGCACCTTGCATCACGCTACCATTCTTTACTCGAACGTAACGGCCTAGATTCTAGGCTGAAGCATCCAATTTTCGAACCTTGGAGGATAAATGCAGTACCAAATTAGTGGAAAACAAATCGATATCGGTGAAGCTCTTCAAACCCATGTCAAATCTGAAATCGGCGAAATTGTAAAAAAATACGCTGAACGTCCGACCGATGCTCTGATCGTATTTTCCAAAAGCGCAAACGAATATGTTTGCGAATCCACGGTACATCTCTCAACCGGCCTTACAGCAACCGCTAGGGGGCATGCACATGAAATCTATGCCGCTTTTGATTCATGCGGTGAGAAATTAGAGAAGCAATTACGGCGCTATAAACGTCGTTTAAAGGATCATCATCGGGTTAGAACACAGCCTGTTGAACTTTCCTCAGCTTCCACGTATATCCTCGCCGGATCAGAAGCATCAGAAGAACTGGAACCGGAAGACCTGCAACCGATGATCATTGCCGAAATGGAGACGAAAATCGCGTCTCTCTCGGTAGGGGAGGCGGTCATGCAAATGGAACTTTCGGGAACTCCCGTTCTGGTGTTTCGAAATGAAGGAAACAGTGGCGTAAATGTGGTTTATCGGCGAGAAGATGGTAACGTAGGCTGGATAGACCCCACAACAACGAGCTAGGAAATCACCTAGACGACGTCCCGAGCAGAAGTGACAAAAATGGATTTATCAAGAATACTTAAGCCTGAAGCGGTGAAAGTAATCGCAAATGTTACTAGCAAAAAACGCCTCTTCCAAGAGTTGGGAGAGGTTGGGCATTCTATCTATGCCTTCCCCGCAAACGAAGCGGTTGATGCGTTGCAGGAACGGGAAAGTCTTGGACCAACAGGAGTTGGACACGGCGTCGCCCTTCCACATGCTCGCCTAAGGGGTCTGGATTCGGTTGTAGGGGTTTTCTTGCGCCTCGATCGTCGCCTCGATTTTGACTCAGTCGACCGGCAGCCTGTTGATTTGGTTTTCGCTCTCTTTGCGCCAATCGACTCGGGTGTTGAACACCTTAAGGCGTTGGCGCTTGTTTCGCGGACGATGCGTGATGCAAAAATTTGCGAGAAATTGCGCGCAAATGACGATCCGGCCACGCTGCATGCCGTTTTGACCGAGCTTCAGCCCGCTCGCGCGGCTTAGTCGCGCCAAGCTGAAAACCCAAACGTCATATAGTCGCGCTGATAGGCCTCCTGCGCAGCGGTTTCGATTTCTGAATCATAGATATCGTCCAACGAATAGGGAGAATCCTCCCTTTCTGGGTTGCATTCAGGGTTTTCGACGCCAACTCTGAATGCAAGGAACTCTAAATCCGTTTCCAATGTGTCTTCGCGCAACACCATATCAGGTGCCGCAAAAACTCCGAAACCCTGAACAATCGACGCCTGACTTGACCACGCCATGTCATTGCGGAGAGCCGTTTGCCCAGAGAGATTTGCCTTCAAAAACTTAAGAAAACTTAAGAAGGCCGCCCTGTGTTCGTTTCGGTTATATGCGGGCGCATTGATATCATCCGGAATAGGCACATTGTGGACACGCTTCAGTGTTTTTCGAATTTGCGGAAACGAACCGGGCCCCGAGTTTAAAATCGTCCGACAAAACGCTGCGTGCGCTCGGGCTACGGGATGGCGCAAAACCGTAAAACTACGATGACCCACGTTTTCGCGCTTCCACTGGCGAAGGCCCTTTTGGGTAAATTTCTCTTCCAAAACCCCGTTCCCAAGCTCTGTGAGCCAATTTCTGACCCGCGTATTGGGCCCAGATGGCATCGGCATAAAGAGAAGCGGAATACCATTCGCTATGACATACCGATTCACGCTCGCACCGCGAATGGGCTCAAAGTTTGGGGTGCGCGAAAGTCCGAAATGATCCGCCGATTGCAGCGCGCATTCCATTTCTCTTGGATTAGAGACTTTTTCCAGCAGTGGGCTCGGGTTCTGCTTTTTCAAGTTTTTAGAAAGCCCTGCCAATTCCTGTTTAATGCCCAGAAACTTAGCCAACCCATTTATGACATCCAAATCACGAATATCTTCATATCCAATATAAAACGCTGTCTGGCCAGTTGCCTGAAGTGCATGAAGTATGCGCAGTTGAAAACTTTTCAGTCGACCGAGGAAGACTGTAAAGTCAGTGGCATCAAATTTTATCTTGGCCGTTTTGTGATGGGTGACATTCGTGAGTTTCCACTGACCTGTGGCCTTGGCAATTTTCCAACTGATGTAACTTTCCACCGGATTGCGCGTCAGAATGATCTTTGCACATTTTTGGTCCTGCAAGATTGGATCGATAACCCGTGGATCATGGTCGTGGAAAAACCTAAACCCCGCCAGACCGGGGGCGTCGACGATTTTATGGAGAAGCCCTAATGGATCCCGCTCACGCTCAGCGAGGGACATACCGAGCAGCTCATCCCTGTTCGGGTACCCGATAAAATGCGGATTGAAGGCCTCGCCAACACAGGTAAGGCCGTCATAGGCATTGATGTTCGTCTCTAGGAAATTCGACCCAGTTCGCATTTCCGCCAAGACAACGAAATAGTCAAAATTGCTATTCATAAGGCTCTATTTCACCAGGTAAGGCTTGCGCGTGGCCGCAGCGCTATGGCGAGGATCATTCCCAGAGGGGAAATCCCCCATCAAATAGGGGTGCATCCCCTGGTTTTTCAAGTTTTGCAAGAACTGGCTAAATCCAGTCAAATCGACCATACGTGGCGCCTCTGTAAGGCGCCGGTTTGAGCGCGATCCTATGTCATCAATGATCATTTGCAACGGCTCCATGGGTGACTGAATAAAATCCGCCATCGTATAGATATGAACGCGCGCCTTCGTGTAATATGACCGCAGAATATCCAAATGATCGGCCTCAATTTTCTGTTGCTCCGCAGAGACTTTGCGGATTTCAGAAAAGTTCAGATTCGAGTTAAACAAGGGCACCGACCATGCTCCGGAAATCACGGTAACACTCGCGTTTGGGTCACGGGCAAGGAACCAACTGATGTCCTGAGAATCGCGCGGGCCGAATTGAAAAACCTGCCGTTCACCCCGTGTATTCCAAAGCAGGTTTCGCAGAAAATCTGCTGGCGCGTAATCCCGAAGCTCTGCACTATCAGAGAGGCATCCCGCAAAGGCTCTCTCGCGCCCCGCATATTCAACGCGTTCAGGTCCGAAAAGGTGCCCGTGGACACGCGCACCAGTCGCCCGCGCCATCCAATCCTCAAAGTCCAGAAAGAGGTCCGAAAACCCCTCCAAAATAGTATATTGGGCTGCAGTGACACCGTTTTCCCAGCCCTCGTTTGGAAGTCGACTTTGCATCACAAGGCCGGCACGCCCCTGCGTGCGACGCTCCACTGCTTTGGAGAAAATACGGTCAATTTTACCTGGGTTTGGTTCGGCGACCTTCATCGCATGTTCTGAATCCGTGAGGAGCGCGTCATAAAGCTTGTTCGCCTTTGCCCATATTTTCCGTGCCACAAAACAATCAGAGCGGCGCAAAAGCTGTAGGTGATCGTCATAAAAAATGTGTGGCTTGCCCTGAAAATCAAACTTAGAAAGTGTGAGAGACCGGCTTTCAATATTAGATGAATAAATACGTGCAAGCGTCTGATAGTAACTTTCGTCCGGAATCCAAACCCGTTTAAAGTAGCGATCATATTTTTCACGATCTGGATCTTCCAAAATTGCTGAGAGTGTCTGACGTGTTAGGCACCACCACTGAGACCCCATATGTGGTACCAACCCGAGGGGAACACGGCGTTTGAACCTTAGGAGCCGCTGAATCTTAACGTACTTATCAAAGGCGCGACGATTGTGTTTCCAAGAGAAGGGAAACCGCAGGGTAAACCGCTCTTTATCCAACCCGCCGACGGTCCATGGGACATCGTCAGTGGTTGCGCTTTCGATGAAATCCGTTCGCGGTCGCTCTTTTAAATAGTCTACCAACTCACTTACGGGCCGAAGTGGGAGGCATGATCCAGACGCAAGATATACATGGCGAACTTCCGGAAAATTCGCGAGCATCATTTCCGACGCGGTTTGGGACGCAGCAACCAACGACCACCGCCCCCATTCGCACCGATGTCGTTCACAAAACATAACGTCTTCAAGGTCCGCCAAAGCCCGCACGAGACTCTTATAGCCCTCCTGTCCGACCGACTTATCAACGTGAATAACGACGGGACAATCGCTGGCCTGCCAATGGCGAGCAAGTTGGGCTGCGCGGTGCAGGTCGTCGTGAACAAGCATGACAATGCCAACGCTCATGCCCAGTTCCCCTTCGACATCAAACCCAAAATTTCGAGCTGCCTCCAGTTGATGAATTTCTCACTCCATTTGCACCAAAGGTCGGGATCTTTCGCTAGATTGGCGGCGTAAGCTTTGTACTCATGACTATTGGCGTAATGCTGTTTGCGCTGAAGTTCTTCGCTCGCCTTCGAGCCAAACGTGTCCAAGAACTTCGCGTGCATC
The DNA here is from genome assembly GCF_041205415.1 of Falsihalocynthiibacter sp. BN13B15. Taxonomy (NCBI): domain Bacteria; kingdom Pseudomonadati; phylum Pseudomonadota; class Alphaproteobacteria; order Rhodobacterales; family Roseobacteraceae; genus Falsihalocynthiibacter; species Falsihalocynthiibacter sp. BN13B15. The sequence continues at coordinate 8,238 of NZ_JBGFCE010000007.1, forward strand.
AGGCAACCGCTCGCCTTCTCCCCACCCCATTCGTCGTAAACGAGGTTTAGCCCGCGCGGCAAAAGCATGTGACTACTGCTTTTGTAGGCGTATTTCTTGTCCCATTTCACAAGAGGAATTTTATTTAACGCAGGCGCGCGTTCCGGCGCATCGGGGAAGAAACACCGTGCCCTCGGCCCCCCCTGAATCCACAGGTTTCCATACTGGCTGTTCTTTTTGTAGGTGTAATTCCCACTGTCAAACCAGCTCGCAATTTCAAACGGGTCTTGACCAGAGCGATACGGAACGGCGTCGATGCGTCCCTTAGGATACATGTCTAGCAACGTTGCGGAAAAACTCTTCACCGAGGATGCGTCAAGCCAATCCGTAAGGGCACTTATGGAGCGGGAATCGCAAAATGGGAAAACTAGAAACTCATCAACATCGACCACAAGACTCCAATGGCCGTGCGCGTATTTCATTTGTAGATGATTCAGCCAATCAACGCCAAAACGCGACCGTTTGTAACTGTGCTTTGTGGTCCATACCGAAACGTCCGGCTGATCGGCAAGAAACTCACGGGATCCATCATCGCTGTCGTTATCAACAAAGAAAAAATGGTTCACACCCATGTTTCTGTAATAACGCAAAAAATAGGGCAGGCGGATTTTCTCGTTTCGTATTGTCGAGAAAGACAGGATATCGCCAGGTTTTATGAGCGCGGTGCGATCCACAACACTGCGCAGTTCGTTCTTTTTGCGCATCGCCCTCAAGCGCCACCTTTTGCGCTCAACACGCAATCGATATGATGTAGCTATGCCCAATACGTTCCCCAAAACATCACAAGTGTTTGTCTTACCTGCAAATCAATATCACGCGACCTTTAAGACCTTATTGAAATGCGCCTCCCATGTGGGCATTTTTTTTAGATCAAATTGTAACGCTGTTTTTTCTCGCTTTCTACGCGCAAGTTTTTGTATCGCTAGCTCCCATAAATAACGATCTGAAGTGTCTGCGTAAATGGGTATATCACCCAAAAACTCGCGATAGACCGGCAAATCTCCGCAAATAACGGGGGTTTGCTGAAGAATGGCCTCCGCTGGAGGAAGCCCATAGCCTTCAGCAATGGAGGGGAAGAGCATGCCCGCTGACCGCTCCACAATCTGGGCAACGGCCCGATCCGACAAATTATTAAACTCGACCACGTTTCTCGGCTTTAAATCCAGTCGTTTGAACACTGCTTCGTTTTTCCAGCCGCGCGCCCCGATAATGACCAATTGCGGCGAATTCGTTTTATTTTCCAACCCTTCCCATATGTCCAGCAGTAGGGCGTGGTTTTTTCTAGGCTCAATGGTGCCAACCGTCACGAAATATCCCTTATTGGGGTCGATTTCCGGCGGAAGCGCGCCCTCTGGTGGCGTGGGTGTCGTAAGCCCCAAATGCGCTACGATAGATTTAGGCACTCTACCCATTTTTGAAAAATGGCGTGTCGCGTCCAATTTGCTTTGCTCGGAATTAAAAATCACGAGGTCGGCAAACAACGACACGCGGGACATTTTTTGTTTGAATTTCTCAACACTACCATCCCTTTGAAATTCTGGATAATCCAAAGGAATTGTATCGTGAACGAGTACAGAAATTTGTCCGCCGTTTGCTTGTATAGCGCGAAACACCACATCACTGATGTTGCTGTGCCCCACATTCAAATAGGAAAACCCACGCGGTAAAACATCGACCAAACGGCGCACGTCCTTGGCGGATGCGACGGCCAAGCGTCGACAATCTGACTGCACGCGCAGCTGAATAGGGCTTTGTTTGAACCGAAACACACTCTTTAGATCGTGCCGCCCCCAAGGCGTTTTTCCAGTCATCCGAGAGAGAAGTTCAAGCGTGCCCTCCTCGCTTAGGAGGGTAAAGCCACCCGAAATTCGTATGAGGGAAAAGAGCGGTATCGGATCACGCAATAATGCATGCAAATAGGCCATTTCGACACGATCCACCCCTGTCAGTGGCCCACGCCCTACACGGCTCACGAGACGAGATAAGTCGAGCAATCTTGCAGGAGGATTATTTCGTGTAGTGTCCGTTTTGGTGCCAACGCCAAGCATCAGTAATCATCGCCTCCAAAGTTGACCTCGTCGGGGTCCATCCAAGTTCTTTTTCGGCTCTAACACTGCCAGAAACAAGCTTCGTGCAGTCCCCCGCCCGTCGCGGTCCCTCGAAAAAAGGGACTTCGCGATTGGTGACCATTTTTGAGTTCGAGATCACCTCCCGCACAGAAAATCCCACACCCGTTCCAAGATTGAAAACGCGATTACCCTTTTCTTCTTCCAGCCACTTAAGACCCAAAACATGCGCGTCAACAAGGTCGCAAACGTGAACGTAATCGCGAATGCAGGTGCCGTCCGGCGTATCATAATCAGTCCCAAAAACAGTCAAAGCGTCCCGCTTTCCGTCGATCGCATCGAGCATCAGCGGTACGAGGTGTGTCTCTGGCTGATGGAACTCCCCAACTTCGCCCTCGGGGTCCGCCCCTGCAACATTGAAATAGCGGAAAATGACATGGTTCAACCCGTAACTTGCCCCGAAGTTAGCAAGAATATCTTCAATTGCTCGTTTACTCGCGCCATACGCATTAATCGGGACTTGCGGGCAATTTTCATCGAGAGTTACGTCGTCTTGCTCGCCGTAGGTTGCGCAGGTGGATGAAAATACGAAATTCTTGCAGCCTGCCGCGACTGTCGCTTCGATCAATACCAAGCTGCCCGCGACATTGTTGTGCCAATATTTTCCAGGGTCAGACATGCTCTCGCCAACTTGAGAAAGCGCGGCGAAATGCATGACGGCAATGGGGTTATAGCGCGCGAAAACACTGTCTAACGCGGCCCTATCCGTCAATTCTCCGCGTTCAAATGGCCCGAATTTAACGGCGTCTTCCCACCCCGTGCACAGATTATCAAAGGTTACGGGATTATAGCCTGCGGCTTTCAATGCTTTGCACGCGTGCGAGCCAATATAGCCAGCACCGCCCGTGACCAAAACATTTGTCATCCAACCGCCCCTAACTGAGCAGCTTTGCGACGGGCCATCATCGACGTAATGTAGGCCAACAATTCATCGCGCAAATCTTCGCGGGCAAGACCGAACGCGACCGTAGCTTGCAGAAACCCTGCTTTAGAGCCGCAATCAAATCGCTCCCCCTTGAAGCGAAACCCATGGACATCTCGCCCATGGGTGATTTCTTCGGCGATCGCGTCCGTAAGTTGCACTTCACCGCCCGCACCCTGCTTCATCTTGTTCAAAGTTCGCAAAACATCTGGGGTGATAATATAACGCCCAATAACGGCAAGGTTTGACGGCTCTTCTCCTAGAGGGGGTTTTTCCACCATCCCCTTAGCCGAAACGAGCTGACCTTTGTCATCCAATATGTCCAAAATCCCATAAGACGACGTTTTCTCCGGCGGTACCTCCATAGCCGCAACCATGCATCCGCCCGTTTCTTCGTAGGCCTCGACCATCTGCTGCAAACAAGGGGTTTCGGCGGCGATAACATCGTCGGGAAGAATGACCGCAATAGGCTCGTTCGACACAAGGCGACGCGCGCACCAAACAGCATGTCCAAGCCCCATCGACTTGTGTTGACGGATGTAGGCAATCGCGCCGCTCTCCATGTTAGTGTCTTTTAGCACCTCAAGAAGTTCGTCTTTGCCCTTCTTGCGCAATTCATTTTCGAGCTGCGGAGCGTGGTCGAAATAGTCTTCCAGAGCGCCTTTGCCGCGCGACGTCACAAAAATAAACTCTTTAATCCCCGCAGCACGTGCTTCATCAATTGCATATTGGATCAGCGGACGGTCGACCAAAGTCATGATCTCCTTTGGCACCGATTTCGTCGCCGGAAGAAACCGTGTCCCCAGTCCTGCTACAGGGAAGATTGCTTTTGTAACTTTACGTTTCATATTCAACTCAGAAAATTGTTTTAAACAGTCACTCATGCCAAACGAGCTGGCCTTACTTTAACCGCTTAAAAGTAAAAAAGGAATGTACCTCTACATCATTCGGGGCGTGATAACACAGTTTTGCATCCATAGGACCCACAAATTCCCCACTCGGAATATATGTCACTCAAAAAGCGCGAAACTGATTGCTGCGCGCTACCTCGTCCCTAACCCGACTGCGAAAACCATAAATTTGGAAGTACGGCTGGTTTCGGTTCGACTTGCCGAAAATCCCTCCGTTTTGCTCCCAAAACCCGTCTTCGGTAAAGGTAATACGGTGGAAAAGGGAAGTTGGACTGAGAACCACCAATGTGACCCTATTCTTGGCCGATACAAGAATTTTTGCTTGTTTACGGAGGCGTTTTCTTTGCCAAATACGACCCGAAAGCACGTGATGGTTATACGGGGTCTGCATGAATTTTTCGAAAACCGCGCCGTTGGTCGGCAATTCCGGAAGCGAAATCAGTTTTGCATTCGAACCGGATTGATGCCCCGCCTCCAAAGACCGCATCAAGCCAAGCACATCACTTGGCTCTAGCGCGCCGCTTTGCATAAACCGAAGGAGACGCTTTCGTTGCTCAATACGCTCCACACGCCACGCCATTTGCGCATCAACTTGATCGGCATATTTGCGATGAAACAGCGCAATCGACCGGCCAATATCGAACAGAGATTTCGGCACCCGCTCGCTATTGCGACGCTTGGAAGGAAGGTACCCATGGTGGACCTGCGCAAGTGGAACGATTGCCGTGGATCGACCCGCAATAGCCAAGCGCATATTCACGTCAGTTTCATCCAGGTAGAACGCAAAAACAGGGTCAAACCCGCCCATTTTCATCAATATATCTCGCCGAAACGCACAGTTTGTACCCTCGGTTTTTACGGCCTGACACTCGGGCGGAGAAAAAACCATAGGGTTCCGACTTGGGACCCGCAGAGGGCGCGTGCGCCCAGCGGTATCAACACTGCTCGCGCGCCACTGAAACGAAATGCCGTTGCGCGCCCGAACATAGCCTCCGGCGGCGGCCACATTTGGATCCCCGAATGGTTCGGTTAGGCGCATCAGCCAACTCGGTTCGGGAACCGCATCGTCATCGATAAAGGCAACAATCTCTCCGGCGGCCATCGCGAGCCCCAAGTTGCGGGCTTGGGAAATATTGGCTTCGTCAAAAAACGCTGTCTTAATCTGCGCGCTAAACGGGAGGTCAGCCACAACATCCAGCCCAGCCACGTCCGCCACGACGATCACCTCGAAATCTGGGTGGTTAAGTTGAGAAACCCCCAAAAGACAGCGCGCGAGAGCCTTGGGGCGCTCGCGGCTGACGATAATAATGCTTGCGGCGGGTGTGCTCATTTAAGCCTTTTTCAACGTGACGCCCGGTGCATAGGCAATAAAAAACGGATTGGCGTATTCTGCTTTGCCATAGGTCAATGGGGTGTGGTCATCGAAACGAACAACATCGCCCCCTGCGCCGAGCAAAACAGCATGGCCTGCCGCTGTGTCCCACTCCATCGTGCGGCCAACGCGGGGGTAAAGGTCAGCTTCGCCTGTTGCGATCAAACAGAACTTAAGCGACGACCCCGCGCTCTTGCTGTCTTTGATGGCGTATTTGTTGATGTAATCCTCAGTCGCCTGATCACGGTGCGATTTGGAGGCAACGATCATCAAGCCAGAATTGTTAGGGTTAGAGACGGATATTGCCTTAGTTGGCCCCACTTTATCCTTGGCGAAGTCACCCGTTTCTTCCACGGATTTCCCATCAGCACCGGTATAGAATAGCCGGTTTTTCGCGGGGGCATAGACAACGCCGCGAATGGGTTTCCCGTCAACAACATAGGCAATATTTACCGTGAAATCACCACGGCGAAGGACGAATTCTTTTGTGCCATCGAGGGGGTCCACAATAATGAAAGTGTCCGCTTTCTGTGCATGGGAGTCCGCTTGCTCCTCCGTCACGAGCGTCACATCGGGAAATTCCGCGCGAATACCTGCGGAAATAATTGCGTCCGCCGCTTCGTCGGCTTCGGTCACTGGGCTGTCGTCCGATTTGGTTTTAACCTCAAAATCGTCTGAATTGTAGATTTCCATAATTTTGTCGCCCGCTTCGAGCGCCAGACGGCGAAAAACGAGGTTAAGGTGGTCAAAATCCAAGAGGTTTCTCCTAAAACAGTGTATTCTTGTGTTTCTTTATCGCCCCCTTAATATCTCATGGTAAAGGAACAGCAAGAATTCCTTGCGATAGTAGCGCAATTCATTCCTTACAGCCCTCGGCAGGACAGCTAAAATATGTTTCAGGTACAACCGCAAAAACACAAAGGCCTTCACACAGCCATTGCTATCCTCGAACTTATTTACCATTCGACCGTGCGCGAAGTTCGGAAATCACACGGAAATGCCCTTATCGGCCTCTTATTGAATATGATGCAAACCGTCGTGTTGGTTGTTGCATTCTATGTGATGTTTTCGGTTTTAGGCCTGCGAGGAAGCGCCATCCGTGGCGACTTCCTGTTGTATATCATGTCGGGAATTTTCCTTTTCATGACCCACACCAAGGCGATGGGCGCTGTTGTGGGTGCCCCTGGACCTACCTCTGCGATGATGCTTCATGCGCCGATGAACACTGTTGTCGCCATTTGCTCGTCTGCTTTGGCGGCGTTGTATATTCAAATTCTGTCGGTGAGTGTCGTCCTGTTTTTATACCACACGGCGATTACTCCAATCACGATCAACCAACCCGCCGGTGCTTTTGCCATGTTGTTGTTGGCCTGGGCGACTGGTGTGTCAATTGGAATGGTGTTTCTCGCCGCCAAGCCTTGGGCTCCAGGCTTTATCGGACTTGCAGCCACGATCTATGCTCGGGCGAACATGATCGCCTCCGGCAAAATGTTTCTCGCCAAAACGCTCCCTGGATGGATGCTTTCCCTCTTCGACTGGAACCCCCTCTTTCACGTTATCGATCAATGCCGCGGCTTTGTGTTTATCAATTACATCGCGACGGTGAGTTCCATCAGTTACCCAGTCAAAGTCACCATAGCCCTCACGATGATTGGGTTGATGGGAGAGTTCTATACGCGCAAACATGCGTCGATCAGTTGGAGCGCTGGTAGATAGTCACCCCTCCGTCACCATCGTTCGCTAAAAATTTAGAGAATTGTCCGTTGAAAAAGGTGGCATGACTCGTTTTTTTCCACAAAAAACTCGCTGCTTTTGGGTTCAACGGCTTGCAGGCCTAAGGACCCAGCCCTATATACCCAAAGAAGCTTGATCAGGGGCAACTCTGGTTACCAATTGAATCGGAGCCGAGATGCCTAGCATGGGTCCGCGTTCCGCAACATCGCCTAACTCAAAAGGGGTACTACAATATGGCTAAAGTCATCGGCATTGACCTTGGAACTACAAACTCTTGCGTCGCCATCATGGATGGATCGCAACCACGTGTAATTGAAAACGCAGAAGGTGCACGCACAACGCCTTCGATCGTTGCGTTTTCCGACGATGAACGTCTGGTGGGCCAGCCCGCAAAAAGACAAGCCGTCACCAATCCAGAGAACACAATTTTTGGTGTGAAGCGCCTTGTTGGCCGTCGCGCTGATGACAAGCATTTGGCCAAAGACAAAGCGAACCTGCCCTTCGACGTGATCGACGGTGGCAATGGTGACGCTTGGGTCAAAGTTAAGGGTGACAAATACTCACCTAGCCAAATCTCCGCTTTCATCCTTCAAAAAATGAAAGAAACCGCCGAGAGCTATCTTGGTGAAGAAGTGACACAGGCGGTTATCACCGTTCCCGCGTACTTCAACGATGCACAGCGCCAAGCCACAAAAGACGCTGGTAAAATCGCTGGTCTTGAAGTGCTGCGGATCATCAACGAGCCAACCGCTGCGGCGCTGGCCTATGGTCTGGACAAAAAAGAAACACAAACCATCGCGGTCTATGACCTTGGTGGCGGTACATTCGACGTTACCATCCTAGAAATTGACGATGGCCTCTTTGAAGTAAAATCCACAAATGGCGATACTTTCCTTGGTGGGGAAGACTTCGACATGCGTATCGTGACTTACCTCGCGGGTGAGTTCAAAAAAGAGAACGGCGTTGACCTGACCAAAGACAAGATGGCGTTGCAACGTCTCAAAGAAGCTGCCGAGAAAGCAAAAATCGAGCTTTCCTCCGCGAGCCAAACTGAGATCAACCAACCGTTCATTTCGATGGATCCAAAATCCGGCCAACCTCTTCACCTCGTGCTCAAACTGACACGCGCGAAATTGGAAAGCCTTGTAGGCGATTTGATCAAAGCTTCCTTGAAGCCTTGTAAAGATGCTCTCAAAGACGCTGGCCTCTCGACTGGTGACATCGACGAGATCGTTCTCGTTGGCGGTATGACTCGTATGCCAAAAGTCATCGAAGAAGTGTCCAAGTTCTTTGGCAAAGAGCCAAACAAAGGTGTGAACCCAGACGAAGTTGTGGCCATGGGCGCTGCAATTCAAGCGGGTGTTCTTCAGGGCGACGTCAAAGACGTTGTACTCTTGGACGTGACGCCTCTGTCGCTTGGTATCGAAACACTTGGTGGCGTGTTCACACGCTTGATCGATCGCAACACAACGATCCCAACCAAGAAATCGCAAATCTTCTCGACTGCCGAAGACAACCAAAACGCTGTGACGTTGCGGGTGTTCCAAGGCGAGCGCGAATTGGCAGCGGACAACAAAATCCTCGGCCAGTTTAACCTAGAGAACATTCCACCAGCGCCACGTGGCCTGCCCCAGATCGAAGTGACCTTCGACATCGATGCCAACGGTATCGTTGAAGTGGGCGCCAAAGACAAAGGCACTGGCAAAGAGCACAAAATCACCATCCAAGCTTCGGGTGGCCTCTCAGACGAGGATATCGAAGCAATGGTGAAAGACGCTGAAGAGAACGCGGATTCTGACAAAGAGCGCAAAGAGCTTATCGAAGCACGGAACCAAGCCGAAAGCTTGATCCACAGCACCGAAAAAGCCATGGAAGAGCACAAAGATAAAGTCGATCCAACAACGATCGAAGCTATCGAACTCTCCATTGCAGCGTTGCAAGATGATCTTGAGACTGACAATGCCGAGAAAATCAAATCTGGGGTTCAGAACGTTACTGAAGCTTCGATGAAACTGGGCGAGGCAATCTACAAGTCTAGCCAAGAAGAAGCCCAAGAAGAGCCTTCTGGGGTCGACGAAGCTGGTAGCAAGGGTGATGACGACATCATGGATGCCGATTTCGAAGACTTGGACGACGATAAACGCTCCTAATAAGGCGCTCGCCTTTAAGACCGGCCCGAAACAAGTCGGGCCGGTTTTTGCGTTCCCAAAGGGGATAATAACATGTCAAAACGTGACTTTTACGAAACTCTTGGCGTCGCCAAAGGTGCTTCAGCGGACGAAATCAAAAAAGGATTTCGTACGAAAGCCAAAGAGCTACATCCAGATAGCAATCCCGACAATCCCAATGCTGAGTCCGAATTCAAAGAAGCGAATGCAGCTTACGAGGTCCTGAAAGACGCCGAAAAGAAAGCCGCCTATGACCGTTATGGCCATGCAGCTTTTGAAGGCGGAATGGGCGGCGCGCGTCAGGGACATCCTGGACAGGGCAATGGCGATTTTGCCTCTGCTTTCTCCGATGTGTTCGACGACCTTTTTGGCGATTTTATGGGCGGACGTGGCGGCGGTGGCCCGCGCACCCGTGCCCAACGCGGGTCCGATTTACGCTATAGCATGCGCGTTAACCTAGAAGATGCCTACACAGGTTTGCAGAAAACGATCACGGTTCCTACATCTGTGGGCTGTGAAAAATGTTCTGGAACGGGCTCGGAAAGCGGCGTTGAGCCAGTTGCGTGCCCGACCTGCTCTGGCATGGGTAAAGTCCGCGCCCAACAAGGGTTTTTCACCGTCGAACGCACCTGCCCAACGTGCTCGGGTACCGGTCAATTGATCAAAAACCCCTGCACGGAATGTAGTGGGGCTGGACGGACAGAAAAGAACCGTTCCTTGTCTGTGAATATCCCAGCAGGCGTCGAAACTGGTAATCGCATCCGCCTTTCTGGCGAAGGTGAAGCCGGTTTGCGCGGCGGGCCAGCTGGCGACCTCTATATCTTTATCGAAGTTGAAAATCATACGATTTTTGAACGCGATGGGGTAAACCTTCAGTGTCGCATTCCGGTAAGTATGGTTTCTGCGTCGCTTGGTGGTGACATTGAGGTACCAACAATTGACGGCGGACGCAGTCGGGTTAAGATCCCGTCGGGAAGCCAATCTGGTCGCCAAATGCGTCTTCGCGGCAAGGGTATGCCCGCACTTCGCGGTGGGCCAACCGGCGATATGTTTATCGAGTTGGCCGTTGAAACGCCGGTAAACCTCACAAGTCGCCAAAAAGAACTCCTTCGGGAATTCGGTGGCATTGAGGCCGATAATAGCCCCGAAGAGAGTAGCTTTTTCTCCAAAGTGAAAACCTTCTGGGACGGTATGAAGAGTTAACTCAAATTAACTAAATTTTTAGAGAATCGTTTCAAGTTAGACCTATGAACTTGAAACGATTCTTTTCCGAAAGACCCCTGCCCATGTTCGATATGGATGTGGATGAGGTGCGCCAGCCGAGGAACTCGCAAGCGCAGGGTAGAAAGCCCAGTCATCGGCAAGAAAACTCTCAAGAAAAACAGCCAAGCTATATTCGCGACCATCGGAAACGCTTGCGGGAACGGTTCCTCCTTGGCGGGGCCACTGCCCTCCCCGATTACGAAATGCTCGAACTTGTCCTGTTCCGCGCCATTCCCCGACAAGATGTAAAGCCGCTTGCCCGTCTTCTGCTCGAGACGTTTGGCGACTTTAATCGTGTGATTTCAGCACCAAGAGAGCGGCTTTTACCAATCCGAGGCGTTGGAGAGTCCGTCATTTGTGAGCTTAAAATCATTGAAGCTGCCGCACAGCGCCTCGCGCGCAGCCGTATCATGCAGCAACATGTGATATCGGGATGGGACGCCATTGTGGACTATTGCCACACGACAATGGCCCACCGCGAGACCGAGCAATTCCGCATTTTGTTTCTTGATCGCAAGAACGTTCTGATTGCTGACGAGGAGCAGGCGCGCGGAACCGTGGATCATGTGCCAGTTTACCCACGCGAAGTCGTAAAGCGAGCGCTTGAACTCAACGCCTCGGCGATCATTCTGGTTCACAACCACCCGTCGGGTGATCCCACCCCATCACAAGCGGACATCACAGTCACAGCGCAAATCAATGACGCGGCGCTGGCTTTGGGGCTCACATTGCACGACCACCTTATCGTGGGAAAATCCCGTGAACTCAGTTTTCGGGCTGAGGGCTATCTGTAGCAGCAGAATTTTCGGATGCTTCCAAGGGAGGTTCAGGTTGCTCTGGCGGGCGGAGGGGCCCAAGCCAAGTCTCAACACGCCGGTTGACCCTGCTGCCCCATTCCGTTTCATCACAGGCCATGGGCATCGCCTCGCCAAACCCTTTGGACGTGACGCCCATGCGATTGGGATCAAACAAAGTCGCTTCCCGCAGCACTGCCGTCTCCACGACCTGTGCACGGCGAAGCGCGATTTTCCGGTTTGCCGCCGCTCCTCCGTCTCCATCGCTAAATCCAACAAATGTCACGGAACGGTCGCCAAAGATGCCCGCCTCAAGGACCTCGGCCAAGCGTTCAACATTCGCACGTGACTGTGCATCCAGACGCGAGGAGCCCGGCTCAAACCGAAAGGTTGTTGTCACCCGCTGTCCGTCTCGCAACTCAGCAACCATTTCTTGGAGATCGGAAAGCGAGGTTTCATTGCCTGCCTGCAGGATTGCATTCGCAAGTCGCTCCCCCTGTGAATTCATCGGTATCTCCAACGGGGTTTGGTTCACAAAACCATCATCGGCCACAATTTGGGCGGCTTCTGGTGTAGACAAAAATGCAAAAAACTCGCGGATGACTTTCGGGAAGCGACGATTGGGGACATAAAGGAATAACGGGGCTGTAAGGGGATAGTCTTCCGTTTTTACAGCTTCATGTGTCGCCTGAAACGGAAACCCGCAGCCTCCCAAAAGCGACATAGGTACGCTATTTCCCAAACTTGAAAGGCCGGTCAAACCCAGCGCAAAGGGGCTGCGAGAAACGGCGTCGCTCAGTGCTTCGTCGCGGGTGTGGCGCTGTGCGGACGGTGCGAATTGCTGATCTAGCGTCAACATCTCGCTGGAGATTTTTTGGAGCAAACCTGCGCCAGCGTCCCTTAGATGAAGCTCAATGGGAACGTCGATTCCCCCCAATTCTTGCCAATTTGAAATCTCTCCTGACAAAACTTTGGAAAGTTGACCAAGAGAAATGGCGGCAACTGGATTATTTTTTGCGATGATCGGAATGACGCCATCAAGCCCGAGAATTCTTGCATTTTTCGCAAGATTGAGATTCCCGAGGCCCGTTTCAATGGCCTTTGATTGCTCGGCGGCGGTAGCCTCCCGAAGGGAAACCGCAAGATCGGCGTCCTCTGCGAGGAATTGCTCCATCCCGTAATCGGAAGTTCCTAGATCAAACTGAATACGAGCGACCGCCGTTCCGCCATCTTTTTGGGCCAGAACAATCGTGAAATCGGTGTCCGAGGTAACTTCACGCGCCGCATCATACCCGTGCTTTTGCGCAAACCGTTCAAAAAGAGACGGGAGCAGTATTCCAGCCACTCCCTGCGCTCCTGCGATGGAAAGTTCCGCAACATACCCTTCGAGGTTCGGACAGGCGGGCCCCGAACAGTAAACGCCCGATCCATCGAGGGTCAGGACACCATATTCAGTGTCGACGCGATAGAATTCACCGTCATAACTGACCAGAGCCCCAGATAAAGTAACGCCGCCATCAAGAGATGACAAAGTCACATCTTGGGAGTGCGCCAACAGGGGCGTAAATACGAAAAGTGCGGCGCAAACCGCCGCACGAAGGATGTTCATACGCATGCCCGAAATAAAATTTAGTTCAGAGCGATTTTTAGGTCCCGAAGCAGATTATTCAACACCAAAAAGTCGCCAATGGCGTCACAATCCGGCATTGTCAGCCCTAAATCAACCACTTCTACACCCGTTGTCGATTTTGGTTGCATTACTTTGGCCAAAATCTCGCGGCCACAGTTAAAGGAAGTGATTTCCGCTTCGACAGAAAGACGGACAGCACCGTCACGGCGAATAGCCCCAGACGGGAAACTATATACTTCTGCGTGCATTGAATCGGGACTATCCCCTTCGCCAATTTGCGTCATGAAACCACCAAGCGCTCCGGTAGCATAAGCAACTTTTCGAGAAGAATTCTTCCAAACATGTCCTGCTTGGCCATAGTCGGCGCCAAACTCCAGCGCATGTATTTCTAAGCCCGTGCGGCCCTTCCACTGTAATGCAACCCGCTCAAAATCGTCAAAATCACTCACGTGCAAGGTCGTTACCGCACTTTGACCACCCGCGAACGTGACAGAAATAGTGGGGTCTTTTGACATCGCTGGATGTGAAAGCTCGGCCAAACCGACCGTAGTGGTTACCCCCGTTACCGCAAGTTCCCCTTGGCGAAGCACAAACGTTTCGCTTGGCGCACAGCTCGCCGAAAGCTTCACTGTGATCATTGCCGCCGGGCCCGCTAGAGCTTCGAGCTTGGTGGAGCAAGGCACGCCATAGGCGCTGTATGTCGGCGCTTTTTTAACTGGGTTGGGGCCGAGGGTATCGAGCATCCGTGCCGATACATTCGACGTATAACTTTTCAATAGAAGATGCGCCATGGTCGCCTCGGGAGCAAAAGGCAACCCGTGAGGGTCGTTTGCAGGGGCAGACGTGTGTTGGACCGTTTTTGGATCCACCAACGAAACACCAGCGCCTGTGCTCACTTGATCGGAGTCGGAGGGTGCAAAAATCGCATTGTTGCCCTCACTGTTCTGAAGCGCATAGCCAATGGAAAACGCTGCGGCAAAGCTCGCAAGCACGTAAACGAAATTTCCCTTCAAACGCATGGCTTCCTCCAATCGATTTACTCGACTCCTATCATTCAACCCAAAATGAGGCCGAATTTGGGCGCACTTTGGGCCATTCTCAGATTGCGACAGGGATTGAGAGCCATGACTGGAGATTGCGCCGCCCAAGACTTGAGCGACGCGCTTCTTAGATTTTACCGTGGCAATGTTTGAATTTCTCACCAGAACCACAAGGACAGAGATCATTGCGCGCGGGGTCGCCCCACGTTTCTGGATTGTTTTCGTCAAACCCCTCAGTGGTCGCTTTCGGCAATGCGGCCTGTTGCGCTGCCACAGCCGCTTGCTGCTGGGCTTTGTATTGCTCCAGTTGTGCGCGCTGCATGGTCTCGATTTCTTCGCGCGAGGGCAATCGTGCGAGTTGCTCACTGACTTCTTCGCGCAAGGTGTCGAGCAAAATCTCGAACAGTTGGAAGCTTTCAGTTTTGTACTCGTTCAATGGATCCCGTTGCGCATACCCACGAAACCCAACGACCGAACGAAGGTGTTCCAAAGTCAGGAGATGTTCGCGCCACTTCCCGTCGATTGTCCGCAGCAAAATCTGCTTTTCGATCCCGCGCATTTCTTCTGGGCCAAAATCCGCAGCCTTGGCGGCCATAAATTTGTCGGCAGCATCACACAAACGTTCCCGCACATCGGAATCATCTACACCTTCTTCGCGGGCCCATTCGATCACCGGAGCATCCACCCCGATTTTCTTAAGGATCTCAGCATAGAGGCCCTCTGTATCCCACTGTTCGGCATAGGATTTCGCTGGCATGTGAATGTCGACCAGATCATCAATGACCTGATGGCGCATGTCCTGCACGATTTCAGAGAGGTCTTGAGATTCCATAATTTCACGGCGCTGAAAGAAGATCGCTTTGCGCTGGTCGTTCATCACGTCGTCAAATTTCAGAAGTTGTTTCCGTTGGTCAAAGTTACGGCCTTCGACTTTGGCTTGTGCTTTTTCGAGGGATTTATTGACCCAGGGGTGCACAATGGCTTCGCCCTCTTTCATCCCGAGGCTCGACAAAACTTTGTCCAAACGTTCTGAACCAAAAATCCGCATCAAATCATCTTCGAGAGATAAGAAGAACGACGAGCGGCCTGGATCGCCTTGGCGACCTGAACGGCCACGCAACTGGTTATCAATCCGGCGACTTTCGTGGCGTTCAGTTGCCAACACAAACAGACCACCGGCCTCTTTGACTTTTTCTTTCTCTGCTGCAATCTCGGCTAGAAGCGCCTCTTTATCTGTGTTTGAGTCGGCGTCAAGCGCCTGCTCCAGCCGTAGGTCGGCGTTGCCGCCAAGCTGAATATCGGTACCACGCCCCGCCATATTCGTCGCAATCGTCACCGCGCCAAAACGGCCTGCATCGGCAACAATCTGCGCCTCTTTTTCGTGCTGGCGTGCATTCAAAACGTTGTGTGTAACGCCCGCTTCTTTGAGTAGACCCGAGAGGAATTCCGACTTCTCGATCGAAGTTGTCCCCACAAGGATCGGCTGACCCTTTGCGTGCGCTTCTTCAATAGCGATGACAACGCCTGCGAATTTCTCTTTTGCGGTCCGGAACACTTGGTCATGCTCGTCAATCCGAACAATCGGGCGGTTTGTTGGCACTTCAACAACGCCGAGATTATAAATTTCGGCGAACTCAGCCGCCTCAGTAAGCGCGGTTCCCGTCATGCCGGCGAGTTTGCCATACAAGCGGAAATAATTCTGGAACGTCACCGAAGCATGGGTGACGTTTTCGGGCTTGATATCGACGCCCTCTTTGGCCTCAATCGCTTGATGCAAGCCGTCAGACAAACGACGCCCCGCCATCATCCGACCGGTAAACTCGTCGATCAACATCACTTCGCCATCGCGCATGATATAGTCTTTATCGCGGGTAAAAAGCTTGTGAGCTTTGAGGCCTTGGTTGACGTGGTGCACCACGGTCGTGCTTTCCGGATCATAGAGCGATTGCTCGGCGGGCAAGATACCGTGCTCATGCAACAAGGCTTCGAGGAAATCGTTACCGTCTTCAGAGAAAGTAACGTTTTTGGTTTTCTCGTCGTGCGTGAAATGCTCTTCGGTCAAGCTTGGGATCAGCTTGTCGATGGAAATGTACAACTCGCTGCGATCTTGGGCAGGTCCGGAAATAATCAACGGTGTCCGTGCTTCGTCGATCAAAATGGAGTCGACCTCATCCACAATCGCATAATGGTGGCCGCGCTGTGCCAATTGGCCCAATTCGGACCGCATGTTGTCGCGAAGATAGTCAAACGCCAGTTCATTGTTCGTGGCATAGGTAATGTCGCATTTATACGCGGCTTTTTTCTCTTCATCCTGCTGCTGTGGATAGACCACACCCGTTGTCATACCCAAAGCACTGTAAACTTGGCTCATCCACTCGGCGTCGCGTTTGGCGAGGTAGTCATTCACCGTCACAATGTGAACACCCTCCCGCGTCAAGGCGTTCAAGTAGGCCGCGAAGGTCGCCATGAGGGTTTTCCCCTCGCCCGTTTTCATCTCAGCGATATTGCCGCGATGTAGAAAAATACCGGCCATCAACTGGGTATCAAAAGCCCGCAAACCCAACGCGCGTCGCGCGGCTTCCCGCACATTGGCAAAGGCTTCGGGGAGAAGGTCATCGAGCTTTTCGCCCTTTTGAGCGCGCTCGGACAGTTCCAGTGTTTTCTCTTTGATGCCTTCGTCGGTCAGGGCTTCAAATTCAGGCTCAAGATCATTGATCTTTTGCACAAGCGGGCGTGTCGATTTGACCAGACGATCATTCGGTGAACCAAAGACTTTTTTGGTGATTTTTCCGATACCCAGCATAAATTCTCCGCTTGAACACTTCTATTGGTTGGTTCGTTTGAACCTTGCCTTGATCCGCCTTAAAAGCGGGCTTATCAAGGGCCAAATGACTGGCACGAAACGACAAGGCACTTTGGCGATGTAAGGGTCCAACCGGACACTGTCAATGTTAGGGGGCCTAATGGACAAATCTAAGGGTGAATTGATGTTAAAACACACTAAAATCGGTATCTTTGCAGTACTTCTGGCGACCACGAGCGTCGCTGTTGCCCAAGACACACCTCCAAAACCCGAATGGGGAACGGTTGTGGCAACAGTGAATGGCATGGATATCACAATCGGCCATATGATTATCGCCCGTGAAACGCTGCCACAGCAATACCTCACCCTTGAAGACGGCGTTCTTTTTGAGGGGATCTTGGAAAACTTGATCCAACAAAACATCCTGGCACAATCCGTTAAAGGCAATGTTTCCCTTCGTGACCAAACTGCGATGGACAACCAGACACGGTCCTATATGGCGGGTTCCGCCGTTGACGCGGTTCTAGCAACGGCCGTCACGCAAGAAAAACTTGAGGCGCTTTTCAACGAGACATATATCGGCGGCGAACCCGAGATGGAGTTTAATGCGGCCCATATTCTTTTGGAGAAGAAAGAGGAAGCTGATCTTGTAGTCCAACTGCTTGACGCCGGAAGTGATTTTGCCGAACTCGCACGCGAGAAATCTACCGGTCCGTCCGGCCCAAATGGCGGCAACCTTGGATGGTTCTCGAAAGGGGCGATGGTTCCGGCATTTGAAGAAGCCGTTATCGCGCTTGAAGACGGTACCTATTCCGCACCCGTTGAGAGCGAATTCGGCTGGCACGTCATTCATCGAATTGAAAGCCGCGTACAAGACGCCCCAACTTTTGAGGACGTTCGCGACGAACTTGAAGCAGAGTTGCAACAACGCGCACTTGCAGAAGCCGTCGAAGCCCTCGAGGGTAACGCCGAAATCACACGCACCGAAGTGGTCATCGACCCCACTGTTCTCCAAGACCCAGAAATCGTCGGAAAGTAACCTATGACACTCTCTCCACTAGCGCCCAAGGGCGGTTTTCCTGATCTTCCGGTTATTGAAGGTGTAACCTTTGCCGCCATTGCTGCGGGTGTACGATATCAAGGCCGCGACGATGTGATGCTTGCTCACCTCTGCGCGGGCACGGCGGTTGCGGGCGTGTTCACACGTTCCGCAACCCGCTCCGCACCTGTTCTTGATTGCGAGGCCAAGCTCGGCGCAGACAGCGGCGAAGAGGCGGCGTTTGTCGTGAACTCTGGCAACTCCAATGCCTTCACAGGCGGTCGCGGTATTGCCACTGTGGATGCCGTTACCGCATCTGTTTCACAGATTTGCAACGTGCCTCAGAACCGTGTTTTCATGTCCTCTACAGGCGTGATCGGCGAACCATTGGATCCAGCTCGTATCACCAACAAACTCGCTGAACTCAAGGCAGGCCTATCCCCAAACGAAGCCAGTCGCGCGGCGCGTGCCATCATGACGACTGACACCTTTCCCAAGGGCGCCTTTGCCACCGTCGACGGCATCACCATCAGCGGATTTGCCAAAGGGTCTGGCATGATCGCGCCCGATATGGCGACAATGTTGGTCTATATTTTCACCGACGCCAAAATCGCCCAACCACGACTTCAGAAAATCCTCAGCCGCCTGACGGACAAAACCTTCAACTGTATCACGGTCGACAGCGACACCTCCACAAGTGACACATTGCTTTTGGCGGCGACGGGCAAAGGCCCCGAAGTTACCGACGAAGCTGCCTTTGAAGCGGCCCTCCACGGTGTGATGCTCGATTTGGCGCATCAAGTTGTGCGCGATGGTGAGGGTGCTACGAAATTCGTCGAAGTTGCGGTAACGGGTGCCATGAGCGATTCCGACGCCCATCTCGTGGCCATGGCGATCGCAAACTCCCCATTGGTGAAAACCGCGATTGCAGGCGAAGATCCCAATTGGGGTCGTGTTGTTATGGCTGTCGGGAAATCTGGCGCCGCTGCAGATCGTGATCTGTTGTCGATCTCGTTTGGCGATATATTGGTTGCGGAAAAGGGCTGGGTTTCCCCGAGCTACACCGAGGAAGAAGGTGCGACCTATATGAAGGGCGATTCCCTCGTCCTCGCGGTTGATATGGGCATCGGATCGGGTGTGGCCACCGTTTGGACCTGTGACCTCACCCACCGCTATATCGAAATCAACGCGGATTATCGGTCTTGAGTGTGCTTCTCGTCTCGGCGGTCGCCTTGATTGACCGAGACAGTCGGGTCCTTCTGGCACAACGCCCCGAAGGGAAATCCATGGCGGGGCTGTGGGAATTCCCAGGCGGAAAAGTCGAAGCAGGCGAAACGCCTGAGGTGGCTCTCATTCGGGAACTGTCTGAGGAGCTTGGGATTGAAACTTGGCAAAGCTGCCTTGCCCCCCTTACCTTTGCCAGCCACGCCTATGAAAAATTCCACCTTTTGATGCCGCTTTTCGCGTGCCGCAAATGGCAGGGAACGCCGCGCCCTCAAGAAGGGCAAACGCTCAAATGGGTTAAGGCGGCGGACTTAAGAAGCTACCCGATGCCACCTGCGGACATTCCGTTGATCCCTATATTGCGCGACTGGCTTTAGCTCCTTTCCACGCAGACACATCCAGACATAAAAAAGGGCCGATCAACTCAATGATCGGCCCTTAAGTTTTGGTTACAACAAGCACTAGGCGAGGTTGCGTTCAACTGTTTCGCGCTCAAAGATCTCGATAACATCGTCAGGACGAATGTCTTCGTAAGCTTCAAATGCCATACCGCATTCTTGGCCCGAATTGACTTCTTTGACTTCGTCCTTGAAACGTTTCAGCGTTTTCAGCGTACCTTCGTGGATCACAATGTTGTCGCGCAGCAAGCGAACGCCTGCGGAGCGGCGTGCGACGCCTTCGGTAACGATACAACCCGCAACGCGGCCAATGCCAGTAACCTTGAAGACCTCTTTGATCGACGCATACCCAATAAACTTTTCGCGAATTTCCGCAGAAAGAAGACCAGAGGCAGCAGCTTTAACATCGTCCACAAGATCGTAGATTACCGAATAGTACCGGATCTCGACGCCCTTTTGGTTCGCAGAATTGCGAGCCGATGCGTTTGCACGCACGTTAAAGCCAATAACCGGTGCGCCGGAAGCTTCAGCCAAACCGATATCTGATTCCGTGATCGCGCCAACACCAGAGTGCAGAACACGAACCCGAACTTCATCGTTGCCGATTTTTTCCATGGCTTGAACGATTGCCTCTGCCGAACCCTGAACATCGGTTTTCACCAAGATCGGAAGCTCGGAAACGCTCTTGTCGTCTTTTGCCTTCGCCATAAGTTGCTCAAGAGTTGTCGCGGCACCAACGGCGGCGCGCTGCTCTTTAGCGGCATGGGCACGGTAATCTGCGATTTCACGCGCCTGAGCTTCAGTCTCAACAACATTCAAAACATCGCCAGCCTCTGGTGTTCCGTTGAGGCCAAGAACCTCGACAGGAACCGAAGGTCCAGCTTCTTTGATACGATCGCCTTTGTCATCCATAAGGGCGCGTACGCGACCCCATTGTTCACCAACAACAAAGATATCACCCTGACGCAAAGTTCCGTTTTGAACCAGAACCGTCGCAACTGGACCACGTCCAACGTCAAGCTGAGCCTCAATAACCGCACCAGTCGCCGAGCGTTTTGGGTTGGCTTTGAGGTCAAGAATTTCCGCTTGCAGCGAAATCGCCTCAAGCAAATCATCAAGGCCCGTTCCATTGATGGCCGAAACCTCAACGTCTTGTACGTCACCAGACATTTTCTCGACGATAACTTCGTGTTGCAGCAAAGCGACACGCACTTTGTCTGGATCTGCATCCGGACGGTCGATTTTGTTGATGGCAACAATCATCGGCACACCCGCCGCTTTCGCGTGATGAATGGCTTCGATTGTTTGTGGCATAACAGCATCGTCAGCTGCGACCACAAGGATAACGATATCCGTCACTTGTGCACCGCGCGAACGCATGGATGTAAAGGCCGCGTGACCAGGCGTGTCGAGGAAACTCATCAACGAGCCGTCTTCGGCCGTAACCTGATAAGCCCCAATATGTTGGGTAATCCCACCAGCTTCACCAGCCACAACTTTAGACTTCCGGATCGCGTCAAGAAGCGACGTCTTACCGTGGTCAACGTGACCCATAACCGTAATGACTGGAGGGCGCGCAACCAGATCGGCCTCATCATCCACAACTGCCGCGATGACGTCTTCCACGTCAGATGCAGACACGCGCACGATTTTGTGGCCAAACTCTTCGATGATCAACTCGGCTGTATCCGCATCAATGGTTTGATTTTGCGTTACCATCATGCCCATTTTCATAAGCGATTTCACAACTTCGCCGACGCGTTCGGCCATACGGTTCGCCAGTTCGGAAACAACGATTGCCTCAGGAACTTTAACATCGCGCACAATTTTCTCGCGCTCGACTTGACCGCCCATTGCTTTTTGACGCGCGCGCTCTTGCTTGCGCTTCATCGATGCCATGGAGCGATGACGATTGTCACCACCACGAAGCGCTTGATTTAGCGTCAGTTTGCCCGAGCGACGTTTGTCTTCAGCGGCCTTCGCTGCTGGCTTGTCGGCGCGGTTGTCGCGATCCGTCTTGCGCGGTGCAGAGAATGGACGCGCCGGAGCCCCACGATGGGTGTTCGTCGTGTCCGTAGCTTCTCCCGCGGGAGTTGCCGCCGCACGTGGCGTAGGCTTAGCCGCTTGCGCAGCGCTTTCAGCACGCTCTTTCGCGATTTCCGCTTCTTTCTTGATGCGGTCCTCTTCAGCTGCTTTTTCTTTGATCCGCTCTTCGCGTTCCCGCTCTTCAGCTTCTTTGGCGTCGATATCCGCACGACGTTTGGCGCGCTCTTCAGCGCGAGCCAGTTCGTCGGCTTCGCGTTTCGCTGCGTCTTCAACTTCGCGGGCTTTCGCGAGTTTCAACGCCGCAAGACGACGGTCCATTTCGACATCAGAGATGCCTGCGGGACGCCGTGAAGGATCCCCTACAGACGCGCTGCTTACATTTGCTTTACCTGCACCAGGTTTTGGCACGACAACGCGTTTGCGTTTCGTTTCCACAACAACGTTTTTGGTGCGTCCGTGGCTAAAGCTCTGCTTTACGTTTCCAGGACGTCCTGCGCCAGTGCGCAGACCCAGTGTTTTTTTGCCGTCACTATCGCTCATGTGGTCTTCGTACCCTTCTCGGTGGATATTCCACCGCCATTTGCGCGCACGCCTCTAAGGCGTTTGGCTTCCTCTACCGCACTTTTGGTGAGTCCACCAGTCGCAAGCGCGCCATGTATCACAATTTCCCGTCCAAAGGCCATTCCCAATTCATGTGCCGTAAGCATATCAATATAGAGATCGCGATCGTGCGGGGGGCGGAGCTTGGATTTTCCGCGCTCTGACCCGTCTGAAGCCTGAATCAAAACCGAAGCTCTTTCGGTCTCAAGCCAGCCTTTAACTTTTTCATATCCTGTCACAGCCCGGCCAGCCTTGCGTGCCAGCGAGATGTGATCCACCAGCCGCCGCACAAGTGCCGCTTCGATGTCTTCTACTAGAGTTTCTGGCACCACGACCGCCTGTTTGGCGGCGCGGGCAAAAAGCCCTTTTTTCATTGCCAATGCCAACGCCTTGCGGTCAGAAAGAACCCAGATTCCACGGCCGGGCAATTTACCCGAAATATCCGCATAGATCTTGTTTTCCGGGCCCACAACAAAGCGGATCATCCCGCCCTTGGGCTGAACCTCACCTGTTGCGATACATCGCCGTTCGGGGTTTTCCCGTTCGTTTTTTCGACCGCCGCGCGCCATTTGCGAAATCCGAAGCCCTTAAGCCTCGGCCTCCTCTTCTGAATCATCCGCATCATCTTCGCCTTCTTCAGTAGCGAGATCAGCAGGATCAACCCAACCCAATGTAATCCGAGCCGTCATTACAAGCTTTTGTGCTTCTTCGAGCGACATGTCGAAAGGTTCAAGAACACCTTCGTCTTTCTTACGCTCGCCGTTCTCGGTCGTCCAGCCACCGGCCAGTTCCCAATCCGCACAAGTTGCGAAGTCTTCGAGGGTTTTGACACCGTCCTGCGCAAGCGCAAGGATCATTTGGGGTGTCAAACCGTCAAATTCAATAAGCGATTCCTCAACACCCAACTCACGTGCCGTATCGAGCGCTTTTTTGCTGGCCGCTTCGAGATAATCCCGTGCCCGCGCTTGAAGTTCGCTCGACGTATCTTCGTCGATGCCTTCGATCACGGTCAACTCGCTGACGTCCACATAGGCAACCTCTTCGAGGTTCGTAAAGCCTTCAGACACCAAGAGCTGGGCAAAGAATTCGTCCAGATCAAGCGCTTCCATAAAGAGACCGGTGCGCGCTGCAAATTCTTTCTGACGGCGTTCGGATTCTTCGGTTTCCGTTAGAATGTCGATGTCCAAGCCGGTAAGTTGGCTCGCAAGACGCACATTTTGACCACGACGCCCAATCGCCAAGGAAAGCTGCTCATCAGGCACAACAACCTCAATGCGCTCGGCTTCTTCGTCGAGAACAACCTTGGTAACTTCGGCTGGCTGCAACGCATTCACAAGGAAAGTTGGCGCGTCTTCATTCCAAGGAATGATGTCGATTTTCTCGCCCTGAAGCTCGTTTACAACAGCCTGAACACGGCTACCGCGCATACCCACACAGGCCCCAACAGGGTCGATGGAGTTATCATGCGAGATCACAGCGATTTTCGCACGCGAACCTGGGTCACGCGCAACGGCTTTGATTTCAATGATACCGTCGTAAATCTCTGGAACTTCCATTTTGAACAGTTCCGCCATGAATTGGGGGTCTGTCCGGCTGAGGAAAATCTGAGGCCCACGCACTTCGCGACGCACATCCTTGATGTAGCAACGAATACGGTCGTTCGGGCGATAGCTCTCGCGGCCGATTTTCTCGTTGCGACGCAAAATGCCTTCGCCAGCACCCACATCCACGATGACGTTGCCGTATTCTTCGCGCTTAACAACACCATTGATGATGGTACCAGCACGGTCTTTGAATTCTTCGAACTGACGATCACGCTCGGCTTCGCGAACCTTTTGCAGGATCACTTGCTTGGCGGATTGCGCCGCGATGCGGCCCATTTCTACGGGGGGCACTTCGTCGATAATTTCGTTGCCAATTTCTGGCGCTTCTAGAAATTCACGTGCTTGCGCAACGGTCACTTCGGCTTGGTGGTTTTCCACCATATCGTCGGCAACAACTGTGCGAACACGGGTAAACTTGGACCGGCCTGTTTTACGATCGATGTGAACACGAATGTCCATTTCGGCGCCATAACGAGATTTCGCCGCACGAGCCAAAGATTCTTCAAGCGCCTGAACAACCAGTTCAGGATCGATCATCTTTTCGCGTGCAACCGCATCGGCGGTTTGCAAAAGCTCTAGCTGGTTGGCTGAAGTAATTGCCATGTCTACTGCTCCTCAGAAACGTCAGTTTCAGTTTCAATCTCGTCAAAATCGTTTTCGTTCACGATGCCCGCAGCTTTACGCTGCTTGAGCATTTCCGTAATCAACTCATCCGTCAGAATAAGCTTGGCATCAGCCAACCACTCAAACTTCAGGCCAATTGTGCCTTCAGTGACGGTGATCAAAACCTCGCCATCTGCCGTACCGGCCAGAATACCCTTAAAGCGACGACGGCCATCAATGGCATCGGTCAATTCAAGCTTGGCCTCATAGCCGTTCCAAAGGTCGAAATCTTTCAAACGTGTCAAAGGACGATCAATACCGGGGCTGGAAACTTCAAGCGCGTAAACGCCATCAATCGGGTCTTCCACGTCCAAAGTCGCCGAAACCTCGGTCGAAACTTTGGCGCAATCGTCCACTTCCATGCTGCCGTCTGCCTTTTGAGCCATAATTTGCAGCGTTTTTTCGTCGCCACCCATCAACCGTACGCGCACCAATTCATACCCCAAGTCTTCGATGACGGGTTGAATCATGCCGGCGAGACGGCGATCAATCGCGGAACTTGCAACGAGATCAGACAATTTGGCTCCTTGATGTTAGACACAAAAAAACGGGCTGCGCGGCCCGTTGTGAAGTTCGGTGGGCATCAAGTTTGGAACTTAACGCGCCGCTGTTGAGAGCCATATACGCAGGTTTATCTGAGTCTGCAAGGCCTTCCTTGCAGAACTCAACTTTCAAGCGAATTAAGCCGGTTTTTGCGCTATGATAAAAACCACGCCTTTTTTCGGCTCCCACAACTCAACAACCTCAAACCCAGCCTCTTCGTGCATTTTTTTAAGGTACGCGGTGTCAAAGAACTGAAGGGGCGGTAGGAGCCCAATAAGCATACCCGCTTGCATCACTGGCTTCATGACGCGGTTCATATTCTTTAGACTCGCCGAACTCGACACAATCATTCCACCGGGCTTGAGCAAATCATAAACGTGGCCAATCACCTCTTTATGGTTAGGCAAAAGATGCAAAATATTCATTGCCAAAACCATGTCAACTGAATTGGGTTGGCGCGAAATCGAATCAATCGGCTCGCACGTAAAGGTGAGGTTTTTCAATCCAGACCCTTTGAGTTTTCCCTTGGCAATCGCCACCATGTTTTTGGAAAAATCCACACCTTCATATGTCTTCACAAGTGGCGCGTGCAAAAGAGCGGTCGACCCTGTCCCGCACCCGATTTCCAAGACATCCATGCCAGCGCGGAAACATGCGCGCGTTTTTTCAAGCTTTTTTTGATAGGACGCTTCGTCCGAAATCGGGGACTTGGCATAGTTTTTCGCCATGATATTCCAAAAACCTGCGCCTGCGGCCATGTGATAGCTCCAAAATATAATAAATACTCGTTATAAATAAGCTGCTTAGTAAGAAGTTCAAGATAGAGATCTGCCTAGAGGCCAAGCATTGCTTTTTGTGGTCCCAAACCATGCATAACCCGAGTTAAAGCCCGCGTAATCTCTGGCTCTGACATCGCGTGTCCAGCCATCGCAACCATGGTCAATTCGCACTTGGGCAACCGCGCGGCGATACGTTGTGCCGCCTCTGGGGGGCAAACCATATCCTGTCGCCCTTGAACGATTGAAACACCAATATGATCGATTTTCGACAAATCACGCTCAATTTGCCCGTCAATTTCAAGGAACCCTTTGTTCATGAAATAATGGTTCTCGAGCCGCGCAAAAGCGCGCGCATACTCTCCGGGTGCGCCACCAGAAGTCCCGTTAGAGCGGATTGTCGCGAGTGAATTTTCCCAAGCAGCCCATTCTTGAGCGTATTTCGTTTGAACCGCCATATCGTCGCCAAAGAGTCGTCGATGGTAGGCTGCGATCATATCGCCACGCTCTTCTTGGGGGATAATCCGCTCAAAGGCGTCCCAAGCTTCGGGGTAAAAACGCGCAGCACCGCCTCCATAAAACCAATCAAGTTCGCGCTGCGTTGAGAGATAAACCCCTCGCAACACAAGATAAGCAGCGCTCTGAGGGTGGGTTTGGGCATAAATCAACGCCAAGGTCGCCCCCCAACTGCCACCAAATACGATCCAGCGTGAAATACCCAGCGCGGTGCGGATCTTCTCCATGTCGCTGACCAAGTCCCAAGTCGTGTTATTTTCAACCGAGGCAAACGGGCGCGACCGGCCACAACCGCGCTGATCAAACAGGATAATCCGATAGACAGAAGGATCAAAAAACCGCCGCATCATCGGCGAACATCCCCCACCGGGGCCGCCATGCAGAACCACAACAGGCACCCCAACAGGGTTGCCGCACTGTTCGACATATATTTCATGTCCATCACCGACATCCAACTTTTGCCGATGAAACGGTTCAATCGGCGGAAATAGATAGTCGGATGCGCTGTTTTGGCCTGAGATTCTGTCCATAGATTGACTATATAGTTGCAGGAGCCGCCTTGCCCATGGCAAATCGCATGAAATCCTTGGAGGGACATATGGAAACCGCCACCAACACCATCGATCCAAATGAAGTCGCCAAATTTGAAGCCATGGCCACCGAATGGTGGGACCCAAACGGGAAATTCAAACCCCTGCATATGCTCAACCCCTGTCGGCTTGATTACATCACGCGTCAAATCGGTGCGGAATTTGATCGGGATTTAACACAGGACCTGCCCTTCGCGGGCTTGCGGATTTTGGACATCGGCTGTGGCGGCGGGCTTTTGTCAGAGCCCATGGCGCGCCTTGGCGCGACTGTGGTCGGTGCGGATGCCGCCGCGGGAAATATCCCCGTTGCACAGGTTCACGCCCAAGCCCAAGGCCTTGCCATAGATTATCGCCACACGACGGCCGAAGCGATAGCCGACGCTGGCGAAACATTCGACGTCGTCCTCAATATGGAAGTTGTCGAGCACGTGGCCGACCCACAAGGATTTCTCAGAGCCTGTCATTCGCTGCTTAAACCGGGAGGTTTGATGCTCTGCTCTACGATCAACCGCAATCCGAAAAGTTTCCTGATGGCAATTGTCGGCGCCGAACACATCATGCGTTGGCTGCCTAAAGGGACCCATGAGTTTAGTAAATTCATCACACCAGATGAGCTTTACAAATTAATCGAAGGCGCGAACCTATCGCCGGTCGATCGCAAGGGTTTCGTTTTTAACCCGATTTTGTGGACATGGTCGCTTTCGGACAAAGACCTCTCGGTCAACTATGTGACCGCAAGCGTTAAACCCGTCTAGCTTTCGTCGCTCAACCGGACGCGTAATTCGCGCAGAATCGGAAGAGCGGCGCGCACTCGTTCAACTCCAAGGTCACCAACCAATCCGGCGACCGATGGAGCAATGGCGGTAAGTGCGGCTTCGCAGGCGCGTTTACCCGATGGGCTGATCGCCACGAATTTACGACGAGCATCATCCCAGTCAGGGCGAATATGCACATGTCCTGCGGCTTCTAGCTTGCTCAAAGTATTGGACATCGCGCCGCGCGTGACGGAAAACGATTTGGCCAATTGTGCGGGCGAGCGTTCGCCACTTACATGCGATAAATGATTGAGGACAGTGAAGTGCGACAGCTCCATCCCACGGGGTAACGCCTTGGCAAGACGGCTGCGCGCTAGCTGGTCAGCCATGAAAATCTCGCTAAATAGAGATATTGCCAAGGAATTGTTAGAGTCGTTCATGTGGGGTTTGTAAACGCCACGTCATTGTTTAGCGAGGGAATTTTGCGCCTCATCTCATCAACTTGGCTCAAATCAATATCCACAATCGTAACGCCAGCCTCGTCCCCGGCATCCGCAAGAACCTCACCCCATGGCGAAACCACGAGCGAATGCCCATAGGTTTTACGCTTGGAGCCATTCGATTGCAGGTGATCGCCACATTGCGCTACGGCAATGATGAAACAGCCTGTCTCGATGGCCCGCGCGCGCAACAAAACATGCCAATGCGCCGCGCCAGAAACAGTCGAAAATGCCGCAGGTTGAAGGATGATTTTCGCACCCGCTTTCGCTAATGCGCGATGCAAATGCGCGAAACGAACGTCATAGCAAATCGTCAGACCCATCCCGCCAAAATCTGTATTGGCAACGACGGCCCGATCACCCGGACGGTAACCTGCGCTTTCTTTGTAGGTTTCGGTCGGTGAAATCTCGACATCAAACATGTGGATTTTATCATATCGCGCGACAATTTCACCCTGTGGGTTGATCAAAAACGAGCGATTGGCAAAGCGCGTCTCATCGGGAAGTTTTATCCCAAGCGACCCAATGGAAATCCAAACCCCTGCATTTCTGGCTTCCTGTTGGAGCGCGGCAAGGGTGATATCATCCTCTTCGAACTGCAAAACAGCGACCTGATGCGCCCGCGAATTTGAAACACAATTCGTAACTTCGGGTGTGGCAATGAACTCGGCCCCTTGCGCAATTGCTTGTCGGACAAATCCCACCGTCTCCGGCAAATTATTCACCGGAGTATCGTTTGAATTTAGCTGGCAAAGGGCGATGCGCATTTAGCTGGCCAAAAGCGCGTCAAGTTTGCCGCCCTGCTCTAGCGCGAAGAGATCGTCACAACCTCCGACATGGGTTTCGCCCACGAAAATTTGCGGCACCGTACGGCCACCGTTGGCACGTTGAATCATTTCCTGACGTTTTGCCGGATCGCGCGCCACGTCAAATTCGATAAATGTAATGGATTTGCTGGACAAAAGCCGCTTGGCAGCATGACAAAATCCACAAGTGTTTTTAGTGTATAGCTCGACGGTCTTCATGATATTTCCCTCGTTTTCGGAACTATACAGACACTTAGGTATCCTGTGCAACGCGCGCTAGGGTTATTACATTTACCTCGCAAGCCTGTGATGCGAAACAGGCCCTTGCCGCCGCGTCAAAGGTTGCCCCTGTGGTCAAAACATCGTCCACCAGCAGGATCGGACGTCCATCAATCAAATGTTGCCGTTTCGGATTTACAGCAATCGCCCCGCTGACAGTAGCATTGCGTTCCTTGGGGCTAAGCCCGTCCAAACTCACTGTTCGGCGCATGCGCTTAAGCAGGTCGGGGCAATGCTCCAATCCCAGCTGGGTGGCGATCCCGCGCGACAAAAGCGCCGACTGATTGTATCGCCGCTTCAGAAATCGAGACCAATGTAGGGGAATTGGCACAACAATTGTATCCTCGTCAACTATACCCTCTGCCGCCCGTGCCATCCACTTTGAGGCAGGTGCGGCAAGTTCTTGACGATCTCCATGCTTCAATCCAAGAACCAGCTTGCGGCCAGTGTCTCTATACACAAATGCCGCACGACCCCGATCCCAAACATGTGGATGATCGCGGCATCCGTCACACTGCAAAATTTCGTCTGGTGCACTGTCGCCAAGAAGGGGCACCCCACAACAATCGCAAATTGTGCCCGTAATGAAATGCGTATCTCGCCAACATGATCCACACAGCGCCCCCTCGGAATCGACAAGATCCCCACAAGAAATGCATTGAGATGGGTAGAACAGGCGCACAGGACTTTGCATTTCATCAAAACCTTTCTAAATTGCGCCCAGCAAAGGACGCCAAATGACCAACACACCCCCAAAACTTACCGACACCAAAGCTCTCGCCCTGCATCGCAATCGCATCCGAGGAACGGACGCCTTGTTTTTGCAACAAGTGGCCGCCGATGAGATTGAGGAGAGACTGAGTGAGGTTAACAGATCGTTTACAAACCCCGCTTTGGTGACGGGATTCCCGCAAATTTGGGAAAAAATACTCCCAAACGCAAAAATAGTACCCGAAGAGGACGTTTTAGCGCTGGAGGTTGGTGCTCATGATTTGGTAATTCATGCCATGGGGCTGCATTGGGCGAACGATCTGGTGGGGCAGTTGGTGCAATGTCGCCGTGGGTTGCGGGCTGATGGGCTGTTCCTTGGGGCGATGTTTGGCGGGCAAACACTTTCCGAGTTGCGCTCAGTTTGGGCCGAAGTTGAGACGAAATTGACGGGCGGGCTGTCGCCTCGCGTTGCGCCCATGGCGGAAATTCGTGACTTGGGCGGCCTGCTACAACGCGCGGGCCTTGCGTTGCCAGTGGCGGATTGTGTCACAAAAACTGTGAGTTATAGGAACGCGCTCCATCTCATGCGGGATTTACGCGAGATGGCAGAAACAAACGCCCTTGAGCATCGCCACAAGCGGCCAATTACCAGACGCGAACTTGAAGCCGTAAACACGGCCTACGCCACGCACTTTCCGGCGGATTTTGGAAGGATTAGAGCCACATTTGAACTCGTGTTCCTTACGGGTTGGGCACCCGATGAAAGCCAGCAAAAACCGTTGCGACCTGGGTCTGCTCAGACGCGCCTTGCGGATGCCCTCAATACTGTAGAATTTGAGATACCGCGCAAGACATGAACCCTGCGACGAAATCACCGGATTGACCACGCATGTTAAAAACCTCATGTCTAGCCCAAGCGACAGGAGAGCCAGTAAATGAAACCAGCCAACCACCCATCCTTGCCGAGCCGTAAAATTGGCGTTTTAGTAGCCAACCTCGGGACGCCTGATAATTACGATTATTGGTCTATGCGCCGCTATCTATCGGAGTTCCTGTCGGACAAACGCGTGATCGACTACCCCGCGTGGAAGTGGCAGCCTTTGCTTCAAACCATTATCCTGACGAAACGCCCCTTTTCATCGGGCGCGGCGTATAAAAGTATTTGGAACCACGAAGCAAACGAAAGCCCGCTTCTGACGATCACCAAAAACCAGACAAAAGCCCTGAAACAGAGCCTGTCTGAGGCTTTTGGCGACACCGTTATGGTCGATTTCTGTATGCGATATGGCAATCCGTCGACTCAATCAAAAGTGGATGAAATGGTCGCCGCCGGTTGCGACAAAATTCTATTCTTCCCACTCTATCCACAATACGCGGGCGCGACATCCGCAACCGCAAATGATGCGTTCTTCGCCGCCCTTGCCAAACAAGTTTGGCAACCTGCGGCCCGCACCGTTCCTGCCTATTTCGACCACCCTGAATACATTGAGGCTCTCGCAGGCTCGATTCGGCAAGCGTATGACATAATGGACAGGAAACCCGACATTTTACTCGCGTCGTATCATGGAATGCCCGAACGTTATTTGACACAGGGCGATCCATATCATTGCCAATGCCAAAAAACGACACGCCTTCTAAGGGAGGCTTTAGGTTGGGACGAAAGCCAAATCATGACGACGTTTCAATCCAAGTTTGGCCCAGAGGAATGGCTTAAGCCAGCGACAGTCGAAGAGGTTGCGCGACAGGCGCAGTCGGGAAACAAAAGCATTGCCGTCATTGCACCCGCGTTTTCGGCGGATTGTATTGAAACCCTCGAAGAAATTAATGAGGAAATTAAGGAAGCTTTTGTTCACGCAGGCGGTGAAGGTTTCACTTATATTCCCTGCCTGAATGATGATGCATCGCACATCGCCGCGCTTACAACGATCATTCAGGAAAACCTAGCAGGCTGGGTCACCAAATAAAAAGAGGCAGAGAAAACTCTCTGCCTCCATGCCGTACATTACTGCTACCAAAAGAAACCTAAATCAACAGAACTTGAGTTCCATTCTTGGTCAGACCAAAAAGGGTCTCGATATTCTCATTATAGAGCCCAATGCAGCCGTTGGACGATTTCCGGCCAATTTTGCGTGTGTCTTGGGTGCCGTGAATACGGTAATACTGCCAAGACAAATAGAGCGCATGCGTTCCGAGTGGATTATCAGGCCCTGGACCGATATAACGCGGCCATTCGGGGTTGCGCTTCAACATATTCGGCGTTGGCGACCAGCTTGGCCCATCAACTTTGCGGATAATGGACGTACGCCCAAGACGTGTGAGATCGTCCGATTGCGGCACAGATGTCGGGTACAATTTATAGACCGACAAATCCTCGGACCAGAAGTGCAAAGCCCGCGATTGTGTGTCGACCAGAATCGCACCGTTGCGCGTGTCGGAAAAATACGGCCGCCAGTCGAGGGACCGGAAACTTGATATATTATGCCGTACCGTATCGTCAATTTCTGGTTCAACAGCGATTTGCGCATAGGCTGGCAACGCCAAGCTGCCCGCGAGTGCGACCGAAGTACCGATGAAATTGCGACGGTTCACAAACTTATTCTTCTGTTCAGGCATACTTCGACTCACTTTTCTGTTCAGGTGCTATAATATGGCGCTAAAGTCGCAGTCGCAATTCAAACAAACGTCATCAGGCCAAAAATCGCTTAACTTCATTTGATTGCTTGGGAAATCGTTGCTAAAGACAGTGGATGTGAATTTGGGAAAAATGTCATGAAAATATCTGTGCTCATTGCGGCCGTTTCAATTGTTGCGCTCGCCGCATGCGAACCAACGAATGTGGTACGAATTGGAGCAGATGGTAAACCCCTTCCGCCAATTTATAAAGTACCAAGTTCAGGTGAAGTAGAGTTTACCGTTTTGGACTCTGTAAACTTGCTGCGCCAATCTTCCGGAGCAGCCCCCCTGAGTTTGGATTCCAAATTGACTGCGGCCGCCGCCACTCATGCTCGCGATATGGCAGTTCAAAACCGCGCGTGGCATTTTGGGTCTGATGGATCTTCGCCGCTAGATCGCGTTGCGCGTACAGGATACAACGGAATCCTTGCGGGCGAAAACATATCAGAGACATATGAAACCGAGCTTGAAACTCTGTCCGCATGGATGGGTACCGCCGACAGCCGCCGCGTCATTCTGGATCCCGAAGCTAAGGACATGGGCTTTTCGTGGTACCAAGAACCAAGCGGTAAAATATGGTGGGCAATGGTGACGGGCCGCAATAGTTTCGGCGACTTCAATTATACATTCGCCGAAAATTAAGGGGCGACGGTGATTATTGTGTTGAGCTTAACCATTCGGTAAATCTCGACCATCTCTTGATTAGAGACCGAGATACAGCCCCAAGTCCAATCGGTTCCGCGGAAATTTTTGTTGCGACTCTCGCCATGGATAAAGATATCTCCACCAGGGCTTTTGCCTTGGGCGCGCGCCTCTGCGACATCATTTACATTCGGATAGCTTAGCCCAATCGACAAGTAGAAATCGCTGTTGGGGTTCCGGCGATCGATGCGGTACGAACCCTCTGGCGTCTTGCCGTCGCCCTCAAATTCTTTGTCACCGATGGGCGCAAAGCCTAAATCGATATTGTAAGACTTGAGGATTTTGCCATTATTCAAAAGGAACATTTTTCGCGCGTCTTTATAGACCGCAATGCGGGTAACTTCTGGGCCAGTATACGGTTGGACCGCGCTGGAACAGCCTGCCAAAATCAATACCACTACGCCTAAAAGCGCAAAGATCACTGCCCGCATTTTTTTGCCTACTCGTTCTTCTTTTCTTTGCTGATACTACAAATTTTGCGCAACGCAAAGCCTTCCTATGCGCGCCGCTTCGAAAATTTTGCAACAATTTCCACGTGGGGCGACCACCGAAATTGATCCACAACTTGAACCCAATCTATCTCGTACCCAGCGTTTTTGAGAACTACTGCATCGCGTGCAAAGCTCACGGGATTACATGAAACCATCGCGATCGCTTTCACACCGCTTACCGCGACCTCGGCAATCTGAGCCTCTGCACCGGCTCGAGGAGGGTCGATAACGACCGCATCAAAACCCTTAAATTCATCTGGCAAAAGGGGCCGCCGAAAAAGGTCGCGCGCTTCGGTTGTAACGTGCTTTAGCCCTGTCGCGAATCGCCACCCTTGATCCAAGGCAGCGACCATTTCTGCGTCGCCTTCAACAGCATGAACTTCAGCTATCTTCGCGACCGGAAGAGAAAACGTGCCGCAACCGGAAAACAGATCAAGCACGCGCTTGGAGCCAGAAACAATTTCTAACACAGCAGAAACCAATGCTTTTTCACCTTCGCTCGTCGCCTGAAGGAACGTACCGCCGGGAGGATTTACGCGCGCATTTCCAAACATTTGGATTGGTGCATTTATTTCGCAAACGATGTTATCGTCCCACGTGAGGCGCGCCAATTCATGACGGTTAGCGATCTGCGCGAACTCAACGCGGGCGGCCTCATCCAGTGGTTTGCCACCCTTCGCGACAACGTCAACACCGCCCAAAGACTGGGTAACAAGGAAGCTGATTTCGCCTTTGCGCGACGCACCGGCAACAGTTAATTCCGTTAACCCGGGTATGACTTTTTTGAGCGCCGGATCCAAAAGTTGGCAATTTGGGACCTCAATGATTGTCCCCGTCCCACGGGTATGAAAGCCAATCATTGCGCCATTTTTGGTTCGCTTGCCAGCCAGCCCAGCGCGCCGCCTGGATCCTGGAGGTGAGGTCTGAATGGGCCGAAATTCGGCTTCCAAGCCCTGCCCTTCCAAAGCTGTTTTCACGACGTCCTGTTTCCAATTTGCAACAAAATCATCCGACGCGTGCATTAAACTACACCCGCCACAGGACTTGTAGTGGCTGCAAATCGGCTTCACGCGGTCAGTAGAGGGAGTGAGGATTCGCGGCGTTGGCATCTTGCCATCAACGACATCACCCTCCACCACTTCTCCGGGCAAGGTCATGGGAACAAAAACGGGGCCTGCAGCGATGCCATCGCCCAAGTGTCCCAAACGTTCGATTGTTAATTTCACCTTGCCGTCTCCTCAATGCCGATAAATCCACCGGACTGTCGATTCCAAAACTGGGCGTACATCCCATTTTGCTCCAACAATTCCGAATGGGTTCCTTGCTCGACTACGCGCCCTTGATCAAGCACTATTATGCGGTCCATCTTTGCAATTGTCGAAAGGCGGTGGGCAATTGCCAACACGGTTTTACCCTCCATGACGTTTTCAAGCGCCGATTGAATGGCCGCCTCAACCTCAGAATCCAGCGCACTTGTCGCCTCGTCTAAAACCAAAATTGGCGCATCTTTCAAAATGGCTCGCGCCAAGGCCACGCGCTGACGTTGCCCCCCCGAGAGCTTCACGCCACGCTCCCCTAGGAATGCGCCATAGCCTTCCCGCCCTTTATAGTCGACGAGATCCTGAATAAATCCATGCGCTTCTGCCCGTTGGGCCGCATCGACAACCTCATGCTCGCCGGCATCAGGCTTGCCGTACATAATGTTATCCATGGCCGAGCGATTAAACATCGCTGTCTCTTGGGTCACCATACCAATTTGGCGCCGAAGGCTTTTCTGCGTCACTTTCGACAGGTCCTGCCCGTCAATCAAAACACGCCCCTTCTCAGGATCATAGAGCCGCAACAGCAAGGAAACCAACGTCGATTTCCCTGCCCCCGAAGCCCCGACAATCCCCAGCTTTTCGCCCGCGTGAATGGTAAGATTGGTCTTGGATATCCCGCCCGTTTTACCGCCATAGGCAAACGTCACGCCTTCAAATTGAATCTCTCCCCTTGGAACCGCGAGCTCTGTGGCGGTATCCGCATCAACCAACACTGGCCGCACAGTCAGCGTGTTCATCCCGTCTTCAATCTCTCCCACGTGGGAAAACACGCCCATTAACGTAAACGAAACCCAACCCGTCATTTGGGCAAACCGAATGGCCAAGGAACCGGTGGTGGCGATATCACCCGCGCTCGCGGTGCCCTGAGTCCAGAAAAACAGCGTGGCGCCAACCATCACAACGGGCAAAATACCTGCGATGATCATCAGTCCAAAACGAAATTGCGCAGAAAGATAGCCAAAGTGCGTGGCCTTTGCGCGAAACTCCTTCATCGCTTGGATCGCGGCACGATCTTCGTGATCAGCATGCGCAAATAATTTAACGGTTCTGATGTTTGAAATTGTATCAACAAGTTGCCCCGTGACCCCCGTGCGCGCGCCGGCGCGGGCGCGCGCACGCACCCTGACGCGTGGCAGAAAGTGTCGGAGAAACAACCAATACATGACAAGCCAAAGCCCAAATACCAATGTAATCCGGTAATCCACGTCGGTAATGACAACAGCAGCCCCAATCACAGAGGTTGCGGCGAACACTAATGTGTTGAGGGTTTCGACAACGACCTCTGTGATAGACCCCGCAGCCTGCATTTGCTTTTGGGAAATTCGACCGGCGAAATCATTGTCAAAAAAGGTCACCGTTTGACCCAAGGTCCAGCGGTTTAATCGCGTCAATACCTGCGTAAAAACCCCAGGAGCGATGACAACAGACTGCATAAGAGCCGATAGACCCAATAGAATTGGCCGCAAAACGATTAGGAAGAGTAGCGCTATCAATAAAAGGCTGGAATTTCCGGAGAAAAAACTACTTGGATCTCCAGCGAGCGCTGCATCAATCACCATCCCCAAAAATAACGCGGTCGAAACCTCGGTAATCCCCGCCAAGGAGGAAATCCCCGCTCCTATACCCAGAGGTTTATAGCTGCCGGACAAACACCAGTTAATGAATTTTCCGAGCTTCCGCGGAGGCGGTGAAGACGCTGGTGCGAAAGGGTCGATCATCTCATCAAGTTTCATTTTATTCCCAAATTAACTGGCTGTAATTAAAAATCCTTCACGCGTTCAATAAGTGCGTGTCGCGACAATACAAAATCCGAATTAATCCATTCTTGTTCTAATTTTCTGAGAGCGTTGCCAAGCGCGGCCCCAGATAAGTTTGGCATTAAATCCGCCGCACTTACATTAAAAACCTGTGCCGCACCTCGAGCAACCTCAGATTTGGCATCAGGGTGCGGTGGTGTTTCAAAAACTGCGCTGCGCAAAAGCAGCACATCCAAAGCAGACCCGGCACCAAGCCGATACCCAAGCGCCGCAGCGCCGCTCGTTGAGCCGATCTCATTCCTCAAAGTATTATATTGCTTTGCATCTCTCTTGCTCAAACGCAGCGATTGTTCGATCTCCTGCCCGCCAAGGGTGGCTAGCCTTCTTATGGATTTTGGTTTCACATCGTTTTGAGTTTCAAAGTGAATCAAAATCGGTAGTGTCTTTGCGTCCATACCCACAACAAGCGCGCTTAGAACGCCAGATTGAGCCATAGCGGCCACGGCCGGCGCAGGATCAGCGGCCGCCAAAAGCTTCAACATCTCAGCGCCGATACGTTCGTTGGCCAAAGTCTCTATTCCAGCCAAATTCGCGCTACAGGCCGCCAAACCTTCAGCATCAATTCCTGTATTTGGATCGCCGTACCACGCATAAAACCGAAAAAAGCGCAGGATTCTGAGATAATCTTCGCGAATGCGGTCTTCGGCGTTTTCGATGAACCTAACCCGACGCGCAAGTAAATCTGGCAACCCGTTCAATGGATCCACAACAGTCCCCGCTGAATCCGCGTAAAGCGCGTTCATCGTGAAATCGCGTCGCCGCGCATCGTCTTTAATATTGGTCGAAAACGCTACAACAGCCCGTCGACCATCCGTTTCGACATCACGCCTAAATGTGGTGACCTCGTAAGGTGTTTTCCCCTGAACAAGTGTAACAGTCCCATGCTCGATACCTGTTTCAACGGCACGAATACCGTTCTCTTGCGCGAGCGCTAAAACGCGGGTTGGCTCTGCATCTGTCGCGATATCAATGTCATTTGTCGCAACCCCCAGCAAGGCATTGCGAACGCATCCGCCTACAAAATACGCCTGATGGCCCCCACTCTTAAGCATCGTAAAAATGGCTTGTGTCTTTGGATTATCTAGCCAACTTCCCTCAATGCGCATTGTTCAAACCGTCCGCCATGCGCCGTAAAACACGCGCGGTCGCACCCCAGATATAATAGGGTCCGAACGGCACTGTATAATAATTTCTCTCAACACCACGCCAGCTCCTAGACTGTACTTGGTAGCGTTCAATATCAAGCACATGCGCAAGAGGCACTCGAAAAACTTCAGCCACTTCACCCTGTTCCGGATTTGGTACGAATTCGGCTCTAACAAGGCCTAAAACAGGCGTCATTGTAAAGCCAGTGACGGTTTCATGCGGTGGTATCTGGCCCAAAACTTCGACATTGTCGCGCAAAAGTCCAATTTCTTCCTGCGCCTCTCGCAGGGCCGTCGTAACGAGGGTGTCATCCTCGGCATCGCGCTTCCCGCCAGGAAAGGCAATTTGGCCGGGATGGTGCTTAAGGTGAGATGCCCGTTTGGTCAAAATAAGCTGAAACCCACGGTCAGTTTCAATCACAGGCACAAGGACAGCCGCTTCACGCAAGGGACGGTTCGGGGGCAAAACGACATTTCTATTGAGATCAAAGTCAGAGGAGCCGCCCCGTGAGGCGGCATCCAGAATTGCTTGTAGAAGGTCTCTAGGCACTTGCCTCATCCGCATTTTTCACGACATCGCGCCCAACAGTAGCTGGATCCAACACATAATGCGCGCCACAAAACTGGCAGTCCGCAGTAATAGACCCGTCATCCTTTGTCATATACGCAAGGTCTTTCGGCGAATAGATCGACAGGGTTGTCGCGACCCGCTCGGCCGAACACGTACAACCAAACTCGACCGGCTGAGGATCATAAACGCGTGGCGCTTCCTCATGAAACAACCGCACCAGTAGCTGGGTTGGTGACACGATTGGCCCAATCAGTTCTAGCTGTTCAACTGAATCCAACAGAATGTTTGCGCGGTTCCAATTGTCTTCTTCATCCGGATCCAACATATCCGTTGCCGTCAAAAGCCCTTGATCGCCATTCGCCTCATCTTTTTTCGCAAACGGACTCGCTTTGGGCATATGTTGCAGCATCATACCACCAGCCCGCCAGCCTTCAACGCCGCCCTTTTCTGTCGAACGCCCGAAGATCAATTCAAACCGCGTGGCAAGTTGCTCGGATTGCGCGAAATACGTTTCGGCACATTCCGAGAGAGAATTTCCAGCGATCGGAGTGATCCCCTGATAGGGTTTCGATCCTGCGCCCTGATCGATCAGGATCGCAAAATATCCGCTACCAAGCTGCGCGAAGGCGGGGCCATTTGGGTCAACTCTCTCCGCATCATAGCTTGCATAGGCGCGCACACGTCCCGCATCGCCCTCCTTTGAAGGGCCGTAATAGTCGGTCGCAATCAAGCGGACAGGACCACCAGTTCCGCGGACTTGTAGCGACAGTTTCCAGTTCGATTTCATCGTTTGACCGATCAGCGCCGTCAATAACGTCATTTCCGCAACCAACGCCTCAATAGCTGGCGGATAGTCGTGCTGTTCCAAAACGGAATTCAACACGCCATCAAGGCGCGCGACGCGTCCACGGATGTCGGCGCGGTCAAGTTGAAAAGGGAGGACTGTGTCGTCCCAAGCAATTTTATTTCCAATAGTCATGGGGATTCCTTACGCTCGTTGCGTTGGCTTACAGCGACTATATAAGGGGTGCAATCAACAGTCCAAGGGTAGAATGATGATTAGACGGTTCGGAGAAGCGCCACTGCGGGGAAAAACCTATGTCTTACGGCCCGGAGCCTATGGTATTTTGGCGCGTGGTAACAAGCTGCTTGTGACCCTACAATCCAAACCCTACGTAGAATTTCAGCTGCCTGGTGGAGGCATTGATCTTGGAGAAAACGGAATTGCCGCCTTGCATCGCGAAGTGCGTGAAGAAACTGGTTGGAAAATATCTTCCCCAAAATTCATTGGGTCTTTTCGACGATTTGTTTTCATGCCCGAATATGAAATCTGGGCAGAAAAACTTTGTCATGTCTTCGCAGCCCAGCCC
Source organism: Falsihalocynthiibacter sp. BN13B15 (assembly GCF_041205415.1). Lineage (NCBI taxonomy): Bacteria > Pseudomonadati > Pseudomonadota > Alphaproteobacteria > Rhodobacterales > Roseobacteraceae > Falsihalocynthiibacter > Falsihalocynthiibacter sp. BN13B15. The sequence goes on from NZ_JBGFCE010000007.1 coordinate 48,181, forward strand.
GTCTATCGATTGAGTGCGCCAACTGAACCTTTTCATACCGCTCATTGGATGACGATTAGAGAAGCGTCGTCCCTTTTGGGTAACGAAGGGGACAGGTATTTCGTTAGTCGTCTTGATCATTGAGCGAGACGGGTGGTGGGGGGCCGAATTCCACCATGGCTGCCGAAACATCATCGGGAAATTCCTTTTCTCCCGCGTATTCTTGTAAATCCCAAACGAGAGCTTCTAGCATCGCTGGCCCTTGGACATGTCGGTTTCTCCACAGAAGTGCTTCCAAGCCTTCTTCTTCGAGCATCACATCAAGAGCATTTGGGCACTCCGTAATACCATCAGAGAGGATCAATAATCGATCACCTTGCAACAATGTTGCGCGACATTCTTCATAGGTCGCGCCTTCAATAAGCCCTACGGGCATCCCTCCATTGCCGACATACTCTATTGTACCGTTCGCCCTTTGAATCGCGGGATGAGGATGGCCGGCTTGGGTTAAAACCACTTCACCCGTGACCAAATTCAAAATGGCGAGAACCAGCGTGAAGTAGTGTTCTGTATCCATTTCCTCTAGGCATAGGCGATTGAGAAGTTCTGTCGCCACAGCTGGTGGCCTTGCTGCAAAACCTCCTTTGCCATTTTTCTCCAACGCAACGTTTTGCTTGGGGGAGGCGCCAGAAAGATACCCCGCCAATCGGGCTGTCATTAGGGCCGAAGTAATGCCGTGCCCCGACACATCAATTGCATAAATCCCAATTTCTGTGTCGCTAATAGGAAACATGCCAACCAAATCCCCGCCAACATGCCCAGAAGGCCTTAACAATAGGGATATTTGAGCTGTTTCGAAGCTTCGATATCTTTCCTTCACTAGGGACTGCTGGAGTTTTTTTGCTTCAATAAGGTCACGATCCAACGTGTCATAAAGCGCTGATATTTCCTCTAGAGTGCGGGAGACCAACGCATTTTTTTCAATCAGCTCGCGCTCCATGCTCAAAATTCGCTCAGCAGCAGTGATTCTCGCACGTAACTCATTGGATGAAACGGGCTTTGTTAAAAAATCGTCGGCGCCAACTTCGAGGCCATGCGCAACCTCCTCCTTCTCACTTTTGGAAGTCAAAAGGATGAAGTACCCATATTTTTTCTTGTCTAACTGGCGGAATATTTGGCAAAATTCCACTCCACTCATTCCCGGCATCATCCAGTCACTTAGAATGAGATCTGCGCTGTGAGTCTGAAGGATTTCAAGGGCTTCATCGCCAGATCCGGCTTCCAGAACAGAGAACCCCCATCGCTTCAACATCGTCGAAAGGAGGCGGCGCTGTGCACGACTATCGTCGACCACCAAAATACGTTTTATTGCGCCCTCAACTGCTTTGGGTATGGCGGCTTTTTCTATGTTGCTAGACATAATTGCGGACATTTTTTTGGTCGCTCCTAGGGGTTCTACCTCCCCTCCTGACACATGCAGCTTAACAGTCGATGAAGCCTAAAATTCGATAGGATTTAGTAATTTCAGTTACGTATTATTAAGTTTAGTCCAATAAATATTCTTCGATAGGATTGGTTCCGGCAATAATTAGAGATGAGCTTTTGGAGTAGACAATGATCGATTGGGATCGCGTAAATGAACTTCGAGAAGAAGTGGGCATCGAGGACTTTCAGGAGGTAGCCGACCTATTTCTGGAGGAAGTCGATGAGGTAATTGAACGGTTGAAGTCGACTAACGGTACAATCTCCCTCGAAGAAGAGATGCATTTTTTAAAAGGCAGCGCCCTTAACTTGGGCTTCACACTCATGGGACAAGTTTGCCAGCAAGGAGAAAAGGCGGCATCCGGTGGGCGAAAAGAGGAAGTCGATTTGCCTCGATTATTTAAGGCGTATGAAGACTCCAAAGTGGAGTTCCTTGCAAATCAGCCATAGCTGTCGCATCAAATTAGGAATTCTGCAAGCGTTTGATCGGACGTTATATCCCGATATGCAAACCCAGCCTTTTCCATTTTTCCCAACAAAATAGGAAAATTCCTGGCGCTTCTGGTTTCAATACCAATAAGCACGCTTCCAAAGTTTCGAGCAGACTTTTTCATATACTCAAATCGAGCGATGTCGTCGTCTGGTCCCAGCATAAGCAGAAAATCCTTAAGCGCTCCTGGTCTTTGCGGAAGCCGAAGAATGAAGTATTTTTTCACTCCCAAAAACCGTTGAGCGCGCTCTTTAACTTCGGGGAGTCGCTCAAAATCAAAGTTCCCCCTGACGTCACACATATTATTGTTTTCCCTCGGATTTCACCCGCAATATCTCCCAGAGCATCGATAGACATAGCCCCTGCGGGCTCAAGAACAACTCCTTCTACATTCAACATTTCAAGAATGGTCGAACAAATGCGATCTTCGGGTACGGACAAGACGTTTTCCAACTCAACCGTTGAAAGAGCCACAAAATTCAACGCTCCAATACGTGCGACTGAAGCACCGTCCACGAAGTTATCTACTCGGCCCAAAGTGACCGGTGCTCCGGTATTGAGAGCGGCGGTTAGGCTTTTTGCACCTTCGGGTTCGATATATTTAAGCGATGTTTCGGATGCCTCAGACGCAAAATACTTGGTAACCCCAGCAGAAAGCCCCCCTCCTCCCACAGGGAGAACCATCATATCAGGCGCACGACCGAGTTGGGCCAAAGCCTCTACGGCAACACTCGCTTGCCCCTCGATCACATCCTCATCGTCAAATGGTGCGAGGAAATGACCACCCGCCTGTGCGCAATACACCTGAGCCGCGGCTAAAGTCGCATCAAAATAATCGCCCACCAAACGGATTTCGACGAAATCCTTCCCAAAAATTTCAGTCTTCTGAATCTTTTGTTACGGTGTTGTGACGGGCATATAGATCACGCCCTTCACCCCAAAATGCTGGCAAACAAACGCGACGCCCTGTGCATGGTTTCCCGCACTCGCGCATACAAACAACTCTTGGGCTGGATCGTTGGCCCGCACCTTGGACATCGCATTAAACGCGCCACGAATTTTATAACTCCGGACGGGGCTTAAATCTTCGCGTTTGAGCCAAATATCGGCGTCGAATTTCGCAGAGAGGTGATCATTGCGCAATAACGGCGTCGCGGGAAAGAGCGCCCGCATTGCTTCGGTTGCCGCACGGGCTTTTTGGGAAAAATCGTTCATGCCCCAAGATGTCGCGCGAATTGCACTTCAGAGCAAGGCCCTAAGGCAATTCGCGTCCTTCAATCGCCATGCCGTAAATTGTGGTCAATATACTCACGCCGACCATCGTACTGATCCAACCGATCACACCATTCTGGATTATCATAGAGATCAGCCCCGTGGGGAAAAGTAGCCCAGTTAACCAATAAAGCGCGACTGATACGGCAAATACAATAAACGCGAGCGTCAAAATCGCCCCGCGCAATTCACTCGTCGCGTTCCACGCTTCCCTCAACGACATAGATTTACCCAACGCCACCGCAGGAAGAACCGGAGAAAGGCGATAGAATACGGCGAAGGCTGGAATATAAAGAAGAAATATGAGTATCATTTCGGCATTTAGCCCAAGGGACGTCAATAATGGCCTTAGCACGTACATTATCGCTCCTACTATAAATCCTATAATAAACATGACAACGAAACCGACCAATCCAATCAATATGCCCCGCCAAAAATAACTGAGCACTACGCGTCCTTCGAAAGGTGGCAATACCCCGCCGCTATTTTCCCCAAGCAATACATAGCGGTGCCAAGACACTGCAATCCAAAGGCCAGCCACAATGGAAATTATGATACCAGCCAAACTCGAGAGGAGTACTGGGGCAGTTAATTCGCCTCCTACTTCGGCCATTTCAACCAACGGCTTAAGAAGAAAATATTGTGCGGCAAGAACCGCCGCATAGAGAACGCCAGAAATCTGCAAGGATGCTTTGAAATCACTAAAAACCATTCTTATAGAATGGGTAAACATTTTCCAGCCAAGCATGGTCTCTCCAACAAAATTTTTCAATCAGATAGCTCTATCAGGCCGAAAACCTTCAGGTCAACGCACATCAACCTTTTCGAAATTCTCCCACTTTCATTCGCTAGACTTGCCCCACCGCACAAAACCCTGTAACGCCACGGCGATACCCATATGGAGAAGATCATGTCTGCGCCCAAAACCGCCCCCAAGAAAGTTGTTCTGGCCTATTCCGGTGGCCTTGATACCTCGATAATCCTTAAATGGCTTGAGATCGAATACGGCTGCGAGGTTATAACCTTCACCGCCGACTTGGGCCAAGGCGAAGAGCTTGAGCCCGCACGTGCGAAGGCCGAGCTTTTGGGCGTGAAGCCTGAGAATATTTACATCGAAGACCTGCGCGAAGAGTTCGTGCGCGATTTCGTTTTCCCAATGTTCCGCGCAAACGCACAGTATGAAGGGCTTTACCTTCTGGGTACGTCTATCGCGCGTCCACTGATTTCCAAGCGTTTGGTCGAAATCGCCGCCTCAACTGGGGCCGACGCGGTCGCCCACGGAGCGACAGGTAAGGGCAACGATCAGGTCCGGTTTGAACTTGCCGCTTATGCGCTCAACCCAGAAATCAAAGTGATCGCCCCCTGGCGCGAATGGGATCTACAAAGCCGCACCAAGCTCATTGAGTTTGCGGAACTGCACCAAATCCCAATCGCCAAAGACAAACGCGGTGAAGCGCCTTTCTCGGTTGATGCGAACTTGCTGCACACGTCCTCCGAAGGCAAAGTCCTCGAAGACCCCGCCATTGACGCGCCCGATTATGTGTACCAGCGCACGGTTCACCCCGAAGATGCGCCGAACACGCCCGAATTCATTGAGATTACCTTTGAAAAAGGCGATGCGACGGCAATTGATGGCGTTGAAATGTCACCAGCAACAATCCTGACCAAGCTCAACGAACTAGGCGGCAAACATGGTTGTGGGCGCCTCGACCTTGTTGAGGGTCGTTTTGTTGGCATGAAATCCCGCGGTATTTACGAAACACCCGGCGGCACGCTTTTGCTTGAAGCGCACCGTGGCATTGAATCCATCACAATGGATCGTGGCGCGATGCACCTCAAAGACGAGTTGATGCCAAAATATGCCGAGCTCATTTACAACGGTTTCTGGTTCTCTCCGGAACGCGAAATGCTGCAGGCCGCGATCGACCATTCTCAAGAACACGTGACCGGAACGGTACGCCTCAAGCTTTATAAAGGTCTTTCGCGCACCGTCGGCCGCTGGTCGGATCACAGCCTCTATTCCGAGAGTCATGTGACTTTTGAAGAGGATGCTGGCGCCTATGATCAAAAAGACGCAGCGGGCTTCATTCAGCTTCAAGCCTTGCGCCTAAAACTTATCGCAATGCGCAATCGCCGCGTTAAATCACTTAAATAATGTCATGGGCTGCCGAATTGATTTTGGCAGCCCATTTTTTCGACCTAAGTGATTTTAGAACCCCGACTCCCCATATTTCATCCAGTAAAGACTGCTCAAGCTTGCGTGACATTCTGTTTCAAGGGATTGCAATGATTCCAAAATGAGCAAAAAGATTGGGTAACGAGGAGATCAATATGAAAAACCTATCGTACAGCTTTAAATCCATCACTCTGGCAATTGCCTTAACGCTTGGGTTTATCCTTCACTGCGATCCCGCAAGTGCTGGAAAAAGCGAGACGCTTGTGGTTGCCGGTGGCTGTTTTTGGTGTGTCGAAAGCGATTTTGAATCGGTGTCGGGCGTAATAGAGGCGGTGTCCGGCTATACGGGCGGGACTATCGCCAACCCGACCTATAAAATCGTTTCTAAGGGTGGATCCGGTCACTTTGAAGCGGTCAAAATCACTTATGACAGCGCAAAAATTGACCGTTCCAAATTGCTGGATCTCTTTCTGCGCTCCGTCGATGTTACGGACGCGGGAGGTCAGTTCTGTGATCGTGGCGACAGTTACCGCACCGCGATATTCGTCTCTAATCAGGCGGAATTGGACATCGCCAACGCCGCCATTTCCAAAGCTCAAACGGAACTTGGACAAAAGATTGTCACACCAGTATTGAACGCAAAAACCTTTTATGTGGCCGAAGCGAACCACCAGAATTATTACAAAGGCAACAAACGGGTTCTTACACGTTTTGGTCCTGTGAAGCAGTCCACTGCCTATGAAAAATACCGCAAAGGATGCGGCCGCGACGCCAAAGTCCTAGCACTCTGGGGTAGCGCCGCGCCGTTTGCGCAGGGCCACTAACTTTGCTGACTAAGGAAAACATCGACCTCTACACGTGCGGGAATGGCTTCAGCTGCACCCGCGCGGGTAACTTTGATCGCTGCCGCTGCTGACGCCAACTTCAAGGCCTGCGCGACGTCAGCTCCCTGATCGCGCGCCGCCGCGAAATACCCCGCGAATGTGTCCCCCGCGCCTGTGGTATCAACAGGAATAACCGAAAAACTTTCGACGTTTAAGTTTGATCCGTTTCCATGCCATTGAGCGCCTTTTGACCCGAGCGTCACAAGGGTCTCTGGGACTGGTAGGTTTTCAATATTCGTCCCTAACGCGGCACAAAGCTGTGCTGCTTCGCCTTCGTTCATCGCAAGCATCGAAACAAAAGGCAAAACTGCCCGCACCGCTTCAATGGAAAATGGCGCAGCGGAATACACGACCCGAATACCCTTTTTTTGGGCCAACTCCGCTGCAAACGCTTGGTGGGATGTCTCGTTCTGCAACAATAGAGTATCTCCCGCCTTCCCTGCCTCCAAAGCCCGTGAAATCTCGCTTTCACTGAGGGAAACATTGGCGCCCGGAAAGAGAACAATCGCGTTCTCGGCGTTTGCATCGACATTGATAATTGCATGCCCTGTGGGTGTTTGAATTTGCGAAACCCCGTCCACATTTACGCCCAATTCCGCAAGCTTTTCCCGCGCCCAAACACCATCAGGACCTACGGCACCAATATGAAAAACATCCGAACCCGCTCGCGCTGCGGCAACGGACTGGTTTGTGCCCTTCCCGCCCAAGCCGATCGAAAAACCCGTCGCCGCCAAAGTTTCCCCAGGTAATGGCAAATGCGGTACTGAATAAACGTGATCCGCGTTTATGGATCCTAGATTAAAGACCGTCATTTTTTCTCCTTACAGGCAGCAAGTATCGCCATGTTTAGAATGTCACTCGATGTGGACACTGTTGAGCAAATCTGGATGGATTGGTCAATTCCGGTGAGGATTGGGCCAATTACGGTTGCTCCGGCCATCTCCTGCATCAGCTTCACCGAAATACTCGCGGAATGGCGCGCCGGGACCACAAGGACGTTGGCGGGCCCTGACAGGCGACTGAAAGGATAATGCGACATAGCTTGTGGGTTCAGCGCCACATCGACGGTCATTTCGCCTTCGAACTCAAAGTCTACGCCACGTTGTTCTAAAACTTTCGGCGCTTGGTGCATTTTTTCTGCGCGTTCCGAAACAGGGGAACCGAAGGTCGAAAAGCTCACGAAGGCAACGCGGGGTTCTAGTCCAAGCGTCCGCGCAACTTCTGCGCCGCGTTCCGCAATCGTTGCCAAGTCTTCCTGATCTGGCCACTCGTGTACCAGTGTATCTGTGATCAACACGATGCGCCCATTCAACAAAAGCGCCGTCACACCCACGGCACCATCCTCGGCACGTGCATCAAATACATGATTGAGAAGCCCCAAAACATGCGCAGATTTTCGGGTCGCCCCTGTCACCAAACCATCACCATGCCCATGTGCCAACATAAGCGCAGAGAAGACGTGGCGATCCCGAGAAGCAAGTCGGTTCACATCCTGACGATCATGACCGCTACGTTGTAACTTATTGTAAAGATAGTCTTTATAAGTATCCAGATGCGGGGTGTTCGCGGCGTTAACAATCTCCAACTCGCCGAAAGCATCCCCCATTCCTACGGACCCCAAAAGCTCCTCCACACCACTTTCGCGGCCAACGACAAGCGCTTTACCGAGACCCGATCGTTGGTAATTAACGGCGGCGCGCAATACGCGAATATCGTCGCCCTCGGCAAAAATCATACGGGCCTGACGGGCCTTAGCACGTGCATTAATCGAGCGCAGAATGTGGGCTGTTGGGTCCATTCGGGCCCGCAGGCTTTCCTCATATCCGACCATATCGATAATTGGACGTCGCCCGACCCCCGTGTCCATCCCCGCTTTTGCAACGGCGGGCGGCACGACATAAATCAAACGCGGGTCAAACGGCGTCGGAATAATATAATCGCGCCCGAATTGAAGTTTCCGACCATAAGCCATCGCAACCTCGTCAGGAACTTCTTCACGTGCCAAGTCCGCGAGTGCATGTGCGCAGGCAATTTTCATTTCATCGTTGATGGCGCGAGCACGGATATCGAGCGCGCCTCGGAATAAGTACGGAAACCCCAACACGTTGTTAACTTGGTTCGGGTAATCACTGCGACCCGTGGCAACAATGGCGTCGGGGCGCACCGCGTGGGCTTCTTCGGGAGTGATTTCCGGATCAGGGTTGGCCATGGCGAAAATTACGGGATCTTTCGCCATGCTCGCGACCATCTCTGGGGTCACAGCGCCCTTTGCGGACACGCCCAAAAAGATATCGGCGTCCTGCATCGCTTCTTCCAGAGTTCGTAGGTCGGTTAGGGCCGCATGGGCGGATTTCCATTGGTTCATACCCTCGGTACGGCCTTGATAAATAACACCTTTTGTGTCGCACATGATGCAATTATTGTGCTGCGCACCCATGGATTTTATCAACTCAAAACAGGCAATACCCGCAGCTCCAGCACCGTTCAAAACAATGCGGACATCCTCTATTTTCTTACCAGAGATTTTCAACGCGTTGATCAATCCAGCCGCGCAAATAACCGCTGTTCCGTGCTGATCGTCGTGGAAAACCGGAATGTCCATTTCCTCTTTGAGGCGTTGTTCAATGATAAAACACTCGGGTGCTTTAATATCTTCAAGGTTAATCCCGCCAAAACTGGGCCCCATCAAACGCACAGCATTGATAAAGGCTTCGGGGTCCTCGGTGTCCAACTCAATATCAATCGAGTTCACATCCGCGAAGCGTTTAAACAGGACGGCCTTACCCTCCATAACGGGTTTAGACGCGAGGGCGCCAAGGTTTCCTAACCCCAAAACCGCCGTTCCGTTCGTAATAACCGCGACCAAATTTCCCTTGTTTGTATAGTCATACGCAGCGTCTGGGTTTTTGGCGATGGCCTCGCACGGAACGGCAACACCGGGCGAATACGCCAAGGATAGATCGCGCTGGGTGGTCATAGGGGTAGACGGCGAGACATCAAATTTTCCCGGTCTGGGCTCCATGTGATATGCGAGTGCGTCGGCGTCTGTGATTGTCATTTTTGTGGACATTTGGGCCTGTATCCTTTTGCAAGACTTTCATCCAATAGAACTTCGCGCCAAGGGTCAACATTCGCCTTTCGTAAGGACGGCTGGCTTTGTAGAGTTGGGCCAGAATTATCTGGGGACGAGGCCGTGAGCACTGCAAATACAACTGTGACACCGATGATGGCGCAATATCTTGATCTGAAGGCGCAATATCCGAACGCGCTGCTGTTTTATCGCATGGGCGATTTCTATGAGATGTTCTTTGATGATGCGATTGCGGGGGCCGCGGCGCTGGATATTGCTCTTACCAAGCGCGGAAAGCATGAAGGCAATGATATTGCCATGTGTGGCGTCCCGATACATGCGTCTGAAGGGTATCTTCATACCCTAATTAAAAAGGGATTTCGCGTCGCAGTTTGCGAGCAAATGGAAAGCCCGACAGAAGCCAAAAAACGCGGGTATAAGGCGATTGTCCGGCGGGATGTCGTGCGGCTGGTCACGCCAGGAACCCTGACTGAAGACAGCTTGTTGGACGCGCGCAAACACAACTACCTTGCCGCTTTTTCTGAGGTTCGGGATCAGGCAGCCTTGGCTTGGGTCGATATTTCAACGGGTGCGCTGCATGTGATTGAAACAAACGCCACTCGATTGGGGCCGGAAATGGCACGTTTGATGCCGTCCGAACTGGTTGTTTCTGAGTCAAATATTGAGGATTACTTCGAATTAGAGACTGATTTTGGTCTTTCGCTCACGCCGCTTTCCCGAGCCAGTTTCGATAGCTCCGCCGCCGAACAACGCATTTTGGCGCTTTTCAAGGTTGGCTCTCTGGATGCGTTTGGAGCCTTTACCCGCGCTGAAATATCGGCTCTTGGCGCGATTATCGACTATCTTGAGATCACCCAAAAGGGCAAGCTCCCTCTCCTTCGCGCCCCGCAAAAAGAGACAGCCGGTGGAACGGTGCAGATCGATGCGGCGACCCGTCGAAATCTCGAGATCACGCAAAGCATGTCGGGGGGACGCGAAGGTTCTCTGCTTTCTGCAGTTGATCGCACCCTCACCGCAGGAGGGGGACGCCTTCTGACGCGTCGTCTTTCGGCCCCATCCACCGACCTCAAAACCATTCATGCCCGACAAGACGCCGTATCCTTTACACTTGAAAACGGCGCTGTGGCCGACAGCATCCGCGAAGCCCTTCGTCGCACACCCGATTTGGACCGCGCCCTTTCGCGCCTCAGCCTTGAGCGCGGTGGCCCTCGAGATTTGGCGGCCATTCGCAACGGGTTGAACCAAGCGGAGCAGATCGGGAAATCTTTGCCGTCGACCCTACCCGAACTACTCCAGGTGGCAGCGGACGCATTTAAAAATCACACTGCGCTAATTGATCTTCTCGAACAGGCTCTCGTTGCAGAACCGCCGCTCCTTGCTCGTGATGGGGGCTTTATCGCACCAGGATATAACGAAGACCTAGACGAAGCACGAAAGCTTCGGGACGAAGGGCGAAGCGTTATTGCTGCGCTTCAAGCTGAGTATATCGAGACTGCGGGGATATCCGCCTTAAAAATCAAGCACAATAATGTGCTTGGGTATTTCATCGAAACAACGGCGGCGCATGCGGATAAAATGCTCGCGGCTCCTCTCTCGGAAAAATTCATTCACCGCCAGACAACCGCGAACCAGGTCCGTTTCACGACCCTAGAACTTTCAGAAATGGAGACCAAAATTCTGAATGCTGGTGGACGCGCGTTGGAAATTGAAAAGCGGCTCTATTCTAGCCTAACACAGTCGATTCTTGCGGAATCCGGCCCCATAGGAAACGCCGCGTCGGCGCTTTCAGAATTTGATTTATCGCTGTCTTTTGCGGATCTTGCGACTGGCGAGAACTGGTGCAAACCCTTGGTCGACAATAGCCGGTGTTTTGAGGTTGTCGCAGGACGGCATCCCGTCGTTGAACGTGCGTTACGCAAGCAAAGCGGCGCGCCTTTCGTGGCTAATGATTGCCAACTGACAACGCAGGCTGATGGCGCGCAGATTTGGCTACTGACAGGTCCGAACATGGCGGGTAAATCGACGTTCCTTCGCCAAAATGCCCTTATTGCGCTGCTCGCACAGGTGGGCAGTTTTGTTCCTGCGGACGGTGTTAAAATCGGCCTTGTGAGCCAGATTTTCTCCCGCGTTGGCGCCAGTGACGACCTTGCGCGGGGGCGATCAACGTTTATGGTCGAGATGGTCGAGACCGCTGCGATTCTCAATCAAGCAGACGACCGCGCGCTTGTTATTTTGGACGAAATCGGGCGCGGCACGGCAACATATGATGGGCTTTCCATCGCTTGGGCAACGCTCGAACACTTACACGACGCAAACAAATGCCGCGCGCTGTTTGCCACGCATTACCATGAAATGACCGCTCTTTCGGACAAGCTAAAGGGGGTGGAAAACGCGACAGTCACCGTGAAGGAGTGGGAGGGCGACGTCATATTTTTGCACGAGGTCAAAAAAGGCGCCGCGGATAGATCTTACGGGGTTCAGGTCGCCAAGCTTGCAGGTCTTCCGGAGTCCGTCGTCAATCGTGCACGCGTTGTTTTGGATGCGTTGGAAAAAGGCGAACGGGAGGGCGGCAAACAAAGGGCGTTTATTGACGATCTTCCGTTGTTTTCAATCCAGCCCACCCCTCCGCCGATCGTGCAAAACTCGAGCGAAATAGAGGAGGCATTGGCGGATATTCATCCAGATGAAATGACGCCGAGAGAAGCGCTTCAAGCACTATATGTCCTAAAAGAAAAGGCGCGACCCAGCTAAGTGTCGCGCCCTAAACTTCAATGGTTTTTCAATTATTTAGGCTGTGAACTCACGCCAACATGAGCCGGACGCAAGAGCCGATCATGAAGCATAAAGCCCTCGGCCATCACCTGAATGATGTCGCCAGCAACCGTGTTTGGAACGGGCGCTTCAAACATCGCTTCGTGGCGTTGCGGATCAAATCTCTCGCCAACTTCTGGCAAAATCCGTTCAATTCCATGTTTGGCGAATACGTTAAGAAGCTCGCGCATCGTCAACTCGATACCTTCCAAAAGGGCCGCGTTCGTTGCCCGCTGGCCTTCATCAATCGCATCAAGTGCGCGCTTCATATTATCGTAAACCGGTAGCATATCGCGTGCCAATTTAGACCCGCCGTAATTCTCTGCTTCCCGGCGATCGCGGTCCGACCGTTTGCGCGCATTTTCCGCATCCGCAAGGGCGCGCATAAAGCGATCCCGGAAATCGTCCCGTTCTTTGGTAACAATTGAAAGCTCGTCCGCCTCAGCGTCCGCCTCCAAAATATCGTCCGCATAAAGTTCGGCCTCCACGGCCTCTGGATCATCTAAAAATTCGTCGTTTCTAGGCTCTGCCATCTTACTTTTCCTTAGCCTTGATCTGAAATCAGGCGACCAACAAGTTGCGCCGTGTAGTCCACAATCGGCACAATACGTCCATAATTTAAGCGCGTCGGTCCTATGACCCCTACCGCGCCCACAATTTTTCGCTCAGCGTTCATATACGGTGAAACCACCAAAGAGGAACCCGAAAGTGAAAATAATTTGTTTTCCGAGCCAATAAAGATGCGAACACCTTCGCCTTCTTGGGTTAATTCAAGAAAATCGGCAATATCCCGCTTGCGTTCGAGATCATCAAAGAGCGAACGTATACGCTCCAAGTCCTTTTCATCGACCTCCCCCTCAAGAAGATTCGACCGACCGCGCACGATGAGGCGCTCATGCCGTTCACCTTTATTCACCCACTGCGCCAAACCGTCCTCGACCATCGCGCGTGCGAGAACGTCGAGTTCCTGCCGTCGCGATGAAATTTCTCGCAAAATAACGGCCGAAAGTTCACTCAGTGTCTTGCCTTCGGCGACTGCGTTGAGGAAATTTGCCGCTTCGCGCATCGAACTCGGCGTTTGCCCGTGCGGGGGTGTGAAAACGCGGTTTTCGACGTGTCCGTCGGCAAAAACGAGAACAACCAGCGCACGATCCGGCCCAAGGCTGACAAATTCAATATGCTTAATCGGCGCTTCATGTTTTGGCGACAAAACAAGGCTCGCCCCATGCGTTAGGCCCGAAAGTGCGGAACCGACCCGATCCAACATGCTTGTCATATCGCGCTCGTTGCTTCCTAGGGTTTCGTCAATGCGCCGCTGGTCTTCGGTCGCAAGGTCGCCAACCTCAAGAAGCCCATCTACAAACATTCGCAGGCCCGATTGCGTAGGAATACGACCCGCAGAGACGTGAGGACTGCCGAGCAACCCCAAAATTTCGAGATCTTGCATCACATTACGAATAGTCGCAGCCGATACTTTCTCGGTCATACTCCGCGTCAAAGTGCGGCTACCTACGGGTTCGCCATTGTTCAAGTACCCCTCAACAACCCGACGGAAAACCTCCCGACTTCTCGCGTTCATATCCTTAAGAATTTCGGATTGTGTATTCATAGTCTCCCGCATTCAGCCAACAATAGTTGGCGATCTACATTAGATGGGTTTATGGGAGAACGTCAATCGCCCTTGCAAAATCTAAGGAAAGCAGGGTATCTGGACACGCCCATAATAAAGGATTTTCCCATGCGCCCCTCTGGTAGAAATGTAGATCAAATGCGTTCGATTTCGATCGAAACCAATGTCACCAAGCATGCAGAGGGCTCCTGTCTGATTAAGTGCGGCGATACGCATGTGCTTTGCACCGCGACGATTGATGAGCGTGTACCGCCTTTCATGAAAAACTCTGGCCTTGGATGGGTAACGGCCGAATACGGCATGCTTCCACGCGCCACTAACACGCGTATGCAACGTGAAGCAAAAAAAGGACAATCGGGACGCACGCAAGAAATTCAACGGCTGATCGGCCGCTCCCTGCGGGCGGGTGTAGATCGTGTTGCCTTGGGCGAACGTCAGATCACAATCGACTGTGACGTCATTCAAGCCGACGGCGGAACCCGTTGTGCGTCAATCACTGGCGGTTGGGTGGCGTTAAAACTTGCTGTAAACAAGTTGATGAAAATTGGCGACGTCATTTCCGACCCCCTCACTGATCCGGTTGCCGCCATTTCCTGTGGTATTTACGCCGGCCAAGAGGTTTTGGATCTCGACTATCCTGAAGATTCCGAAGCGGGCGTGGACGGAAATTTTGTTATGACCGGCTCTGGTAAACTTATCGAAATCCAAATGTCAGCCGAGGGTTCGGTCTTTTCACGCCAGCAATTGAACGGCCTGTTGGACTTGGCTCAAAAAGGTGTCGACGAACTCGTCGCCGCTCAAAAAGCAGCCACAAGTTAATGCGCAGTTTGACCGAGAAAAAAGTCGTTCTTGCGAGCCATAATGCGGGAAAGTTGCGGGAAATTGCAGCGCTGCTTCTGCCCTATGGCATCGAAGTTGTGTCCGCAGGTGAACTTGGCCTTGAGGAGCCTGCGGAGACTGAAGACACGTTCGAAGGTAACGCGCGGATTAAGGCGCATTTCGCAGCCAAAGCATCAGGCCTACCTGCGCTTTCGGATGATAGCGGATTGTCAGTCGAAGCCCTTAATGGCGCACCTGGTGTTTACACCGCCGATTGGGCCGAAACACCAAATGGCCGCGATTTTCCGATGGCGATGAAAAAGGTTTGGGACATGTTAGAGGCCGATGGCGCGCCGCACCCACGGAGCGCCGCTTTCAACTGCACGCTTTGCTTGGCGTGGCCTGATGGTCACGACGAAATCTTTGCGGGCAAAGTCGACGGCACGCTCTCATGGCCAATACGCGGCGAACTCGGGTTTGGATTCGACCCCATCTTTACCCCAAACGGCGAATTCGAGACGTTTGGCGAGATGGACCCCGCTAAGAAAAACGATATGTCCCATCGTGCCAATGCCTTTGCAAAGTTTAAAAAAATTCTGGAGACTTCTGTATGAAGCGGATTTCGACCGGTTCCGACTTTGAAAAAACCTTTGGCTATTCTCGCGCCATCGTGAAGGGAAATTGGTGCTTTGTATCCGGCACGACGGGATACGACTATGCAACGATGGTGATGCCAGACAGCGTGGCCGAACAAGCCCGTAACTGCTTCGCAACCATCGGCGCGGCCTTGATCGAAGGCGGCTTTGAAATGTCAGATATCGTACGCGTTCAATACACCCTCACAGACGCTGCATTGATAGACGAATTGCTACCAGAGCTCGGCGCGGCATTGTCCGAAGTGCGCCCTGCGGCAACCATGATTATTTCCGATTTGATCAAACCGGAAATGAAGATTGAAATCGAAGTAACGGCGATGAAAGTTTGATATGGAAGATTGGCAGAACGGCGGTTTCGGACTCTACGTCCATTGGCCTTTCTGCCAATCCAAGTGCCCCTATTGCGATTTCAACAGCCACGTCTCTGCTGAGGTAGATCAAAAACGTTGGCTTAGAGCCTATTTGGCTGAATTAGACAGGGTTTCCGCCGAAATCGGACCACGCATTCTAAATACAATTTTCTTTGGCGGCGGCACGCCGAGCTTGATGGACCCTGAAGTCGTCGGTGCAATTATCGAGCGCGCTAAGCACCTATGGCCTATGGCAAATGACATAGAAATTTCACTGGAGGCCAACCCCACTTCAATTGAAGCTGGGAAATTTATTGGTTTTCGGGATGGCGGTGTGAACCGTATATCTATGGGATTTCAGGCTCTGAATGACATAGACTTAAAACGTTTGGGGCGCCTTCATTCCGTCCAAGAAGGCAAGCAAGCATTTGATATTGCTAGACAAAATTTCGATAGAGTGAGTTTTGACTTGATATATGCCCGTCAGGATCAAACACTAAATCAATGGAAGGCCGAATTGAAAGAAGCGCTGGAATTGTCCATAGATCACCTTTCTCTGTACCAACTTACGATCGAGGACGGTACCGCCTTCGGAGATAGACTAGCGCGCGGAGGTCTACGCGGTCTTCCATCGGATGACCTCGCATCTGACATGTTTTTTGTCACACAAGAACTTTGTGACGCCGCTGGCTTGTCGGCCTATGAAGTGTCTAATCATGCCAGAATAGGGTCTGAAAGCCGCCACAACCTCATTTACTGGCGCTATGGAGATTACGTTGGGGTCGGGCCCGGTGCCCATGGTCGCTTAACTCTCGGGGGGCAAAAATTCGCGGTCGAAACTTTTCGGCAGCCTGAAAAGTGGCTGACTAGCGTCGAAACGCGTGGCACTGGTGAATCACTGAGAGATACAATTCCCCAGCTAGAGCAAGCAACAGAGATGCTAATGATGGGGCTTAGGTTGGAGGAAGGAATTTCTCTCGATCGATTTGCGTCGCTTTCTAAGAAAACTCTAAGTCGCATAAAAATTGACGACTTGGTCGATATGGGAATGCTTGTTAACAACGGCGAACGTCTCAGAGCCACGAAACAAGGGCGTGTAATACTCAACGCCGTTCTACGCGCGTTATTGGCGGATGTTTAATTGAAGACCGTATGGCTGATACTGGGTATCGCGGCACTAACGCTTGGAATTATCGGAATAGCTTTACCCCTTCTGCCAACGGTGCCGTTTCTACTTCTAGCGGCGTTTCTTTTTGCTCGTTCATCTGAAAATCTCCACAACTGGCTCATTTACCATCCGAAATTGGGAGCCCCCATTCAAGATTGGAACGAGCATGGATCAATCAATATAAGAGCAAAAATCTATGCAACTCTCTCGGTAATTTTCACCTTTGCGCTATCGGTGTTCTTTGACCTTAAGCCATTAGTATTAGGCATTCAGGCTGTTTGCCTCCTATGCGTAATGGCTTTCTTGTGGTCCAGGCCTAGCGCGTAGACGACAATATACGGCAAATTTCGTCTAATTGCTCCAGGGACTTATACTTGATTGAGACTTTACCGCTCTCTTTTCCTGCCAAATGGTCGATCACTGTATCCATCCCTAACGCCGCCGAAAGATCCCCTTCGATTGCCACAGTGTCAGCATCCTTCGAAGCCTTTGGGGACTTTTGATTCTTAGTACTATTGTCCCCAATTTTTACGAGCTTTTCGGTTTGGCGAACGGATAGCCCTTCAGCTACAATTTTTTTAGCCAATTCAGAAGCATTCGGGGCCGTAATCAAAGCGCGCGCATGACCTGTGGTCAGCGAGCCGTCACGAAGTAGGGCCAAAACATCCTCTGGAAGTTGAAGTAACCGAAGGAGATTTGCGATATAGCTTCTACTTTTCGAAAGGGCTGACGCCACTTTTTCCTGTGTATGCCCAAATCTGTCCATCAATTGCCGATACCCAATGGCTTCCTCGACCGGATTCAAGTCAGCACGTTGAATATTCTCGATAATAGCAACCTCCAACACCTCTGTGTCGTCCAGCTCGCGTATAATTGCCGGGACTTTATGCAGCTGCGCGATCTGAGAGGCTCTCCAGCGACGTTCACCAGCGACAATCTCATACAAACCCTGTTTTCTTGGGTTCGGACGAACGATAAGTGGCTGAATTACGCCCTTTTCCGTGATCGATCTAGCCAGGTCCTGAAGCGCCTCTTCGTCAAAATGCCGACGTGGCTGATCTGGATTTGGTTCAATAAGCTCAATTGGAATCGTTTGCTCGGCCCTAACTGGTGCTTCTTTCTCATCTTGCGGCGCAGGAATGTTTACATCCGCCATGAGTGCAGAAAGTCCACGCCCAAGACCGCGCCGTTCATTTTTTTTTTGCACCATGTGTTAAACCTTTGTTTTTAAACTGTTGTGCCTTGAAACAAGCTCTCGCGCGACTTCAAAATATGCCAAGCTCCCCTTGGAGTTCGGATCGTAATCTACAACAGGCATCGCGTAAGATGGTGCCTCGCTGACCCGAACATTTCGTGGAATGACCGTTTTGAACACAAGATCGCCCAAGTTTTCCCGCGCATCTGCTTCCACCATTTGCGATAGATTATTTCTTTTATCGTACATTGTCAGTACAATACCCTCAATACGAAGACCGGAATTTGCGGTTTCCCGGACTTCGCGTACGGTCATCATTAATTGAGACAACCCTTCCAACGCAAAAAATTCGCTTTGTAGGGGAACGAGTACCGAGTGCGCGGCGACCATTGCATTCACGGTTAGTATATTCAGTGACGGTGGGCAATCAATAAGAACATAATCGTAGTCGTATGAGGAAATTGCCGGCTGCCGTAACGCATCGTGAAGCAGAAAACTGCGCTTCTCATTAGCCAAAAGCTCAATATCCGCAGAACTTAGATCTGTAGTCGCAGGGATTATATCCATATCTTCGACGGCCGTAGCCTGAATAACTTCTGAAAGGGACGCATCATGAACTAAGAGATCATAGGTCGTAGAAATTCGCTTTTCGCTTCCAATTCCTAGACCCGTCGAAGCATTTCCCTGAGGGTCCAAATCAACTAGAAGCACCCTGTAGCCAGTTTTAGCCAGTGCTGCTCCCAAATTAATGGATGTAGTGGTTTTTCCAACGCCGCCCTTTTGATTTGCTATCGCAATTATTTTGGGCTGACTGTGACTCAAAGCGTTAGACATTTGTGATAGCTCCAACTCTCAATATCATTGCGTCACTATCTGTCTTACTTGAAATATCTTCCAGTTCAAAATTCCATCTTTTACGGGCATCTTCAACTTCTGACCTGTAGGAAGCCCCTTTGGGAAAAAGCGCAACCCCATTCGGGGCCAGATGCAGATTAGCAAATTCCAAAAGTTTATCCAATGGAGCTAATGCGCGGGCTGAAAGTGTCTGTGCTTCAAGAGAAGGGATATTTTCCACCCTCTGGGCAATAATTTCGAGGCTAATATCCGCCGTTCGCGCTGCGGCCCTTAGGAAGGCTGCTTTTCTCTGATCGCTTTCTACCAAAACGAATTTCAATTCCGGCGACACGTCACATGCAAGAATGGCGGCGACAATACCAGGAAACCCCCCACCGCTACCTATATCCACCCATTTTCCGGACTTATTGCCAAATTCCAACACTTGCGCACTATCTAGAACGTGGCGACCCCAAATATCATCCACTGATTTTTTTGAAATCAGGTTTATTTTAGGGTTCCACTTTTCAACAAGTGCTACGAAATTATCCAATCGGTCCATTGTTTCACGTGAAACATCGAAATGCTGTGAAAAGTTTTTCCGGCCCTCTTGATCCATCAGGCCTTTTTCCGATCTAACTGCCTTGCACGCGCCAAGACCAACGTCAATGCTGCGGGGGTCATCCCTCGAATTCTACTCGCGTGGCCAATCGATTGAGGTCGAATTTCAATTAGTTTAGCCCTAATTTCATTGGACAAACCTGCTAATGACGCGAAGTCTATATTTTCTGGAATTCTAAGGTTTTCATCCCGCTTTACAGCCTCGACATCCTTTTGTTGCCGAGAAATATATACCGAATACAACGCGTCGCGGGCAACTTGAATCTGTATTTCATCGTCAATATCGATCAGATCCGGTTGGAGAGAAACCAAATGCTCGAAATTGACACCCGCAATCGAAAGCATTTCTGATCCCGACCTACGGACACCGTCCTTATTAATATTAACTCCAAGTTCGGCGATCGCCCTCGATGTAACTGACATTTTTTCCAACCGGATAGTTGCCGCTTTCAAACGTTCAATTTTAGCTTCAAAAACACTTCGACGAGCATTTCCGACACATCCGAGTTCAATACCAACAGGCGTGAGTCTCTGATCGGCGTTGTCAGCGCGTAAAGACAACCTGAATTCTGCCCGCGAAGTAAACATTCGATAAGGCTCAGAAACACCAAGCGTCACAAGATCATCGATCATGACGCCTATGTAGGACTCCGCCCTACTGAAAATTACTTCCTCGTTGTCAAAGGCTCGCCTTGCTGCATTCAAACCCGCAACAAGACCCTGTGCCGCCGCTTCCTCATACCCAGTAGTACCATTTATCTGCCCAGCAAGGAAAAGTCCCGGTACATCCTTAAGTTCCAATGTATGTTTTAACGCCAATGGGTCTACGTAATCATATTCAATCGCATACCCAGGCTGAAGGATTGCAACCTTTTCAAGTCCAACAATCGATCGAACATACGCCTCTTGCACATCTTCAGGTAATGAAGTCGAGATTCCATTCGGATACACCGTGAAATCGTCAACACCTTCGGGTTCCAAGAAAATCTGATGCGATTTTTTGTCGGCAAAGCGAACGACTTTATCTTCGATTGACGGGCAATATCGTGGACCTACGCCATCAATATGGCCGCCATACATCGCGGAACGACCCAGGTTTTCGCGAATGATATCATGCGTTTTTTCGTTGGTATGGGTAATGCCGCAAGATATTTGTTTCGCGGACACCCTTTTGGAAAGAAACGAAAACATAACTGGCTCATCGTCACCCGGCTGTTTTTCAAGAATATCCCAATTGATAGATCGCCCATCTAACCGAGGGGGCGTGCCTGTTTTTAGGCGTCCCAACGGCAACCCAAATGAGTCCATTCGCTCTGCAAGCTGAACACTGGGTTTATCTCCCATACGTCCACCTGGCCGACGCACGTCGCCAATATGAATGACTCCGCGGAGGAATGTACCCGTAGTCAAAATAACCGACTTTGATGAGAGTTCGGATCCATCCTGAAGCACAATGCCAGCCACTTTATGGCCATCCATTACAAAATCAATTGCCTCTCCGATGACCACCGTCAAATTCTGGGTTGCCTGAATTTCTTTAAGCATTTCGGTACGATAAATTTTTCTGTCCGCTTGCGCGCGCGGTCCTTGTACAGCAGGGCCCTTACCGCGATTGAGCAATCGAAATTGGATCCCTGCCTTATCGGCAACGCGCCCCATGAGTCCGTCGAGAGCATCGATTTCGCGAACCAAATGCCCCTTTCCCAAACCACCGATCGCGGGGTTACATGACATAACTCCGATCCCACTCAAATTAAGCGTTACCAGCGCAGTTCGGGCGCCCATACGTGCTGATGCATGCGCAGCGTCTGTGCCCGCATGTCCACCACCAACAACAATTACATCAAAATCCGAATGTTTCACGTGAAACACTCCCTATTTACCAAGACAAAAACTGCTAAATATCTCATCCAGCAGATGTTCAACATCAACACGGCCAACAATCGCATCAAGCCGTCTCACCACAGACCGAAGTTCTTCAGCTGCAAATTCGGCCCGTTCAGACCCTTGCAATACCTCAGCTCGCGCCGATTCTAAAGCCCCAATTCCATGCTCAATCGCAATCCTATGCCGTTCATGGGTCGCGGTTACTGCACCTTGTGCACGTTCAGATAGAATACGCGATATTTGGTGAACGAGACTAGAAACACCCTGCCCCGTTTTTCCTGAAACACCTCCATTCCCAGAAAGGTCAGCCTTACCAGAAATGAGAATATCATCGGGGTGCTGAATTAACCCTGGATAGCCAGAATTGTCTACAGATAAAAGTACGCGCAAGTCGGCACTGTTGGCACGCTCAATGGCCCGTTCAATGCCAATACCTTCGACAAAGTCCTCTGTCTCGCGCAAACCCGCTGTATCCAAAATCGTAACCGCCAACCCCTCAAGGTCCATCCGAACTTCGATAACGTCCCGCGTTGTGCCAGCAAATTCTGAAGTGATCGCAGCATCCCTGCCCGCCAGTGCGTTCAGCAATGTAGATTTTCCAGCATTGGGTGGGCCGACGATAGCCACTTCAAACCCCTCACGAATACGCTCAGAAATATGGCTTCCTGCGGATTCGGCTTTCAACTCTTCCTGAACGCCATTAATTAGTTCAAGCACTTCTGGCGTTACATCAATCGGAACATCTTCATCGACAAAATCAATCGTCGCTTCGAGTAGAGCCGCCGAACGGATAAGTTTCCGACGCCACTCCTCCGCTTTTGCGCCCAGCGCACCCGATAGAACTCTCAACGCTTGCCTGCGTTGCATCTCGGTTTCTGCATCGATCAGATCTGCTAAGCCCTCGACTTGGGCTAAATCCAAACAGCCATTCTCCAAGGCGCGACGGGTAAATTCTCCAGGTTCTGCGAGGCGAAAACCCTCAAATTCAGAAAGGGATTTCAAAACCGCGCGGATAATTGCTTGCGAGCCGTGCAAATGTAATTCGGTAATCTCCTCGCCGGTAAAACTTTTTCCCGCCGCGAAACACAAAACCAAGGCTTCGTCCAAAAGCACCTTCTGAGAATCGACGAGTTTCCGAACTACGCCTTCCCGCATTTTTGGAATGCGCGCACCAAAATGGGTAAGCGCCGAATGCGCATCAGGTCCGGAAATCCGAACGATTGCGACGCCAGCTTTACCCGACGCCGACGCAAGTGCGTAGATCGTGTCCATATATACAACCCATTGTTTTAAAACAATAAGTGATGAAAACCAAAAAGGCTCAGGTATTCATCGAATCAAAGAAGTCGGAGTTTGTTTTGGTCTGTTTCAGCTTGGAAATCAGGAATTCAATGGCATCGGTTGTGCCCATTGGATTCAAAATGCGACGCAGAACAAAGGTTTTCTGGAGGTCTATTTTATTCACCAGAAGTTCTTCTTTGCGCGTACCAGACTTCAGAATATCCATCGCAGGGAAGACACGTTTATCAGCCACCTTGCGATCGAGAACAATCTCGCTGTTACCCGTGCCTTTGAATTCTTCAAAGATGACCTCGTCCATACGCGAGCCCGTGTCAATAAGCGCAGTCGCGATAATGGTCAGGCTTCCACCCTCCTCGATGTTACGTGCGGCACCAAAAAAGCGCTTAGGGCGCTGCAAGGCGTTCGCGTCAACACCGCCTGTCAGTACCTTACCCGAGGACGGTACAACCGTGTTAAAGGCGCGACCAAGGCGGGTGATGGAATCCAGCAGGATCACAACATCACGTTTATGTTCGACAAGGCGTTTGGCTTTTTCAATCACCATCTCGGAAACGGCGACGTGACGCGTTGCAGGCTCGTCAAAAGTTGAGGAAACAACCTCGCCTTTCACGCTACGCTGCATGTCCGTCACCTCTTCTGGGCGTTCATCGATCAGCAAAACGATCAAATAACACTCAGGATGGTTTTTCTCGATGCTAGACGCAATATTCTGCAACAAAACCGTTTTACCGGTCCGTGGCGGCGCAACAATCAACGAACGTTGACCTTTACCAATCGGCGCAACCAAATCAATGATCCGCGCAGAGCGGTCTTTTGTGGTTGGATCGTCGGTTTCCATGATCAAACGCTCATCAGGATAGAGCGGCGTCAGGTTATCAAAGTTGATTTTGTGACGATTGCGTTCAGGCTCTTGGAAATTGATTGACGTCACTTTTGTCATCGCAAAATAACGCTCTGTGTCGCCGGGAGCCTTCACAACCCCATTTACCGTGTCGCCGGTGCGCATGGAAAACGAGCGGATCATCTCTGGAGACAGGTAAATATCATCTGGGCCGGGCAAATAGTTTGCCTCTGGGCTGCGCAAAAATCCGAATCCGTCCTGCAAAACCTCAAGAACGCCGTCGCCCGACACTTCCCAATCATCATCCGCACGTTCGCGCAAAATGTGGAACATGATCTCGCCCTTGCGCATAGTAGAGGCGTTTTCGATCTCAAGCTCTTCCGCCATAGACAACAGGTCTTTGGGCTTAAGCGCCTTAAGTTCAGAAAGATTAAGGGTGTTCTCACTCATGGGGGGTACGTCCTTGTCCGGCCAAAGATTTGGCACGCGGGCATTTAGGTTATGGATACAGAAAGCAAACGGCCGGACGGCCGCCTAGGGGCTAAATAGGACGCATCTTTGCTTAAGTCAATATTTTAGAATGGGCGCGCAATAATTGATACGACGATAATAACCATTAGAACCGTCGGAACTTCATTCAGCATCCGAAAATACCGACCGGATTTTACGTTTTCGCCAGCTTCAAAGGCGCGGCGATACTTTGATAGCATTCCATGCACGCCACTTAATCCCAAAACACTCGCAAACTTCGCATAGGGCCATACAGCGCTCCAATCAACAATACCTGGGGTAAGCGCGAGTAATATTCCAAACACCCATGTGGCGATCATTGCTGGGTTTATGATGACCTTGAGAAGGCGTCGCTCCATAAGTTGAAAAAGCGCATCTGTTTCACTGCCCTTCTTAACGCTTTCGACATGATAGACATATAATCGTGGTAAATAGAACATTCCAGCCATCCAAGCGATAACCGAAATTACATGCAGGGATTTCACCCAAGGGTAAATCGACTGGAGAATATCAAACATGGGCACCTCGAGGTTTCATATCCTCCCTATAATAATAATAAAGTATTTATAGAAGGATGATGATTAAGTAGGGGTCGCTCTTTCTGTGGATTATTGATTTCTCCCCAGTTTCATACAAGTTCAGATTCTTTGATAGTCTAAGCGTTCTTGCCTGTGGGTAAGTCCCATTGCGCCATATAATTAGTAGCATTTGAGAAGTTAAAATGTGGATAGCTTGAGTATAGAATGTAGACATCTCTTGCATTTTTCAGTTGTACACCGCGACAAGTTATCCTCATCCACAGTGCATAAATGCTTTGTGAACCTTGACAAACTCAGTGAGATTGCCTGTTTTCGAGAAGAGCCCCAGTTATCAACAATTCAACCCCTGATTAAACGGGGGATTCGCCCACAGGATCGTCCACATGCCCTCTCCACTCATTTTGGCCTCAGGCTCACAAATTCGTGCTGAGATGCTCACGAACGCCTGTGTTGAATTTACCGCGCAAAAGCCGCGTGTGGACGAAGAGGCGATAAAAGCCGCTCTTGTTGCCGAAAAAGCAGCACCAAGGGATATTGCCGATGCTCTCGCCGAGTATAAGGCCCGCAAGGTCAGTCAGAAAAATCCAGATGCGCTGACGCTTGGATGCGATCAAGTTCTCGACTTTAAGGGAGCCATATTCAACAAGCCCACGACCAAGGACGAGGCCATTGCACAATTGCGAGCCATGTCAGGTCAGAAACATCAACTTCTCTCGGCGGCTGTCATCTATCTCGACGGGAAACCCTTGTGGCGGCATGTGGGCGTTGTCCGCCTGCAAATGCGCACTTTATCCGACACCTATATAGAGTCCTATGTAGAGCGGAACTGGGAAGAAATTCGCCACTGTGTCGGCGGATATCAGCTTGAAAAAGAAGGCGTGCGCCTGTTTACCCGTATTGAGGGCGACTACTTCACCGTTCTCGGCCTGCCCCTACTCCAAGTCCTGTCCTTTCTAACCCTACGCGGAGACCTTCCTTCATGAGCGAGACCAGAATTCCCCTCGCCGGCGTCATTGGCGCCCCTATTGCTCACAGCCGCTCCCCTGCCCTTCACGGCTATTGGCTCAAAAAATATGGGATCGCGGGGCAGTACATCCCGATGCACATTGAACGCGCGGACCTTGGGGAAGCGATCCAAACCTTGCCCAAGCTTGGGTTCGTTGGGATTAATGTGACGATCCCCCATAAAGAAGCCGTTCTGGAATTCGCCGACCTTGTTACCGATCGCGCGTCGCTCATCGGCGCAGCCAACACTCTGATTTTTCGCAAAGATGGCAAAGTTCATGCTGATAACACCGACGGGTACGGCTTTATCGAAAACCTGAAACAGGGCGCACCCACGTGGCAACCAAAACTCGGCCCCGCAGCCGTTATCGGGGCTGGTGGTGCGGCGCGCGCGGTGATTGCCAGCTTGCTTGAGGTTGGCGTTCCGGAAATTCTCCTCGCCAATCGCACCAAAAACCGATCAGAAGCGTTGCGAAGTGAGTTTGGGCAAAAGGTGACCGTGGTTGATTGGGTTCAGGCGGGCAACATGCTCGAAGATGCCGCTACCGTCGTAAACACGACGTCGTTAGGGATGACGGGTGGGTCTGAGTTTCGAATTCCTCTAGACGGGTTGCGCAAAGGTACGGTCGTAACCGACCTTGTTTATACCCCGCTGCGCACCAAATTCCTTGATGATGCCGATTTAATGGGATGCCACACCGTGGATGGCTTGGGAATGCTCCTGCATCAAGCCGCCCCTGCGTTTGAGCGGTGGTTTGGCGTGCGCCCCGAAGTTGACGATGAATTGCGCCGCGCAGTTCTAGAAGCGTGAAAAATCCCTTCATACTTGGTCTAACCGGCTCAATAGGCATGGGTAAATCGACAACCGCCCAAATGTTTGCTGACTTGGGGTGTGCCGTTTGGGATGCAGATGCGGCAGTTGCGCGCCTGTATCAAAAGGGCGGATTGGCCGCTGTACCCTTGTCCGAAATCCATTCTAAGGCGGTTGTAAACGGTGCCGTAAGCCGGGACCGCTTGAAGGAGTGGATTGCCACAGACTCTAAGGCCCTGTCCCGCATCGAAGCGATTGTGCATCCGCTTGTAGCTTCAGATCGGCAAGCCTTTGTTGAACAAAATACCGCCAACATCATCGTTTTGGATATCCCTCTCTTGTTTGAGAACGGTACACAAATGCAGATGGACGCGGTTGCTGTGGTCTCAGTCCCGTCAGAAATTCAGCGCAAACGGGTTTTGGCTCGTGGCACGATGAGCGAAGATACATTCAACACAATCCTCTCCAAACAAATGCCCGATGCGCAAAAACGTGCGCGTGCAGATATCGTCATCCCTACCCTGAACATCGACGAGACAAGGCAAATCGTTGCTGATATTGTAAAGCGGATAAAAAAAGGGACGTTCCATGCGTGAACTCGTGCTCGACACAGAAACCACAGGATTTAAGCCTGAAGAGGGCGACCGCCTCGTTGAAATTGGCATTGTCGAACTGATGAACCAATTGCCAACAGGCCGGACATATCACCAATATATTAACCCAAAACGGGATATGCCGCAGGGGGCGTTCGAGATTCACGGCCTGTCGATTGAATTCCTTTCAGATAAGCCAGTTTTTGCGGATATCGCGCAGGATTTCGTGGATTTTGTTGGCAATGACCGCATGGTCATTCACAACGCGGCTTTTGACATGAAGTTCTTGAACGCCGAATTGGGCTGGGTTAACCGCCCTCTCCTACCGATGTCACAAGCGCTGGATACTCTGGCAATTGCGCGCAAACGGTTTCCCGGATCGCCCGCCTCCCTCGATGCGCTGTGCCGTCGATTTGGCATCGATAATTCGTCGCGCACCCTTCACGGCGCACTTCTTGACTCTGAGATCCTCGCGGAAGTGTATTTGGAGCTTATTGGCGGTCGTCAGCCTGATTTCGCCCTAAAAACCAGCGAGCAATCGCAGAATGACGGTTCGAATGGAGATTCTTGGCGTCCGAAGCGGCGAGAAACAGCTTTGCCAAGCCGCCTAACCGAGGAAGAAGCCGCCGCCCATGTTGAATTTATCAACAAAATAGGCGACGGCGCGCTTTGGAAAAAGCTCTGATTTAGGAAACTGGAGCGGGGCTCGCCGCTGCTTCAGCTTGTGCGCGACGAGTAAGTTCGGCACGGTAAAGAGCAAGAAAATCAATCGTTTCAAGGTTTAGCGGTGGGAAGCCACCATCCCGTGTAACGTCGCCAACAATGCGGCGCACATAAGGGAACAACATCCGTGGGCATTCAATCAACAAGAACGGGTGCAGTTGATCTTCTGGCACATTGTCGATGTGGAATATTCCGCCGTAATCAAGCTCCATAAGGAACATTGGCTCGCCAGATTCTTTAACATTGCTGGTGATTTTCAGCTTCATGGAAACTTCGAATTGCTTATCCACAGTCCGTTTTTTCGCATCTAGGTTCACTTGAACTTGCACATCAGGCTGCGAAGCGCTGGTAATACCTTTCTGCGCCACGATATTTTCAAACGAAAGATCGCGGATGAATTGAGCTAAAACTTGCATCGCGGGTGCAGTCGGTGCCGCCGCCGCTGGCGCTTCTGGTGCACCGGTTGTTTCTTCGGTCATTCCTTAGTTCTCCTAAAAATCGTAAATTCTAATTTCATGTATCAGGTTGGTGGGCGACGCTCAATCCTTGGTCCCGTTTGAAGGCGGGTCAATATGGGGCGCATCCGGTTCAACGCGCGCATAATCGCCGTCAATGACTCCCTCTTCGTCGGATTTGTAGCGCGGATTGTTTGAGAAGCCTGACGTGCTAAAGCTCTGAACGTTCATCCGGGACCCGACGAATTTGATCACTAAAGCCCGAAACGGCGGCAGCAGGAGCAAAATCCCGATGCTGTCGGTGAAAAATCCAGGCGTCACGAGGAGCGCCCCGGCCAGCAAGATCATCGCGCCGTTTGCAATCGGAACCGTGGGGTCGCGCATCTCCTGAAAGGACGCCTGAAGCGACGAAAGCGCCATCGCACCCTGCACCCGCATCAAATACGACCCTACAACAGCGGTCAGAATTACGATGCCAATTGTCGGCCATGTCCCGATAATTCCGCCAACTTCGAGAAAAAGTGTGATTTCAATTATCGGAATTGCGATAAAAGCGATTAAAAGCCACATAAGACCCCCTAAGACTTTGCTTGCACCAGTTGTTTCTAGTGCTTCGGTACCTTACATATGTTCTCACAAGGAAAGTTTCCAACTATTTCCATTTTGGACGAGGTTTCGATGAACGGTGGCGGACTGCAACTTCTGGTATTGGCTGGAATCGCGATATTTTTAATTCTCAAGCTGAAAGATGTGCTTGGGACACGCGACGGGTTTGAGCCCCCTCGCGAGGACACCCTTGCGCCGAAAGCTGTCAAAGGGCCAACTTTTTCGGTGATTGAAGGTGGGCCAGATCGAGACATCGTCGATCACACGGACGACGCCGACACAATCGCCGCGATCACTCAAATGAAAAAGATTGAACCAAATCTTTCGATTACAGAGTTTCTAGGCGGCGCACGCGGTGCGTATGAAATGATTCTAATGGGCTTTGAGCATGGGGATTTGGACGATATTGCGCCTTATCTTTCTGAAGATGTTCATCAGAGCTTTGTGGATGTTATCGCGGATCGCGAAGATCGTGGTTTGACCATCGAAGCGCAGTTCATCGGCGTGCGTGACTTGGCGCTTGTTGGCGCTGAATTTGATCCGAAAAGCTCAGTTGGTGAAGTAACGATTAAGTTTACCGGAGAATTGACATCTATTGTACGCGATAATTCGGGTGAAATTATTGAGGGCGATGCGACCACAGTGAAACGTCAGAAAGATGTCTGGACGTTTGCTCGGACCTTAGGTGCCGCCGATCCCAACTGGCAGCTTGTACAAACGGGCGGATAACGCGTGATATCGCGGCTAAAAATAGGACTTGGGGTGCTTCTGGCACCCTTTGTTGTTTCTGAGGCTTCAGCCGAGGCGACCGCGCGTGTTCTATCGTTTGATTCTCTTTCTGGTTGGCATTCGGACAATCACCAAGCTGCCCTTGAAGCGTATCAAGGGACCTGTTCACGGATGGAGGATCAGGAATGGGCCAGCCTTTGCGCGTTTGCCCAATCGAATCCGGATGCAAAAGCTTTCTTTGAGTTGTTCTTTCGGCCCGTCATAATTGAAAACGGGACTCCAACCCTTTTTACGGGGTATTTTGAACCCGAATTAAACGGCGCGCGGTTTCAAGACAGTGTTTATCGCTACCCGTTGTATCGCAGGCCACAAGAACCCTTCCTTAATTACACACGCCAACAGATAGATGAAACGGGAGCGCTGCGCGGTCTTGAGATTGCGTGGGTCGATAATCCCATCGATGTTTATTACCTGCAAATTCAAGGGTCTGGCCGTGTGAACCTGACCGACGGAAGCAGTATCCGCGTGGGCTATAGCGGCGAAAACGGGCACCCAAATCGCTCCATCGCTCAGACGATGATTGATCAGGGGATTATACCTCGTAGCCAAGCTTCAGCTGCGCGGATTCGCGATTGGTTTGGCCGAAACCCAGGTTTTGGGCAGCAGATTCTTTGGTCGAACCCCTCGTATGTCTTTTTTCGCAAACTGTCTCTACCGTCGCACAAGGGGCCGCACGGCGCGATGAGCCGTCCGCTTACATCTATGCGATCTTTGGCTGTTGATCCTCTATACACCACCCTCGGTGCGCCAGTTTGGATTGAAAAATCAGGCAGCCCAAGCCTTCAGCGGCTTATGGTCGCTCAAGATAAAGGTGGAGCGATTAAAGGTGCTCAACGCGCAGATATTTTCTTCGGCACGGGGGAGGTTGCGGGGAAAATTGCAGGGCAAACCAAAGATGGTGGCAGGATGGTTGTTCTGATGCCCATTCAACTGGCATTTGCCATGGCTCCGGAGGGGGCTCAGGAATGAAAAAACCTCGCGGCTTAAGGCCGGATGAAGAAGAATTATGGCAAACGGTTGCCATTCAAACCAACCCCCTTCACCCCATCCGCCAACCACAATCGTTGAGCGACAGAACCGTGCAAGCCACGCGCAAACCGTTGAAAATAAACAAATCAGGGCTACGGGCATTCCATATTGGTGAAACGGCAATCCCGCATGTTAAGGGGCATGCCCTGCTCCCAAGTCTCGCGGACCGTATTTCGCAAGCGCCCGTTCAAATGGATCACAAAACCTTTGGCAAAATGAAAAAAGGCAGGCTCTCGCCCGAAGGAAAACTGGATTTACATGGGATGACAATGGCCAACGCCCACCCCGCCCTAAATCGGTTTATTCTGGATGCATATGCCGATGGAAGACGTCTGGTTTTGGTTGTGACGGGCAAGGGCAAGTACCGTGATGAGCCCGGCCCAATTCCGGTTCCCTATGGGGTTCTCAAGCATCAAGTACCACAGTGGTTGATGATGCCACCTCTACGCTCCGCCGTACTCCAAATCAGCGAAGCCCATCTCAAACATGGCGGCGGTGGCGCCTATTATGTGTACCTACGGCGCCACAGATAACAAAGGCGTGGCACGGAACATTCCGATCCATACCCCAACAATTGCGACGACAAAATAGATCGCAATTCCAATCATTTGTTTTGAAAAATCAATTCCTTGATCAATCAATACCCCCGATAATCCGGGTCCAATCGCCGATGCTGCTACCATAACGGCCGCCGCCATTGCTTTGATTGAGCCAAGGTTACGCGTCCCATAAAACTCGGCCCAAAACGCGGGCAAAAGCACGGACGCCGCCCCTTGGGATAGCCCTAAAAAGGACATAGCGACCGCCATTTCAAACAAGGTGCCGCTTTGCGCACCGAGTATGAATCCGACGATCATCGGGACGAGGTACACGGCCAAGATGCGGGGCGTTGAAAACCGGTCAATCGCCCAACCCGCGGCGATCATCGAAAGGGAGCTTACGACCGTGAAAATGGGGAAAAGTGCCACAAAACTAATATGAGAAAACCCTTTAACTTCGCTAATGTGCACCTGTTGAAAAAAGAATGTCGTTATGAAGCAGGGCGGCCCAGCAATAGCCAAGATCATCAGCCAAAAAAGCCAGTGCTTCAGCGTTTGGTTGCGCGTCCAATCCACACCATTCATCCCCTTGGAATGTTCCATTTTGGCGAGGGATTGTGGAGTTCGTTCGTTACTGAGGAGGGCAAGGACAATTGGAAGAATGATAAAGGTCAAGCCTGCAGCCAAAACCCACAATCCGCGCCACGACATCCACGTCATAAGGAACACGAAAACAATCGGGAGCGCGGCCTCGCCCGTTTTGAAGCCAAGCGAAGCAATCGCCAAGGCCCGCCCACGCGTTGCAACGAACCAGCGCGCCATTGAAACCATTGCAGCGTGCGCCAACATGCCCTGACCCGTGAATCGAAGAGCAAAGATCACGAAGATGAGGGCTGTCGCATTTGGAACCGTGGCCATCGCGAGGCATGCTAGCGCCAGCAGTGCAAATATACCCGCGCATAAAGTACGGATACGCCAACGGTCTACCAAACCACCCGCCCAAACCATCAGGATGGCAGAAGCAGACGTTCCAATAAGATAAATCCCACCCCAAGCCCCATGAGAAAGATCAAATTCAGCGCGTATTGAGCCCGCGAAAATTGCGATGAAATACGTTTGCCCAAAACTTGAAACAAATGCGATCAAAAATCCGGCGGAAAGCCAACGGGCGTTGGCCAGTAAAAAAGAGGGGTAAGTCATACCATAACTTTGCTGTAAGGGAGCCTACCTTGTGGCGCAAAGATCGCGGAGCGAAAAGCCCTAATTGTTAGCGCTCTCGGGTGACAGCACGATACGCGTTAGGTTGTTGATTGAAATCGCAACGCTCGGGAACGGGCCGGGAAGCGTTTTCCCACTTACCGAAAGAACGGCCTCACGCCCTTGAATGAGTTGAATAAACTCAAGCGCTTCGGGATTTTCGAAGGCTGCCAAGTGGTTGCTCTTTTGAATTCCATCCAGAGCCGAGATATCCCAAACAACTGTTTCCAAATGCGCGATTGGCGTTACATCCTGAATATTTCCGAGGCGAGCGGTCTCGCCAGACACGCGCGCCGAGAGTTGCAGAGCGCGGTCACGTGAGGACGTGAAAATCACAAAGAAATCGGGAAGTTTCCCAATGCGCGACGCCTGACTTACGAATAAATCGACATCGAGGTCAGGGGCAATTAAGGCGACCCCCTTGATCATACGCGTGACTGCGCCTTCGTCCTCAATGGCGATGCTGCGCAAGGTTTCCATCGTGAGGGCGGCCCCGAGCGAGTGCGCTACAATAACGATTTCAGAAGCGCCCGCGTCTTTTACAGTTTCGAGAAATTCCAGAAAGCTGTCGCGCGCAGTCAAAACGGCATCGCGATCATGGGCGTATCCAAAAGCACTTCCGGTGCTGGGCCAAGCGAAATGCGTAACAACAGCATTCACTGAAAAATCATTTGAAATTTGAGCAGCACGGTAAAGCCCGTCGCCAAATGTGTTGTAAAAACCATGTACATAGACATACACGCGCTTTTTTACGGGCGATTTTTCTATAATTTGCTTACGCAGGGATGCCTTGAACGCAGTGTCGTCCGCGTAGGTGTATTTCGCCGTAACCGCAAAATTCTTTTCGGGATTAGGTGTTTTACCCAATGGCCATTCAATTTTTCCTGGCTCATGCAGGGGTGGAATGGATACATCATAGCGTACGTAATTGGTGGCGTCCGCGAGTGAACTGTTGAAAGTTCCATCGTTGGTAGGATTGCGCGTGGTGCCCACGTAGATCGGCACCACGGCCCCCACATCGGCGCGACCAGTGTAGCTCAGGTCGTTTTGAATTGCACAACCAGACAAAACGACCAACCATAAGGCAAAAAGAACGCGCATATTTTGAACCTTATTAGTCCTAGAGGACGTATCGACTTATATCGGTCGATTTTGCCAACGCACCAAGATGTTGTTCAACGAATTCGGCGTCGACCACGATATGTTCGTCGGCTCGGTCGGGTGCTGTAAACGAAAGCTCCTCAAAAACCCGCTCCAAAACAGTGTAAAGTCGACGGGCCCCGATGTTTTCAATGGTCCGGTTCACTTCCGCCGCGATTTTTGCAAGCGCAGCGATACCCTCTGGGGCAAAGGTCACGTTCACTTTTTCGGTCGCCATGAGAGCCGTGTATTGCAGGGTTAGTGCGTTTTCGGTCTCAGTCAGAATACGCACAAAATCTTCTTCGGTTAGGGCGCGTAACTCAACCCGAATAGGGAGGCGGCCTTGAAGTTCTGGCAGAAGATCGCTGGGTTTTGCCACATGAAATGCACCGGATGCGATAAATAAAATATGGTCCGTTCTAACAGGGCCATGTTTTGTAGAAACGACGGTGCCTTCGATTAGCGGCAAGAGATCACGTTGCACGCCTTCGCGCGAAACATCAGCGCCCCGCGCGTCAGAGCGTGCGCAGACTTTGTCAATTTCATCTAAAAACACGATGCCGTTTTCTTCGACGCTTTCGAGCGCGCGTTTAACCACGATTTCATCATCCAGAAGCTTGTCGGCCTCTTCACCAAGAAGCACTTCAAAGCTGTGAGCGACGGTTAGTTTCTTACGGGTGGTGCGTCCGCCCATGGCTTTCCCGAATAGATCGCCAAGATTCATCATTGTCGCGCCACCGCCCGGTTGTCCGGGAATGTCGAGACCTTGCATCGGGTTCGAAGTGTCCGCGACTTCGAGTTCAATAATGGTGTCGTCCAACTCGCCGGAGCGAAGTTTCTTGCGAA
Organism: Falsihalocynthiibacter sp. BN13B15; assembly: GCF_041205415.1. Lineage (NCBI taxonomy): Bacteria > Pseudomonadati > Pseudomonadota > Alphaproteobacteria > Rhodobacterales > Roseobacteraceae > Falsihalocynthiibacter > Falsihalocynthiibacter sp. BN13B15. The sequence goes on from NZ_JBGFCE010000007.1 coordinate 82,511, forward strand.
ACATCTCGCGGGTTTGCTCACGGGCATCGGTGCCGGCAATGGCCTCGATCACGCGCTCTTCTGCGGCTTCGCGGGCCTTTGCGCGGACGTCTTCGCGCATGAAATCACGGGTTTGGGTAATAGCGCTATCCATGAGATCGCGAATGATTTGCTCTACGTCGCGGCCAACGTATCCAACTTCAGTGAATTTGGTGGCCTCAATTTTAATGAACGGAGCCTTCGCCAGTTTTGCCAGACGGCGGGAAATTTCGGTCTTTCCGACGCCAGTTGGCCCAATCATCAGGATGTTTTTAGGGTAAACTTCATCGCGCAGATCGTCCGACAACTGATTGCGGCGCCAGCGGCTGCGAAGCGCCACGGCAACGGCGCGTTTGGCGTCACTCTGGCCGATGATAAAACGGTCAAGTTCGGATACAATTTCGCGGGGCGTAAGGTCGGTCATACGGACTCCGAGTAGGGGGGGAAGCGGTTTTTAAGGGGGAAATCGGGAAGCTTTTGCATGAGGGTTGCGCGGATTTGCACCCACCATGTGCCGAGAATTGTAATGCCGCCACCAAGCAAGAGCAGAGTAGCAACGATAGAGATATCGCCGTCGGAGGAGTTTTGAATGGCCATAGAAATAAGGATCGCAATGTACCCAATTCCAGCGGTCAAAAAAGAGCGTCGGTCGATGATCAAAGCCAAGATTGTTACCAGCACGAGAGCGAGAGCCGTGAGCAATGCGCCCAAGGTACCACCCAGATTAAAAAGCGATAGCGCGATCACATTCACAAGGGCAGGGGCGGCCAATATGTGCAGCCAAAAGGCTGAAGATGCGTAGCGGCTGATGCGATAGGGGTCTTTTAGATCAAACCAAATACCGCCCGCAAATGCCAGAAGGCCGAAGATTAGCGATCCATAAGCCATGGCCGATCCTGCGCCCAAATCAAACAGCGACGTGGGTAAATCAAAGATGAAGCGCCGGTCGTCAGACACTATTCCTGCAATAGAAAGGACGCTGACAATTCCAAAAACACCAAGGACGAACATCGAAAACGGGAGTTTGAAATAGGAGAAATACCAAGCCATGCCCACCATGCCGACAAGGCCAATCGTTAATCCTTGGCTCGCATTTGGTGTGGTTGCTCCCGAAATCCCAAGGAAAGTTACCGTCGAGACGGCCAGAAACAAGCCAAATCCGGCAGATAACGCGATACTTGGCAGGCTCATGCGGCGTTTTTTCGTGAAGTAGATCGCGAAAAGTGCCGTGAGGACGACGCCCACTATCGGCACGAAAACCCCGCCGCCAATTAGCCATGTGATCGCCAGCAGGCCCGAGAATAACAGGCCCAAGCCGACGGTCACAAAAATTTCAGAGAAGCCACGAAAAAACTCGAACGGCTCGTCTTCTCCGGAGAGGAAATCGCGCACGCCCTGACGCGATTGGGCCATGGTGATCAATTTCGACGCTTGCACTTCGTTGAGGACACCAGCGGCCACTGCGGCGCGCACATCATCTAGGGTCAACTCGGCCATTTATACAGCTTCGATGGTTTCAACGGTCAATTTACCGTTGGTATAAACACAAATATCGGCCGCGATGGACATCGCCTTGCGCGCAATCGCTTCGGCGTCCAGATCAGAATCCATCAGAGCCCGCGCAGCCGCGAGTGCAAAGTTCCCGCCTGATCCGATGGCGGCTACGTTATGTTCTGGCTCCAACACATCGCCCGCTCCCGTGATAACCAAAATATCGGTACCATCTGTCACGATCAGCATCGCTTCGAGTTTTTGCAGGTATTTGTCGGTGCGCCAGTCCTTTGCCAACTCCACACTAGCACGCGCCAATTGTCCGGGGGTTGCTTCGAGTTTGGCCTCAAGCCGCTCAAGAAGCGTAAACGCGTCCGCCGTAGAACCGGCAAACCCAGCCACAACATCATGTCCACCGGGCGACAAACGCCGCACTTTGCGCGCAGTCCCTTTGATAACTGTGGGTCCAAGACTGACTTGTCCGTCCCCCGCAATCACAACTTTACCGTCTTTTTTCACACCGATGATTGTGGTGCCGTGCCACCCTGGAAATTGATCGTCTGACATAAAACCCCTCGTCGTTTCTAGGTATATGGCCGTCTAGGGGCTATCCCACAAGTTCTTTGCTTGGAAATATTCCGAAGGCGACCTAAGTTCTGCAGCATGGACTCCTTGAAAACGCTACATATCTTCCTCGAAGAGGGCTTTAAAAAAAGCGCTGAAAATGGTGCCCACAATCTCATGAACCGCATTGAAACAGCGATGTCGAGTGTTGGGGTATCGGTCGATTACCATTTGAACACGGCCAAAAATAGAAATGCGTCGCAGGATTTTCAAGGGTATTCACTGTTTCACATGGAGGATCCCTTCCATGATCGCGCACTTAATCTTCGGCGGGCGTATTTCTATCCATTTTGGCGCATTGAGAAAGTTGCCGAACGGTGGAATTTTCGGGTCGCAGGTATACCTTACCCCGCCGACAAACAAGAGTCCAACATGGCAAAAACGTTCGCAAACTCGATGCGGAAGCGGCATTTTGGCGATCAGCCTGTCACCCGTGAGGGGCATATTTTCATGCCATTGCAGGGTAAAATTTCGAAACACCGAAGCTTTCAATCCTGCTCGCCGCTTGAGATGATTGAACAAACACTTGCCACTGATGCAACTCGCTCTGTGATCGCCAGTCTGCACCCCAATGAGGCCTATTCTGAAGGTGATTTGGCGCGTTTGCGTGCCTTGGAAGGTAAACACACTCGGTTTCGGTTAAGCGACACGCCGTCAGACGCGCTTTTGGCGTCCTGCGATTATGTTGTGACCCAAAATTCATCGGTCGCGCTAAAAGGGTTTTTCCTGCAGAAGCCAGCCGTTTTGTTTGCCCAGATTGATTTTCACCACATCGCAGGAAACGTGGGTCGCGTTGGGTTGGAGGCCGCGTTTCGACATGTGCACCAACCCGCGCAGAGTTATGACAGCTATCTCCTGTGGTTTCTGCGTAAAACCGCGATCAATGCAGGAAATGAAAATGCAGAAGCGCGCATTTTGGCCGCGATGCGAAAAAGTGGCTGGGAACTTTAACGAAAATGGGCGCCCAAACGGACGCCCAATTAATACTCGAATTCAAGAAGGCTTAAAGTGCTTCGTCAATCCAGCTCTTCAATGCTGCTTTAGGGGCAGCGCCAACTTTGTTGGAGAAAACTTCGCCGTTTTTAAACAGGAACAATGCCGGAATCCCGCGCACGCCCATTTGACCAGGGGACTGTGGGTTTTCATCGACATTTACTTTAACGACTTTGATTTTGTCGCCGTATTCGGCGGAAAGCTCCTCAAGAGCAGGGCCGATTTGTTTACATGGACCACACCATTCCGCCCAAAAATCTACAACAACAGGGACGGTAGACTGGCGGACTTCGGCGTCAAAAGTTTGGTCGGTTACGGCAACTGTAGCCATCGGCTCTCTCCTAGAGGAAATTTGTTAGGTCTCAAACCTAGGTACGCGGCGCGGCATCGTCAAGGCATGTTCACACGCGCAAGGGCATCTGTCACACTCGCGTGACTGAGCGGCATGAGGGTCGCGGTTTTAGTCCATAAAATCGCGGGTCGGAGTGTGTGGTTCGGATAAATCTGGCTTAGGGCGGAACAGTAGGCGCCCATTTGGCGCATCAATCCCTCGGGCACGTCATCAGCCGATGCGGGAACGACGGCGTTGGATTTGAAATCGATCACGTGTATTTCAGTTTCATCAATCACCAGTCTGTCGACCGAGCCCGAGATCTCCGCCGTCGTATAATTGCCCTTTGCCAATTCGGGTAGGGTGGCAAATATATTCACCTCCGAAAGAGCGTTGCCCGAGAATAGAAACGCCAAATCAGTGTGTTTCAAGCATTGCACGGCCTCAGGCAGTAACTCAGTAAACATCTCACCAACCAAAATTTCCGCCCGTGCGGGCCACTCATCCTCTGAAACCTCAGGAAGGTACTCCAACAAGAGGTGAATCAACGTGCCCCGTTCCTTGGCTTCATCCTCACTCAGCCCGCTTGGGCCTGCGAGCGCCTTTGCGCCACCTAGGTCTGATGGCGAAAGCGGTTTGACATTTTTTATGGGCGCGGGTGCGGGAGTAATTGCCCAGTTAGGCTTGATTGGAGAGTGCATTTCCGAAGCTTGTTTAGATGGCAATTGCGGCAGATCGTCCCAAGATAGGCTCTGATATCGAAGTCCTAACCCTGACGGAAACGTATGCGTCACCGCGCCCGCTTGCTTCATGCCTTCTTCGATCAATTGGTGCCACGCGAGGCCGTCTTTGTTCAGCTTGCCAGCGCCGCAGGTGATGAGCCATTTTTCGGCCCGCGTCATCGCCACATACAAAAGGCGCATTTTTTCTTGCGCTTGAAGTTCCTTCTTCGTGTCGATGGCATCGGCCATATTGGGCGGCATTTCGGTGGCCCGCATTTTCCACGTCACCAACCCATCCTCAAGCGGTATAAGCTCAGATTTCACAACATTTGCGCGTGCATGTGTGTCTGGAAGGATAACGATTGGTGCCTCAAGCCCCTTCGCCCCGTGCACAGTCATCACCCTGATCTGGTCGCTTGCACTGTCCATTTGCCGTTTGATTTCAACCTCTTCAGATTGAAGCCACGTGAGGAAACCCGTAAGACTCGGGATTTCCATCTGCTCAAAACTCAACGCCTGACTTAAAAGGGCATCAATGCCATCCTCGGCTTCTGCCCCAAGGCGGGCAACCAGATTTATGCGGCCTTTATGATCCGTCAAGCAGCGTTCAATTAGTTCATAGGGGCGAAGAAAATCGGCTGAATCGCGGAGGTCTTCGAGGATAGAGACGGTTTCGGGGAATTCCTTTTTACGTTCCTGAAGCGCGCGCCAGAGATACTTTTGCGTCCGTTTCTGAGCTAGGTCATACAAATCTTGTTCGCTCCAACCAAAGAGCGGCGAGCGCAAAATCGCGGCGAGCGAGAGGTCATCCTCGGACGTGGCAAGGAAGGATAGAAGCGCGGTGATGTCCTTCACGGCAAGGCTTGCGCCAATCCGAAACCTGTCCGCCCCCGCAATTGCCAGCTTTTCAGCCTTACAGGCTTGGATGATTTCCGGAAAAATACCGCTCCGACCCTGCACTAAAATGAGGAAATCGCCCTCGGTAACAGGGCGTTGCGCATAGGTTCCTGAAATGCCAATTTCTTGCGGAATAGTGACGTTTTCATCGATCATCCGGCGAATTTCACCCGCGATCATCCGCGCGAGTTGAACATTGTGGTGATTTTGAGAAAGACGATCAACGGGGTCGGCCCAATGGCGATCATCCTCGTCCGAAACACTCTCAATGATCGGCCAGTGATCTACGCGGCCCGGCATCGCGTCCTTAAAGGCGATATGGGTCATTTCGCCACCCACGCCGTGCCCTTGGCGCGCCGAAAAACTGTGGTCCACAACAGAAAGAACGGAACTGGAAGACCGAAAGGAGTGTTCCAATTGCAAACTCTGGAGGCCCACGCCAATTTGGGTCAAACGCGCGGCGAAGTGCTTTTGCATGCGGTCAAATTCGGACGGATCGGCACCTTGGAACGAATAAATTGACTGTTTTTTGTCGCCAACCACGAAAATTGTACGCGTTTGGTCTGAACGCGCGCCTGCACCGCTGGTGAATTCTTGGGCAAGGTTTTCAATAACGCTCCATTGCGCGGGGCTGGTGTCTTGGGCCTCATCCACCAAAATGTGGTCAATTCCGCCGTCCAAACGATACAAGACCCATTGCGCGACTAAGGGATCGGTCAAAAGATCGCGTGCTTTTAGAATGAGATCGTCAAAATCCAACCAACCCCTCCAGAGTTTCTTTGCCTGATATCGGGGTAAAAATGCGGCGGAAAATTCCTGCAGTGCGAGGGTTTTTCGCGCGGCATAGAGCCTGTTTTTAGTGTCGCGTGCATCTTCAATGCGCATCATGAAGTTATTCAGCCGATCCATGCTGTCACTGAATTGCTTCTGAACTGGCTTGGTTGGAACGGCACCAATCTTTGCGGTAAACGGTTCCTTTGTCTTTTGACCAGTCAAGAAAGTGCCTTCGAGTATTGCAAGGTCGGAAATTGATAGAGTCGAAAAGTTGAGTCCGCGAAGGTGTGCGTGAGTTCTGTGGTCGTTAGATGATCCCGCCTCCAAATAGGGCATTAGGCTTTCTAGGAGGGCACCGTCGTCGGGCAAAAACGTGCGTTCTTCGAGGTCGAGCAGCGAAAACCCTTCGGTCAATTCAAATCGCGCCCAAATATCATCTGCATCCGGACTGGTTGGAAAATTTGCGGCGTATTTAGAGATTTCAGCAGTGAACTTGGTCAAATCTTGATCCGTGAGTAATGCAGCGACGCCATCAACGGTCCATTGGTCACCGGCAAGTACCATTTCATCGACTACTTCCTCCCGCAGAAGGTTGCCTGCCCGATCATCCATTTCGACAAACTGGGGCGAAACGCCTGCCTCAAGAGGGAAACGGCGCAGCAGTGAAGCGCAAAACGAGTGGATTGTTTGAATTTTCAATCCACCGGGAGCCTCGATTGCACGGGCAAAAAGGCGGCGGGCCTCTTTCAGTTCAGCGTCGCCGACTTGCCCCTCGAACCCAAGTTTTTTGAGGTCGGCCTTTAGCTCGTCCGTCTCTAACATGGCCCAACTGCCCAAACGGGCAAACAAACGGTTCTGCATTTCGCTGGCAGCAGCCTTTGTATAAGTTAAGCACAGAATATGTTGGGGAAGAACTTTATCGAGCAATAAGCGCGCAACGCGATCCGTCAGCACACGGGTTTTCCCCGACCCTGCGTTCGCCGAGAGCCACGTTGAATCTTTGGGGCTGGCCGCTTGGACTTGGCGTTCTGAGGCTTGATCGCGGCGCATCATGATACCACCTCACGGTTGGGGGCGTCGCTTTCTTCCCACTCGCCAAAACGCGCAAGATGGTCGTAATCGCCGTAGTGGGCCACGACACTCGTAGCGCGACGCGAGGTATAACCTTGGTCGGGTGCGAAATAGCTTTCAATCAATGTGTGCAGCTCCGCCCAAATGTCGGTCGTAGAAGTTTCCTCGAGTTTCGCGTCGCGTTCTTCAGGGGATGAGCCGATGCCAATGTAACTCGCGCGTTGAACACTGTTTTCCGCAACGCCAAGGAAGGCACCGCGTTCAAGCATTGTCGCCTCAAGCAAGAGCTGTTTGTCGAAGAGATGTTCCACTTTTGCAGTGGGCGGCGTCGTTTTATAGTCGTAGATCACGGCGCGCCCATCGGGAGCAACATCGATGCGATCGGCGATTCCAGAAAGCGTGAAATCGAGCCTATCCAGCCTCAATTCGCCTCGTTTTTCAAAATAAGTTGGCGTGGCTTTGCTTTGCCTATCGTGCTCCGTTGCGACAAACCACTCGGCCAAGCGACCCAATTTCCCGCGCCATATACGTTGCGCTGCGGGCCAAGGAACCTCAGCTTCCAGGATTTTGTCGGCCACCGCCATAAGGGAGGCGGTATTCAGTTTGGATAGGGGGATGTCGCGCACGACTGCCTCGAAAATACTATGCAGAACCGTTCCGCGCAGTGGCGCACTCGCAACTTGTCGCAGGGGATCCAGCGGTTTGAGTCGCAACACATGGCGCGCGTAAACGGCATAGGGGTCGCGAATAAGTGTCTTGATCTGGGTTACGGAAAGCTTTTTGGGCCGCGCATGGACTGGTGGTTGCGGGCAGGGCCGCTTAGCGCTTTCAATCCGTTTTTCTGGTGTCTCAAGTGCTTTGAAGAGGGCCAAATAGGTATTCCCACGACGTCGCATTTGATCAAGGGCTTCTTTGCCACCAGTTTTTGGCAAACCATCCAATAGGTTCACCAATCTATTCACCCAGCGCGACGGAACCGTCTCACTTTCTGAACTGCGAATAGACCGCGTAATCCACACCTCTGGCGCACAAACGGCCTGTTGGAAATCATGCGCCGAGAGCCCGATCCGCCGTTCAGGCAACAATAGACCTGCATCGGCGCGCATTTTCCGGTTCAGCCATGGATCGGGTTTCGGCGTTTCCGGCCAAACACCCTCGTTCAATCCGGCGAGGATAACCAGATCGGCGCCCTGAACGCGGGCCTCAAGTGTTCCCCAAATCATAATGTTTGGATGGGGTTGAATCGGATCGCGAACCACTTCTTTGTCCAAAACAGATCGAAATAGGTCGACGTAATCTCTGGGCGCAAAATCGCCGCCATAGCCCGCTTCAGACTTCAATGTTTCAACGGTTTGGTGCGCGCTTTCACCAGCTTTTTTCAACCACAACTGGCTTTGATGCTGTGGGGCGGGGCCGTTTGCGAGCCTTTCGGCGATCGCCAGATGAAAATCCAATTGCTCCGAAAGACTCCGCGTCCCAACACTCGAAAGTTCAAATAAACAACCTATGATCCACTCGGCCCAGAGGCTCGCGTTTTCGTCGCCCTTCAGCGTGGAGGCCCATAGTTGTAGGTCATCCGCGTGCGGGTGGGGCGGGCCAAATCTGCGCAGCTTGAGTTCAAGTTCGCGTGTCAACTTGAGGTGCGCGCCCCGTTGCCCACTTCCCGTGTTTGTCAGCGGGTGTTTTAGCAAGGTGAGGAGAGCCTCTGATGTCAATTTCTGCCCCATTAGCGCGGAAATATGGCGTAAAAACCGACCGGGAGCGGAAAGAGCAAGTGGCGTGCCCGCGCTATCGTCGGGTTCAATTTTCCACTGCGAAAGGGCGGCGGTCACTTGTCGCGTCAACACACGATCAGGCGTTATTAGAGCCGCTTTCTGGCCTTTATCAACAGCTTCTCTTAACCTAAGCGCTATAGCTCCCGCCTCCTCGCGAGACGAGGAGGCCTCGACCAAAGTGACGTTTTCGCAGGCTGACGCGAGGCTTGGTAGATGTTTGCCTTCGGACATCCACTGGTCGGTTACGGGGGCGGGACGCAGAGCCAGCGAAATGAGTGCATTGCGTTCTGGGCTTGGAGCAGGTGTTAGGCTCCACTGTGAAACACTGTCGCTGGTCACTTCAAACGACTGCAACAAATGGTGGAACCGATATTGCGGATGATCCTCGGCTGTTAGGGCGTCATCGAGCCCGGACCAAACCTCGGCGGGCATGTCAAAATCAAACCCCGGAAGCACAACCGCCCCGTTGGGAAGCTCCGCAATCGCGCGCATTAACTTATGGGTTGCCCCGCGCGATCCCGTTGAACCCGCAAGAATAATTGGGTTTTTGGGCGGATTATCTTGCCATGAAGAAATAAGCGCTTCGATAACGAGGCGTTGGCGCGCTTCTTTGTCCAGTGGTTCGGTGGTGTTGTCGAAATACCGGTCAACGATACCAATAAATTCAAGGGAACGCGCCCAATGCCCCGATTGATCAGACACATCAAGGGACGAAATGCGGCAGGGTTCCACGCCTTCGCCATGCATTTCATCCATCAAAGTCGCCAAACTGTCAGCAAGGTCATAGAGAGCATCGCGCGCGGCAAGGTCTGGTTGCTGATCAAGGAGTTGGGCGATGAGTTGGGTGAGTTCGAGCCGCCTTCTCAGGGGCGAAACCGCCTTTTCTATACCCGCCGCGGCCCCAAACGCGAGGTCCGTAACGAGGCCGATTTTTGGACATAGAATTGCACCTTGAGCAGCAAAAAGGCTGACAACCCGCCGCTTCATCCGCTCGGTATTGACGACTAACTGGACGCGCGCCAGTTCTTCTGGAGGCTTGTCGCGATATCGGTCCAGAAGGCCATGAACCAGTACCGCCGGGAAATCACATCCAGGGGCGATGCCATAGATGTTCGGCTTAAACATCGTGGGCACGTTTCAGGAGAGATTCGGCGATAGGCACACTCGAGGGTTGCCCGACGTCACACCATTTCCCTGAATAAGTAACGCCAAAAACGCGGCCGCTTTGCATGAGAAGATTCCAATATAGGTTTAGTGAAAATGCGGTTTCTGAAATTTCCGCAAGGCGGTCGGTTTTGATGATCTGTGCGCCCGTATAAAGAAGGGGGCCACCGCGCGTTAGGTGCCCATTTTGATCGGACGAAAAATCTCCACTTCCGTGGTGCCCAAAGGATTGAGTTAAGGGAACGAGCATCAATAACGCGTCCATTTGGGTAGGATTCCAAGTCTTTCGCAACAGGGTCAGCGGGTTGGGGCCGGACCAAATGGCGTCAGAATTAAGGGTAAAAACGGGGGCGTTCTGTAAAATTGGAAGGGCTTTGCGCAGGCCCCCACCTGTCTCAAGAAGTTGGGATTTTTCGTTCGAGAACTGAACGCCTTTTGGTCCGAAATGTTGGACGATACTGTCTGGAAGGTAATGAAGGTTCATCACGGTTTGAAGGTTTTCATCCTGCGCGAGTGCAAAAGCATAGTCGGCGAGTGGTTTGCCGTTCACCAAAATCATCGGTTTTGGAAGGGTTTCGGAAAGGGGCAACATGCGTGTGCCCTTGCCAGCCGTGAAAATCATGATCGATTTAGGCATCTGGACCCTCCAGACGGCAAAGCACCTCGGGCGATGGCGGCGGCAAGGTATCCATGAGGATCGCCTTCAAATTGGTAAGGTTAGGGTGCTCTAGATCACGCATCAAATGGCCCCAGACACGGGGTAAAAACTCTAGATATCGCCGCTTTCCTTTGTTAAGTGACAGATGCGCCAGAACACCCAAAATACGAAGGTTCCTTTGCGCGGCTTGAGCACAAAATCCCTCAAGGAAAATATCTGGATCAAGCTTTGAATGGTCGAGAAAGTGGTCGAGAACGAATTTGCGAGTCGTCTCGCTAACATCGCGGCGCGCGTCTTCCAACAATGATGCGAGATCATAGCACGAGTGTCCCACGTGTGCGTCCTGAAAATCCAAAACACCAACGCGGGCAACACCAAAGCGATCTGGAAGCCAGAGCAGGTTTTCTGCGTGGAAATCACGCAACAAAAGCTTGGTTTCTTTTGAATTAGACCTAACCAATACGCGCTCCAATTCGAGGGATATCGCGCTTTGAGCACTCGGATTTTCCTTTCCGGTTGCGCCCAAGAGATAGGCATCAAAAGCCGGAGCAATGGCCCTTGCCATGGTTGCTGGATCAAGCGTTGGTAGATTTTTTGGCGTCGGCGCTGTCTGAATTTCGAGGAGAAGGTTTGCAGCGCCAATGTAAAGGTCGGTCTCCATCTTTGGCTTTTGCAATAAAATATTGGCAAAGAGCTCGTCGCCGAGGTCTTCAAGGAGTAACTCTTCCTCAGATTGCGCCAAAATAACTGGTGCAGAGAGGCCGAGGCTTCGCAAGTGAATATCAATTTTGATAAAGTCCGCAACGCCGTCAGGACGATCATTGCGGGCGTCCATGTGGATCATGCTGCCAAATGCAGGGTGGCGCCAGCGCGCATATCTGCGACCGGATGCATCACCCGCGAGAGGCGTTACGGTCACACCACTTGGGCTAAAGAGGAGTTGTGCAAAGCGATCAGGCATTCAAAACCTCTGTCAAAATGTTCCAACGCGCCGAATGAGATTGAAATTTCAGAAGACGAACTTCATCGTTTTCGGGAACAAAAGTGATGTGCAGGGCGTCTTTGGGTTCTTGCCCCGCGAGCCTATCTGGCCATTCTATCAAACAAAGCGAGGCGTCGAATGCCTCTTCTAGACCAAGTTCCCATGCCTCGTCGGGATGGGCTAGGCGATACAAATCACAGTGCCAGATCTGAAACTTAGGCCCATCATAAACCTGAACAAGTGTAAAGGTTGGCGAAGGAATGTCTTCGGGATGGGTTAGAATTGACAGAATGAGGGATCGACTGAATAGGCTTTTCCCGGACCCGATAGGCCCTTCAAGAAGAATTGTGTCCCCAGACGTAAGATGCGGCGCTAGACGGTTGGCGAGCGCTTCTGTCTCCTCAGGAGAGGAAAGTGAAATTTGATGTGAAAACGGTAACATGTAGCGAATTTAACGCAGCCACATCCAACCGCAAGGGAGATCATGCTTCGATTTTGAAAAGAAGTGGCTCCTTTGGTTTTGAAGCTCTATCCGCGTGTGGGACCTCCTCCGTGTCGAGAGCTTTGGGTTCGATGGGTTCCAAAGGGGTAAGTGCAGGGCTGCTTATTACCGCAAATGCGATAAGGGTTCCTCCACCAGCGACTGGGGCAAGTCGGCAAGTCAAATTACCGCCTTCCAACAAGCGAAGTTTGAAGCTCTTTTCTTCGCGAGATCCATTTGTTGCGATGTAGCTTTGAATGGACGACCACAATGGGCTGTCCTCACATTTGGCGCGCCAGTGCGCCATTGCGTCAACCACACTCATTTCGCCGAGAGTGGTTCCTGGGTCGACACCCCAAAGGGATGTATAGGTAGAGTTTGACATCGTGAGCATTCCGTCAGATGCAAAAACTGCAATCGCCTCGCGGAAGCTGTCGAGAACGGCCTGTCCGATCTCGAGTTCCCGCCTAAACCGCCGTGTGAGAGACACTTCTGCGGAAATATCCTCAAAAAGAAACGCGACAGCCCCATCCGGATGAGGGCGGCCCGTTACGCGATATGTTTGGCCCGACGGGAGCGTCCAAGTCTCAGAGTAGGTGCCATCGACTGCTGCGGCCTCAAGTGCGGAAATTTGAGCGCGCCAGCCTTTGTAGTTCTTAGGTTCGGGGATCACTTGCCCTTCGCGTAATTTATCCAAAAAACTAACCAGCGTTGGACGAAGGGATAAAAACATAGGCTGAAGGCCCGTGAGGTCGGTGAGGGCAGGGTTAAAGAGCGCGAGTTGACGTTTTTTATCGAAAATGGCCAATCCGGTCGGGAGGTGAGCAAACGTTTTTGTCAGCGTTTGAACGAAATCCCGCAAAGCGGTTTCGGCGCGAACAACCCCGTCGGCACTCGTTGCAAAATGCAATGACTCGTCGCCAATAGTTGTGCTGAAAACTTCATACCAACGACCATTTGTCTCTTCGGGGAATTTCACTGAAACACGATGTGCCCGTCCTTCGGGCGAGCCTTGGGCGAGTGAGACAGATTGGAAGAGACGCGAGGGCGGCCATGTTTGAACGGGCTTCTCTGCACTGCCATCAAATTCTTGCGACAGGGTGAAGTAACTCGAATTAGCCCATGTAATCAAGCCGTCGACTGTCTGCTGCCAGACGTAATACGGGGACATTTCGGCCGTCCCACGCAAAGTCTCCAACTCTCGCTTCATGGCATTCATACTGTGAGGGTCAACTACCGTTTCAGTGCTTGCGGTTGCGTCTTCGACCAGCTCAATTCGGGCCACACCGTTCCACCATTCAGCTCGGATTTCGGCAAAGTCGGCGGGATCGCTCGCTTGGATTGTGAGGGAACCCTCACTCGCCAGCTCTGCCATTTCGAGGGGCAAATCCGGGAAGCGGGTCTGGGCGAGAACGCAAAATTGGCGCCATTCTGATGACCCTTGCGGGCGGGAATTTAACAAGGCGCGGGCGCGCGTCGTGGCATCGACCAATTTTTCGTCGTCGAAGAGAAAAACCAAGGAGTTTTCCGCCCCTTGAAGGAGTGCCCGATGTGATTGTTTGTTTCCACGACCGGAAAAGTAACCCACACCGAATACACCACATGCCGCGGCGAAAAATGAAGAGAGCGCCACCAGTAAAAGGGTTTCTGAAGAGAGCACAGACAAGGAATCATTCCATTTGATGGGTACGGGAGGATATTCGCTCCGGAAAGGTTAACGCCTTATTAAGGTTTCTTAAAAAAGGAGTCTATGGCTATGCTTTTGGTACAAAAAGACTGTTTTCACCAAGACGCCCACGCGTTGCCTCCGCAGACGCAACAAGAACATCGAGAGGCCAGACAACTTGGATCACGGCACCACACTTAAGGGGCCGCTCTTGCTCGGTTAAAAAGGGGTCCGATCCGTTGGCAAAAATTAGTTCGGCCCCCGTGCGCTCAAGAAGTGTTTTCGCTATAAAAAGTCCGAGTCCCATCCCCTCATAACCCGGGCGGCGCGGTTTCACCCCTGCATCGCGGCGTCTGACAAAAGGCTCCCCAATACGGCCAATCAAATGCGGCGGAAAACCGGGGCCATCGTCCGCAATTCGAATTTGGATGCGGTTGTTCGTCCATGCGAGATCAATCCAAACATTTGCCTGTGAAAAATCCACCGCATTCTGAACGAGGTTCCTCAAGCCGTGAATAATCTCTGGACTTCGATGAATTTCGGGGTGTTCGCGCAGACCACTTGGGGCAGGGCCGATGTTGAAATGAATGTCACGACCGCGTTTCGTGTGAGGCTCTGCCGCTTCGCGCACCACGGCCTCAAATGGCGCAGTACGCATATGGAGGTCGTCTTTTCCTGCCCGCCCCATGGAACGCAAAATCTCGCGGCATCGGTCTGTTTGCTCGCCGATGAGCAAGGCGTCGGCCATAAGGTCAGAGCCGTCCTCAAGGTCGTCTAGCATCTCGGAGGCCGCGAGTTTTATTGTCGCGAGAGGGGTGCCCAATTCGTGCGCTGCTGCAGCCACAACCCCCCCGAGATCAGTCAATTTCTGCTCGCGAGCCAGTGCCATTTGCGTCGCCAAAAGTGCTTCGGACATGGAGTGAATCTCGCTGGTCACCCGCCGCGCATACATGGCGAGAAATACTGTGCCGATGACGATAGACAGCCAAAACCCAAACAGAAGGAAGGGATCGGCCTGAAAAATGCGACCCGCGCTGTTTTGAAGGGGGGTGCTCCGCAGAGCGACAAGGGTAGTGAGGCACAAAGCAACCGTGCCCAGAAGAATTGTGGAGTGGAGGGTTAAAACCGTTGCCGAAATTGTGACTGGAACGAGAATTAGAAGCGCGAAGGGATTGTGCAGCCCACCGGTTAAATAAATCAGTAGCATGAGTTGCGAAATATCGAAGAGCAACATCAAGACGGCTTGCCCCTCGCTGAGGCGTTTGTTCTCTGGGTAGACGAAAATTGCAATTAAATTTGCGATAACCGAGGCCGCAATCACTAAGTAACAAAGGCCCAAATCGAGCTGGATGTCGAACTGGCTCCGTGCAACCGAAATTGCAATTATTTGCCCCGCAATCGCAACCCAGCGCAGGACAATCAGCGTGCGCAGCCGAATCCAATCGCTGCGCGCGGATTGATTGATGAAGAGCGATTGTGTTTCGATCATTGGCACCCCATGTTGTGCGGCAAGTTGCACAGTTGATTGTCATGGTAAACACAGCGATCAAGCGGCGAAACCAAAAAGGATTGAACAATGGGTCGGATTTTCGCATTTGCCGCAGTTGGTGTTGCCGCTATTTTACTGGGCTCAACCGCCTATCTGAAAATGAGTTCGGGCGAATCCGAGTTTGAGCAATGCAGTGTGAACAAAATTGCCGGTGGTACGTCCTCCATTGGCGGGCCGTTCTCGCTTATTGACGAAACGGGCACCCGCGTTTCCGACACTGACGTTTTGACCAAACCGTCGATTATCTACTTCGGCTATACGTTCTGTCCCGACGTATGTCCGCTGGATTCTGCGCGCAATGCGGCAGCGGTGGATTTGCTGGATGAAGTTGGTATCGAGACCACTCCGATCTTTATTTCAATTGATCCCGCGCGCGACACGCCAGAGGTTTTGGCCGAATATACCGACGTGATGCATGATCGTATGATTGGCCTCACAGGGACCGAAGAGGACGTAAAAGCGGCGTCGCGGGCCTATAAAACCTATTACAAAAAGAACGAGGGCGATGACGAATATTATCTCGTCGATCACTCGACCTTCACCTATCTCTATCTGCCCGAACACGGGGTCGTGGAGTATTTCAATCGCGATGATACACCAGAGGAAATGGCCAATCGAGTCGCGTGTTTTGTCGAAAACTCCTGATTTTCCATCCATTCAGGTTTAACGATATTTGACCTGCCTTGCGGTTCTGCATAGAACAGGGGGGCAGAGATAAAATTAGGGCGCTTAAATGAAAGATCGTGAATTGCAGGACATCGGCGAAGACAAATCTCTCATGCTCCTTGATGACGACGAACCGTTTTTGCGTCGTCTTGCGCGCGCAATGGAAAAACGCGGGTTTGTGGTTGAAATGGCTGGTTCAGTGGCCGCTGGGCGCGCGATCGCCACGGCGCGGCCACCCGCCTATGCGGTGATTGATCTGCGCCTTGAAGATGGCAACGGCCTCGACGTTGTCGAATTGCTACGCGAAAAGCGGCCAGATGCGAAGATCGTTGTTTTAACGGGGTACGGCGCCATTGCGACGGCCGTTGCTGCGGTTAAAATCGGGGCGACGGATTATTTGTCAAAGCCTGCAGATGCCAATGACATTCTTGGAGCGCTGTTAGCAAAAAAAGATGCGCTTCCCCCGCCGCCAGAAAATCCAATGTCTGCGGATCGGGTGCGTTGGGAGCACATCCAGCGCGTGTACGAATTATGCGACCGAAATGTGAGCGAAACCGCGCGGCGCTTGAGCATGCACCGGCGCACGCTTCAACGCATTTTGGCGAAAAGATCGCCGCGTTAGGCTCTATATTTCGGCAAGAAGCTCTTCGTGACGCGCGGTGAAATCATTGCGTGCGAGGAGCGGTGAACGCAATTCAATCGCTAGCCCTTCTAAAACTGCGGCGTCTGGTTTGCCAAAGAGTTTGTCTGCCTCGCGTTCTGAGAAGCCAGCAATCTGGGTCGCTTCCATCCAGGCCGAGATTTTATCTGCCTTTTTAATCTGTTTCTTAACCGATACAGGGATCGACGCGGGCAGGCCAAACCGAAGATGAATCGCCGCAGTAAGTCGCGTGTCCAAGGCTTCGTAACCCGTTCCAACCGCGGATTTTACGGGGGAAATCATATCGCCAATGACGTACTCTGGCGCGTCATGCAAAAGCGCGGCCAGCTTCCATCTTGCAGGAGCGTTTGGCACAATGCGGCAAAACAAACGTTCGACCAGCAGGGAGTGTTCCGCCACAGAATAAGCGAAATCGCCTTTGGTTTGACCATTCCAACGTGCAACAAACGCAAGGCCATGCGCAATATCAATGATTTCGATATCCATCGGCGTTGGGTCGAGCAAGTCCAGCCGACGACCAGAAAGCATGCGTTGCCACGCGCGGGGTTGATTTGCCATTGTTTTGCCTCTGTTTTACACGCGCTCAATCTTGTTATGGCTAGACCCCGACCTGCCAAAAGTAAAGATGCTCGGTTTTGAGCCGTGCTGGATCACGCGGGTTTGTTGGGCCTCTGTTGCTTAGACGCGATTGTGGTGGTATCTGGCGTTCAACTAAATTTATGAGGAATCAGCCCCATGGCGAACGACTATATCATCAAAGACATTGCCCTTGCAGAATATGGCCGCAAGGAATTGGACATCGCAGAAACCGAAATGCCTGGCTTGATGGCGCTGCGCACTGAGTATGGCGAGAGCAAACCGCTCAAAGGCGCGCGCATTGCCGGTTCGCTTCACATGACGATCCAAACAGCGGTTTTGATCGAAACTTTGGTGGCCTTGGGTGCCGATGTGCGCTGGGCGTCGTGCAATATTTTCTCAACTCAAGACCACGCTGCCGCAGCGATCGCCGCTGGTGGTACACCCGTTTTCGCAATCAAAGGCGAAACGCTGGAAGAATATTGGGATTACGCGGACAAAATTTTTGATTTTGACGGCGGCACATGTAACCTCATTCTCGACGATGGCGGCGACGCAACCATGTACATCCTTCTGGGTGCGCGCGTCGAAGCTGGCGAAACCAACCTTCTCGATGTCCCAACAAGCGACGAAGAAGTGGCGTTTTTCGCACAAATCAGAAAACGTCTTGCCGCTTCGCCCGGTTGGTTCACAAAGCAACGTGATGCGATCCAAGGTGTTTCCGAGGAAACAACAACCGGCGTTCACCGCCTCTATGACTTGGTGAAAACTGGCCACTTGCCGTTCCCCGCGATTAACGTGAATGACTCCGTCACCAAGTCGAAATTCGACAACAAATACGGCTGTAAAGAGAGCCTCGTTGACGGTATTCGCCGCGCAACAGACACAATGATGGCCGGCAAAGTGGCGGTTGTTTGTGGCTATGGCGACGTTGGCAAAGGCTGTTCAGCTTCCCTTTCGGGCGCGGGCGCACGCGTCAAAGTTACTGAAATCGACCCTATTTGTGCGTTGCAAGCGGCGATGGATGGCTATGAAGTTGTCCTTCTCGAAGATGTCGTTTCGACGGCCGATATTTTTGTGACCACAACAGGCAACAAAGACATTATCCGCATCGAGCACATGCGTGAAATGAAAGACATGGCGATCGTTGGCAACATCGGCCACTTTGACAATGAAATCCAAGTTGCGGCGCTCAAAAACCACAAATGGACCAATATCAAAGACCAAGTGGATATGATCGAAATGCCGTCTGGCGCGCGTTTGATCCTTCTTTCCGAGGGACGTTTGCTTAACCTTGGAAACGCGACGGGTCACCCTTCCTTTGTGATGTCCGCAAGTTTCACTAACCAAGTTCTGGCGCAAATCGAGCTTTGGACGAAGGGAGACGACTATAAAAACGACGTGTATATTCTGCCGAAACATCTGGACGAGAAAGTTGCGCGTCTTCACCTTGATCGCATCGGTGTGAAGCTCTCGAAATTGGCTCCGGAGCAGGCAGCCTATATTGGCGTCAGCGTTGATGGGCCGTTCAAACCCGAGCATTACCGCTACTAAAACAGCTGTCGCGGTATAATTCATCAGTATTTTAAGGCGCCCCACGCAAATTGGGGCGCCTTTTTGCGTTCTCGTCCAATTGGTGAAATTTTTTCTTTGTGATTATCCCCGACTTGGCTACCGTGTCGTAGGGCCGGAAAAGGTTCATTTTAACGGGTGCTGCCCAGAAATTTATGGAGTTTGACTGTGGGAAAACGGGACGATCTAATTGCGAAATACGCGGACGACTTGAAAAATAAATGTGGGGTAACGCCCGATATGGATCTTTTGACAAAAGTGACCATCGGATGTGGTCCGGCAATCTACAACGCCGACGCATCAACTGTTGCAGGCTCTCAGGACTCCGAACTTGAAACGGTAAAAAACAATTTCCTCATCAAAAAGCTCTCGCTCGCTGAAGGTCCGAAATTGATGGAGGCCATTCAATCCGTCATCGAAACCTACGGTAAATCCGAGCGCACCAAATATCGCGTTGTTGTGTATTACTTGCTGGTAAAACATTTTGGAAAAGAAGCTGTCTACGGGTAATCCGCAGAAGCTATTATTAAAAGGCGTTCTCATCTACGGGTGCGCCTTTTTAGTTAATAGAACTATAACATGTTGAATTTTAACAGTTATCCCTAAAAACATACTTGCCACATGGGGCAGGGCGGTCTAGGGTTGGTCTATCCCGTCAGGACGACAGGAACCTAACATAACACGTGTGGTGCAAAGTGGAGCGCGTGGGGTGATGGAGGGTTCCGAGGGGTCGGAGCCCTCCTTTTTTATTTGAGGGCTGCAGCCATCAATCGATACACGATCTGGGCGGCAGTAAAATCCCAAGCAATTTCGCCATTTGGAGCAAGCTCTACCACGTCGATCCCCACACATTTCCGGCCTTTGAGGGCATGTTCAACCAGTTGTAGTGACTGGTAATAACTAAGTCCCCCAGGAACGGCGGTACCTGTGGCGGGCATCTGTGACGGGTCCAAACCATCCACGTCATAGGAAATATACACATGCTCGGGAAAATCTTCAGGCAGGTCGATCGCGTGGATATTGTTGGTAACAAGCTCTTCCGCATCGACGAAGAAAACTTTGTTCCGCGCCCGACTTTCAACTTCCTGTTCACACAGTGCGCGAACGCCGAATTGCGCCAGTTGAATGCCCTCTTCGCTTAGCAAATGCATTACGGACGCGTGCGAGTGTTTTTCCCCCTGATAGGCAATCCGCAGATCTGCATGTGCATCAATCTGAATAATCCCGACTGGTTTTTTCAGCGCACGCGCAACCCCCATCACCGCACCATAGGAAAGAGAGTGTTCGCCTCCCAAAGTGACCGGAATTTTGCCATTCTGAACGGCGAATTCGGTGCGCTGTGCTAGGCGTTCCATGATTTCGGGCAAGGGGCCGCTGCAATCCACATCTGGTTCGGTAAAAATTCCTTCGGAACAGGGGACAATCCCTAGGCAAAGTCGCTCAAGTTCATTGCTCGCCTCGATGATGGCGGCGGGGCCTGCCTGCGTGCCCGCACCATAGGAAACCGTGCTCTCCAACGGCATCGGAATGACGCGAAACAGCGCCGTCTCATCGCGTTCGGAGGGGCTGAGTTCGCTCTCAAGAAAAATGCTCATGTTATGATAGCCTGTTGCGAAAATTGTCGTAAGAGAACTGCTTCACCATGGTCAATTCGTCGGTTTCGGAATTCCAAAGTGCAATCGAGGGAAGGGCTACGCCGTTGAAAGTATTTGTTTTTACCATGGAATAATGGGCCTGATCAAGAAAGGCGATCCGATCACCAATCGCGAGTGGGGCTGCGCGGGCGTAGTCGCCAATCACATCGCCAGCGAGACAAGATGGGCCACCTAGCCGATAGACGTGGCCATTTGGATCCTCGTCTAGCATTGCGGGTCTATAGGGCGCTTCGATCACGTCTGGCATGTGGCATGTGGCCGAAATATCGGTAATCGCAAGCGCCATTCC
Source organism: Falsihalocynthiibacter sp. BN13B15 (assembly GCF_041205415.1). Lineage (NCBI taxonomy): Bacteria > Pseudomonadati > Pseudomonadota > Alphaproteobacteria > Rhodobacterales > Roseobacteraceae > Falsihalocynthiibacter > Falsihalocynthiibacter sp. BN13B15. The sequence goes on from NZ_JBGFCE010000007.1 coordinate 103,126, forward strand.
GTTTGTGGGCAAGTCTAGAACTTCGCCGACAAGTATTCCCGCATCAAGGGCGACGGCCTCGCCTGGTTCAAGATATATTTCCAAGCCTGTTTTGGCCCTTAAATCACGTATAAATTGAATAAGGGCCGTGCGATCATAATCGCCGCGTGTGATGTGATGCCCGCCCCCAAAGTTGAGCCATTTAAGACGCGAAACATACGGCAAAATCTGCGCCTCTACAGCCGACCATGTGCGTTCAAGAGGGGCGAACCCCTGTTCGCAAAGCGTATGAAAATGCAGTCCGTCCACGCCCTCTAAACATGCAGGCGTCAGTTGGGAAATTGGCATTCCCAAACGTGAATTTGGCGCACAGGGGTCGTATTTTGGAATTTCGCCCTCTGAGTGTTCCGGATTGATACGCAATCCAACCAAAACCTCTCGTGATAAGGCCCTAACCTGTGGCAGAAAGCGATCTTTCTGTGCCGCAGAATTGAAGATTATGTGGTCGGAAAGAGCGAGAATATCAGCGAACTCGCTCTCTTTGTAGCCCGCACAATAGGTCGCAACTTCGCCACCATATTCTTCACGCGCTAGGCGCGCCTCATAGAGGCCTGAGGCGCATGTCCCATGCAGATATTGACGGACCATCGGCGCCAAGGCGAACATCGAGAAGGCCTTGAGTGCCGACAGAATATGTGCGCCGGATTGATCCGCAACCTCAGCCAAAATCGCCAAATTGCGTGCGATGGCGATCTCATCCACCACGAAACACGGGCTGGGAACGCGTGACAAATCAAAATGCGAAAAGGCACCTGCGTCGCCAGCTTGTGTTTGCATGATTTGAGCCATGTTTAGAACTCCACAGGGCCGCTAAGCTCATGGACTTCCCACGGGAGACCATGTTCGTTGAGCATGTCCATAAAGGCGTCTGGGTCCAACTGCTCGGTATTCCAAACGCCTGGCTCGCGCCAAATTCCCTTGAGAACCATAGCCGCGCCGATCATGGCTGGAACACCGGTCGTATAAGAAACCGCTTGGCTTCCAACTTCGGCGTAACACTCCTCGTGGTCGCAGATATTGTAGATATAATAGGTTTTTTCCACGCCATCTTTGAGACCCGTCGCAATATCCCCGATACAGGTTTTGCCCTTGGTCAATTCGCCCAAATCGGACGGATCTGGCAACACGGATTTAAGGAATTGTAGCGGGATAATTTCTTGGCCGTTATGGATAATAGGCTCAATGGACGTCATGCCAATGCCCTCAAGCACGCGCACGTGATTGATATAGGCATCGCCGAACGTCATCCAAAACCGCGCCCGTTCGATTTCGGGGAAGTGGGTTTTCATGCTTTCGAGTTCCTCATGATACATGAGGTACATGTTCTTCTCGCCCACTTCTGGGAAATCAAAGGCTACTTTGTGGGTCATAGCGGGGCTCGTCACCCAATCGCCATTTTCCCAGTGACGCGCGTCTGCGGTGACTTCTCGGATGTTGATCTCGGGGTTGAAATTGGTGGCAAACGCTTTGCCATTGTCGCCGCCGTTGCAATCAAGGACGTCGATTTGGCGAATGGTATCCAACTTGTGTTTCTTGAGCCAAGCGGCGTAAATCGAGGTCACCCCTGGATCAAAACCAGAGCCAAGAATGCAGGTTAGACCCGCAGCCTTAAACTTGTCCTGATAGGCCCATTGCCAGTGATACTCAAATTTGGCTTCGTCCTCTGGCTCATAGTTAGCGGTATCCAGATAGTGGATTCCAGCTTCAAGACAGGCATCCATCAGAACCAAGTCTTGATAGGGAAGCGCAAGATTGACCAGTAATTCCGCACCCGTTTCGCGGATCAAAGCCACAACGGCAGGAACATCCATTGCGTCCACTTGGGCCGTCTTGATCGTGACGCCTGTGCGGGATTTAACCCCCGCCGCGATCTCATCGCACTTGAAAAGGCGCCGTGAAGCCAAGGTGATCTCGGTGAAAACATCCGAATTCATTGCCATTTTATGCACAGCGGCGGACGATACACCGCCCGCGCCGATTACTAATGTTTTGCCCATGACGTCTCTCCTCGTCTCGTTGTTATTCATAGTAAGTATAGCCATTAATGCTGTCGCGGTAAGCCGCCAAAAGTGTTTTGCGGTCTTTGGGATTTAGGCGCTTGTGAGAAATCTCGTTGTCGATCCTTGCACGGAACGCATCGACACAATCGCGCGGATCGTATTCGACATAGGACAGAACCTCGGCAATCGTGTCGCCTTCCTGTTCGTGCAAAAGGTCGAAACTTCCGTCGTCGCGCAGGTCGATTGTCGCCACATTGGTATCGCCAAATAGGTTGTGCAAATCGCCCAGAGTTTCCTGATAGGCCCCGACGTAAAAGACACCGATGTAATAGGGTTTGCTTTCGTCCAGAGTATGAACAGGAAGCGAAGGCGAAATTCCGTCCGCAAGGATGAACTTGTCTATTTTTCCGTCGGAATCACACGTGATATCCGACAAAACCGCGCGTCTGTCGGGGGCAACATTGAGCATTTGTAGTGGCACCAAAGGATGAACTTGGTCGATTGCCCAAACATCAGGAAGCGATTGAAACAGTGAGAAATTACAGTGATAGATATCCGCCAACTGCTCCAAATGAGCATCGACATCTGGGGCCGTGCCCACTTCGGGCGCAAGGCTTTTGATCTTGGACATGAGGTGGAGATAAATACGCTCTGCGCGCGCCATTTGGCGCAGGTCAATATATCCCCGCCGAAACAAGGCCCGCAATTCGTTGCGATAAAAGCTGGAATCATTAATGCACTCTTGAAGGCGTTGTGGCTCTAAATAGCCAGAAACCGCAGCAAGGTCGGAAACAAAGTGATGATCCTCAGCCGCAGGTACGGTTGGGTTGTGAGAGTCGTAAAGTGTGGCCTCAAGGACGTTAAAAATAAGCATCGACGAGGTCGCAACAACGGCCCGACCGCTCTCGGTTACAAGAATTGGGTGCGGGATTTTCGCCTCATCCAATGCATAGGACACGGTCTCAACAATGTTCGTGCAATATTCGTCGACCGAATAGTTGATCGAGTTCTCGTTGGTTGATTTCTCGCCCGTATAGTCAACACCAAGTCCGCCACCCAAATCGAGGTGAGTCAGGGGCGCCCCTTCGCGTGTGAGTTCGACGAAATAACGGCATGCTTCGCCAGTAGCGCGGCGCACGTCATTTACGTCCGGAATTTGACTGCCCAAATGGCTGTGCTGAAATTTGAGACAGTGAATGAGGCCTGCTTCTTTGAGGCTATCAACAACGTCAACAAGTTGGTCTGTGTGCATCCCGAAGGTCGAACGATCGCCGGAACTCTCTGCCCAATTCCCAGAAATTCGGTTGGAAAGTTTTACCCGAACACCAAGTTGTGGCTCCTCGCCCAATTCTTTAACCACGGCAAGAACGGTCTGTAATTCCTTCGGGCTTTCCAGAACAATCACGGTGTTGAACCCGAGTTTACGCGACAAAATGGCAAGGCGGATGAATTCCGCGTCTTTAACACCGTTGCAAACAATAAGCGCGTCGTGCGCCAAAGGTTGGGCGAGGGCGATCACCAATTCAGGCTTGGAACCCGCTTCAAGGCCATGGGAGTATGGCTTGCCGAATTCAACAATCCGGCTGATAACCTGTGCTTGCTGGTTCACTTTGACGGGGAAAACCGCACGATAATCGTTTTTATATCCTGCACGTTTGATCGCGGAGGCAAAACTTTCGTTGAGTGCGCGGATACTGCTTTCCAGAAACGAGCTTACTCGCAACAAAAGGGGTGCATGAACGCCGCGTTCTTCGAGGTCCTGCAAAATCACAGGCAAACTCACCATAGGCGCGTCTGGCTTGAGGGGGTTGCGAAGCCCAAGATCGCCATTGGGAAGCACGCCGACTAGATCCTTACCCCAGCGTTCGATCGCATAAACAGAATTTGCGGCAGTGTTGTCATGGGTCAAGGCAGTGTCCAATTCCGTCAGAGTTCCAGTTTCTTCGCTCAATATAACCTTAATTCCATATTGCAATCGGAAAACTTCGCAAACCTTAAAAAGTCACTCCAGCCATCTCGCAGATGATAGTCCATTCAGCCTCTGTTACGGGTTGAACCGAGAGACGCGTATTCTTGACCAAAGCCATGTTTTCAAGGCGCGGGTCCGTTTTGCACATGGCGAGGGTAACAGGTTTTACTACAGGTTTCACAGCGCGAATATCCACACATTCCCAGCGCAGATCGTCGGTTGTGCTGTCTGGATGCGCGAGGGCACAGACCTCAACAATGCCGACAACGGCCTTTTCCTTGAGGGAGTGATAAAAGAAACCCAAGTCGCCGATTTCCATCAGCCGCATATTGTTGCGCGCCTGATAATTGCGCACCCCGTTCCATTCCTCGCCCACACCGCCTTTGGAGACCTGATCGTCCCAACCCCATGCATTAGGCTCTGATTTGAACAGCCAATACGCCATTAGCCAATGACCCGATTCCAAAGTTGTAGGTCAACAGATTGGAACAGGCCTGCCTTGGCATAGGGGTCCTGGTCGGCCCATGCTTGTGCATCTGCGATGGTTTCAACATTCAGTATTACAAGCGAGCCGCACATGTCGCCATTTTCGTCCAGAAATGGACCTGCTTGCGCGACACCGGTGGACTTAAGATAGGCCACGTGCGCGTCTCTGTTGGCTTTGCGTACGTCGAGGGAGCCAAGTTTATCCTTGGCGATTAGGGCTACGAACATGTTATTCCTCCTTTAAAGGGCGCGCGATGAGGGCTTCCATCGCTTGGGAAACTGTTAGACGTTGAGCCAAAATTGCGGCCACGGCATTTGTGATGGGCATTTCGATACCATGTTTTTTAGCCAGATTAGAGACAGCTTCGGCGGTTTTCGCGCCTTCAACCGTCAAACCAGAATCAAATTCCGTTTCTGCCCCCAGTGCAAACCCAAAACTAAAATTGCGACTTCTTGTGGATGTGCAGGTAAGCGCCAAATCCCCGAAGCCGGAAAGGCCTGCAAGGGTTTGCGGCATGGCACCAAGGGCAATCGCAAGGCGTTGAATTTCGGCATACCCCCGCGTCATAACGGCGGCGCGGGCGCTTTCCCCGAAACCGGCCCCAATGGCCGCGCCACTCGCGATTGCAATGACGTTTTTAAGGGCTCCACCGAGTTCAGCGCCAACCGTATCGGTTGTCCAATAGAGCCGCAGGGCAGGTGTCGACAGCATTTCTTGCAGCGGTTCCAAGCAATTTTTGGGGCCAGCAAGTGTGAGGGCGGTCGGGAGGCCCGCGGCAATATCTACTGCAAAACTCGGCCCAGTCAAAATACAGGCCTGAGCCGATGGGATTGTTGACGCAATGGTTTGCACCGGACCTAAACCCGTTGCGAGGTCTACGCCCTTACAGCATGCAACCAGCGTTTTTCCATCCAACAATGTCGCATGCGAATGAAGGAAGGCGGCGAGTTTCTGGGTTGGGATGACGAGAAGAATGGTGTCCGCTTTGCATGCCGTCTCTAGGTCGGATGACACGGTCAAGGTTTTGGGAAAACGGGCCTTCGGAAGGCGCGCGGCGTTCATCCGTGTCGTTTGCATTGTCTTCACTGCGATTTCATCACGCGCCCACAGCGTAACGTCGGTGCGCGCATTGGACAATGTAATCGCTAACGCCGTGCCAAAGGCGCCAGCACCTAAAACAGAAATACTCACGCTTTGGCCCCTTTCTTGCCAGACCCAAGCATTGAACCACTTTTGGTGTCGAGTGGCCATCGAGGGCGAGCGGCTAGTGTCATATCATCCTCGTGACCTGCCCGAAATCTCTCAAGCCCAGTCCAAGCGATCATCGCGGCGTTATCCGTGCATAGGGCAAGCGGAGGCGCGATGAAACGCGCACCGTTTTCCGCAGAAACAGTCTCTAATGCAGCTCGAATTTCCATATTGGCCGAAACGCCTCCCGCAACAGCAAAGGCCGGCACACTTGGGTTTTCAGACAAGTAAACTGCAAGGGCACGGCGTGTTTTCTCTATCAACACCGCCGTGACCGCCTGTTGAAAACCCGCGCTCAGGTCGGCTTGATCTTTCTTGGTAAGCCCGCCCTTGTCGGAAACCACGGAATTACGGGCGCGGAGAACGGCCGTTTTTAACCCAGAGAACGACATGTCGCATCCCGGCCGATCAAGAAGCGGGCGCGGAAAACGAAAACGCGCCGGATCACCGGAAAGCGCACATTTCTCGATGTTCGGACCACCGGGTTGCGGTAGCGCCAAAATCCGCGCGATTTTGTCAAAGGCTTCACCGGGGGCGTCGTCGATGGTGCCCCCTAGGCGGGTAAATTCGTTTTCGCTGCGAACGATCAAAAATTGGCAATGCCCTCCCGAGACCAGCAGCATGAGATAGGGGAAATCGAGGGAATCCGTCAGGCGGGGGGTCAAGGCGTGCCCCGCAAGATGGTTGACGCCAATCAGCGGCAAGCCCGCTGCTACTGCGATTCCTTTGGCGCACATGACGCCCGAAATGACACCGCCAATAAGACCGGGGCCGGATGTTACGGCAATTGCGTCAAGGTCAGAAAAGCTGAGACCTGCAAGGCTCATGACATCTTGGACGCAGTAATCGAGCTTTTCTACATGCGCACGTGCGGCGATCTCGGGGACCACACCACCAAAATCCTTGTGAAGGTCGGCCTGTCCGACCACTACTTGCGACAAAATCTGTGGGGCGCTACCAACTTCGTGGCGTACAATTGCCGCGGCGGTATCATCGCAGCTGCTTTCGATTCCCAGCACTGTGAGTTGCTTTGGCATTGGCGCTCCTTTCTATTCGCAGGTAACATTCCCGCTCAATCTAAACAATCCAGTAGTTCGTCAATGATTTCAAAACATCCAGCCCTATTACTTACACGTCCCATCCAAGCTGCCCAAGACTTTGCTAACAGGCTAAATCTTGGGCCTGAAGAGGACGTGACTTACTCACCTCTTATTGAGATCGAATATTTGCAGTATGATGTGGGGTTTGAAGCTGCGATTTTTTCATCCCGAAACGGAGTTATTGGAGCAGGGGCGGGCGCTGGAAGGCCCGCATATTGCGTCGGCGACATCACGGCAGAATTCGCGAGAAAGGCTGGCTTTGACGTGCGAGAGGTCGGCGAAACAGCCTCAGCTCTCGTGCAAAAAATAGTCTCTAACCCGCCAGAAATGGAGCTCGTTCACCTACACGGCGCGTTTACGCGTGGCGATGTTGCCGGTCGATTGAAATCTGCTGGGGTCAGGTGTTTAGAGCAAGTTGTGTACATGCAAAATGCGTTGCCGTTGACGCAAAAGGCGCAATCCCTTTTAAAAGGAGAAGATATTGTGGTGGCTCCGCTGTTTTCGCCACGAACGGCCGAATTGTTTTCTGAACAAATTCAAAACCTCGCTCTTCCTCTTGCGCGCACTCATAAAATAAAGATCGTTGCGCTGAGTCAAAATGTAGCCAGCCAACTTCCAACACCTTTTCGCAAAAATATTGTTGTACCTCGACTACCAACCGGAGATATGATGCTTCAAATTGTAGCGCGATATTTCTGCGATTGAACCTCGCAACGCGCGCGTAGACCTAACTTGATTGTGATATGCGTCACGGATGGCTATTGTTAATGTGACGCTAGAAAGGGACTTTTCGTGACCAATAAGACTTCTCCCGAAAACGCACAAATTGAAGAAACGAACGCGGAATCTGAACCTGTTGTCGAAACGGTCGATATTGAAACGGTCGAAGTTGAAGCGCAGGATGAGGCTGTCATTCCAGATATCGAGCCAGATGCAGACGTGGCTTCGGAAAAACCGGATGCCGACGACCATATCGAACCAGTTGCCAAAAAAAGGGCAGGGGTTCCCGCGTTTGTTGGTGGTGCGGTTGCTGCAATACTTGGCTTTGGTGTGGCACAATTCGTGCCCGAAGGGTGGCCTGTCGCGGGCATAGATACTAGTGAAATGGACGCCAAGATCGCATCCCAATCAAACGAAATAGTTGAACTCAGACGAATGATTGAGACACAAGCGAGCGCGTTGGGAAGCAAAGTCGATAGCGCGGAATACACCACTGAACTGACGGCGCTTTCTCAAGAAAGCAAGCAGGATGTTGTAGGAGTAAATGCTGAACTTGATGCATTGAGTGCGAGTGTCGAACAGCTTTCGGTGAGGTTAACCGACCTTGAGAAACGCCCGATTTCTAGCAATGATGCATCTGATGCTGCGGTAGCTGCTTACGAGCGGGAATTGACAGCTATGCGTGAAACATTGGCGGCGCAAAAATCCCAGATTGAAACCGTTGCCAAAGAGGCGGAAGCCAAGATATCTATGGCCACAAGCCAAGCCGAAGAGCTTCAGGCTGGGGCAACTGCGATCGCTAATGCGGCTCTATTAAGGGCTGGAATGTCCAATATTAATTCGGCGATTGAAGGCGGTAACTCTTTTGACGCCGCTTTGGCTGATATTACAAAAGCAACCGGAAAAGAAGCATCCGCTCAATTGCAAGCCGCTTCGATTTCCGGCGTGGCGACCGTGGCGGACCTGAGGAGAGCGTTCCCATCTGCGGCACGCGCCGCTATTGCTGCAGTTGCGTATGAAACGACGGACGAGAGTGCGATTGACCGATTGGGCGCCTTTTTGCGCAGTCAAACTGGAGCGAGATCATTGGAACCGCGTGCCGGCGATGATCCTGATGCCATCCTTTCTAGGGCCGAGGCTGCAGTTGGGGATGCAAACCTCCAAGAGGCGCTTTCAGAAATTGCGTCCCTCCCTTCAGCGAGCCAAGAAGCAATGGCGGATTGGGTGAAGTCCGCAACTTACCGATTAGAGACACAAGCCGCCATCCAAACCTTCGTTTCCTCAATTTCAGAAAATTAAGAGAGCCCTCATGATTTGGTCACTAGTTAAAATTCTATCTTTTGTGGTTCTTATTGCTGCGCTCGCGCTGGGCGCTGGAATATTAGCTGAGTCGAACGAGGGAATTCGGATTGCGGTCGCAAACACTGAATTTACGTTGCAGCCGTTGCAGGCGGCAATCGTTTTGGCAGCTCTCCTTGTTTTGGTGTGGCTCCTGATCAAAATCGTAGGACTTATTGTGGCCGTCATACGTTTCCTGAGTGGCGACGAAACCGCGATTTCGCGGTACTTCGATCGCAACCGTGAGCGTAAGGGATATGAGGCACTGGCGCAGGGAATGATGGCGCTTTCGTCGGGTGAAAGTCGCGTTGCGATGGCGAAGGCAGCGCGTGCTGACAAGTATCTAAACCGGCCCGAATTGACGAATCTATTGACGGCGCAGGCCGCTGAAATCTCTGGTGATACTCAAAAAGCTGAGGAAGTTTACAGGCGGTTGCTTACTGACGAGCGCACGCGTTTCGTTGGCGTGCGTGGGATAATGAAACAGAAACTTGCACAGGGAGATACAGTCACAGCGTTGGCCCTTGCGGAAAAAGCTTTTGCCTTAAAACCACGACACACAGAAACCCAGAACACGTTGTTGCAGCTTCAGACCGAAAAGCACGACTGGCAAGGCGCGCGCCGCACCCTTAAATCTCAGCTCAAGACAGGGGCGATTCCAAGAGATGTTTATAAGCGACGCGACGCTGTATTGGCGTTGTCCGAAGTCAGTATCCTTTTGGATGAAAAGTCAACGATCGAGGCACGTGAAGCCGCGATTGCCACACAAAAACAATCTCCCGACTTAATCCCGGCGTCCGTTTTAGCCGCGGATGTCTATATGGAGCAGGGCAAACCAAAGCTTGCCGCGCGGTTGTTGAAAAAAGCGTGGGCTGCTCAACCCCATCCCGATTTGGCGGCAGCCTTTGCTCGAATTGATACAAACGAAGATGCAAAAGCGCGGTTGAAGCGATTTGAGGCCCTCACCACACAGCGCACAGGCCACCCCGAGACGATAATGCTTTTGGCGGAACTCCTTATTTCTGCGGAAGACTTTCCCACGGCGCGGAGAAAAATGGGGACATTGGCAGAAACGTCACCGTCCTCCCGTAGTTTGGCATTGATGGCGGCGATTGAACGGGGTGAAGGCGCGGACGATGCGACTGTTCGGGGATGGCTTGCAAAAGCAGTTACCGCCCCCCGAAGCGAGGCATGGGTTTGCGATAACTGTGGGCAAGTGCACGGTGTTTGGGTGCCAGTTTGTACCAAATGCAATAGCATTGATACATTGAGTTGGAAAACGCCATCGGAACCCGAAAGTGAATCAACAAATTCTGCTTCAATGTTGGCGCTCATTACCGAGAGTATTCGTAACGACGACTTGGATGCAGAGGAAGACGTTCAGGATGCGGAAATAGTCCCAGATGAACCAAAGACCTTTGATTAGAGACTGTTTAAAGATTGCACCGCCGCGCGAGCAATCACATATTCTTCGTCTGTTGGGATCGTCAATACTTGAACGGGTCCTGTACCGATCTGCGAAGAATTTCGGGCGTTTCTAATGGGGTCTACGAAGAGGCCGAGATAACCAAGACCGCTGGTTATACGTTGCCTAAGAACGGCGGAGTTTTCTCCAACACCTCCGCAAAAAACAAAGGCATCAAGGCCCTCAAGAACTGCGGTTAAAGCCCCAATTTCCCGTCGGGCACGGAATACATAATAATCCAACGCTTCCTTGGCTGCCGACGCATCAGACGCCAGTAGCTTACGCATATCACCGGAAATTCCGGACAAACCTTTCATACCACTTTGATGGTACAAAAGATGCGTAACCTCCTGTGGGGTCATTCCTCTTTGCTCAATGAGGTGGAGAATTACTCCGGGATCAATTTGTCCGCAGCGGGTTCCCATCGGTAGGCCATCAAGAGCCGAGAAGCCCATCGAAGACGCGCGGCTTTTTCCGTTTTTGATCGCACACATAGACGCACCGTTCCCTAGGTGAGCGATAATGATCCGCTTGTCTTTGAGGTCTGGATAGCGACGCATGAGTTCTTCGGTTACAAATTCATAGCTCAACCCGTGAAATCCGTAACGGCGAATACCTTGATCATAGAACTCTCGGGGCAGCGCGAAAGTGTCATTTACCCACGGGTGCTCGCGGTGAAAGGCGGTGTCAAAGCAACCGATTTGAATCGCAGACGGAAAGGCGATTTGCGCGACTCGTACACCCGCGAGATTGAATGGTTGGTGGAGTGGCGCAAGGGGAGTCAGGTCGCCCAGTGCTTCCATTGTTTCGAGTGTGAGGATTTCGGGAGCACCAAATCGGGTACCACCATGTACGATCCGATGGCCGACAGCGACAATATCCAGTTTCGCGAAATCGCTGGATAGTCCCGACAGAACTGCGTCCAAGGCACTTTGTGGTGTCGCCGCTTGGACGGGAGTATTGGTCTTCTTGCCACCTCGATTGAGGATAAGTTCAGCGGCACCTGCTATATTGTCGACCATGCCGGACAAAATGAGTTTCGGCTCTTTTAAGGCGCGATAGAGACTGAACTTCAATGTGGATGATCCAGCATTGAGCGCAAGAACCGCCTTCATTTGAACTGAGAAGCTCTATAAAGGGACGCGAGCGCCGAGGAGGCGATACGGCTGCGGATTCCGTCAGCGCGGCTGGTTAAAATTATGGGGACGCGTGCGCCCAAAACCAGTCCTGCTGATTCCGCACCCGCAAGATATGTGAGCTGCTTGGCGATCATATTTCCGGATTCTAGGTCTGGGGCGACAAGAATATCCGCGTGGCCGGCGACATCGGAAATGATCCCTTTCGCCTTGGCCGCTTGGGGTGAAATAGCGTTGTCAAATGCCAGAGGGCCATCGACGATGCCACCTATTATCTGGCCACGCTCCGCCATTTTACAAAGCGCTGCAGCTTCAATTGTTGAGGGTATACGCGGATTAACCGTTTCGACGGCTGACAAAATGGCAACTTTTGGTACCGATATTCCAAGCGCAATCCCAAGGTCTATCGCATTCTGAACAATGTCGGCCTTGGTCAATAAGTCGGGTGCGATATTGATTGCAGCGTCGGTGATAAGGAGCGGCTTTGGATAGGCTGGCACGTCCATAAAGAACACATGGGTCATACGGCGCTCTGTTCGCAAACCCTCCGTTTTGTCCAATACTGAGGCCATTATTTCGTCAGTGTGTAGCGCACCCTTCATCAAGGCCTGAGCATTCGCCTCGCGGACAAGGCGAACCGCCCGCTCGGCCGAATCGTGACTATGCTCGGAGTCAACGATTCTAACCCCGTCCAACGAAAGACCTTCTTGATCGGCCACGCTCCGAATTCGTTTCTCTGGGCCAACTAGAATGGGCACAATGAGCTTAAGATCCCACGCTTTAAGGGCTCCAGCTAAGGACAGCGCATCACAAGGATGGATCACGGCGGTCACAACGGGATCAAAGGATTTTGCTTTTTCCAGCAAATGGTCAAGATCGGCACCAGCCCGCTGTAAGGGGAATTCCTGAATGTTCATACTTAGCCCTCAATTGCCCATGTTTGAGCGTAACAATACGTGTCTTACGCCGGGTTTTCGTGCGTTTCTTGTCACGAAAACCAAATCCCACCCACACAATATTTGGGAACAGTATAGCCGGTAGCTTAGATCGCAAGGCAAGAAATTGTCCAGTTGAGCAACAGAATCGAACCGTGTTCTTGCAAGGGTTGAATTCAGTGTGTGTCTTTTCTGAACCTCTGATAGACCAAGCGTACAAAAATATGAGTTTTAAAGTTAGGAATTGACGTGAAGATTTGTGTAGCTGGGATTGGGTATGTGGGCTTGTCAAATGCGGTCTTATTGGCACAAAATAACGACGTGATCGCTGTGGATTTAGACATTTCACGCGTGGAGGCGGTGAACGCGCGCCGGAGCCCAGTTGAAGACGCGGAACTTCAGGAATTTTTGACCAATAAGCAACTTTCACTGTTGGCAACAGACGATCGGAATCGCGCCTATAGTGATGCCGACTATGTCATTGTTGCGACGCCAACCAATTACGATCCCTCGACAAATTTCTTTGATACATCCACAGTTGAGGCGGTTATCAAGGAAGTCATTTCCGTGAACACCACGGCAACCATTGTTGTAAAATCAACGATACCCGTGGGTTTTACAAAGAGAATTTCAGCCGAGTTAGAGACTAATCAAGTAGTTTTTAGCCCTGAATTCCTACGGGAAGGGAGTGCACTTTATGATAACCTATATCCTAGCCGAATTGTTGTCGGTGAAAAGAGCGAGCGGGCGAAGATATTCGCTGATCTGCTGAAGGAAGGCGCTATAAAAGAGGACATCGAGACCCTTTTTACTGGCGCATCCGAAGCAGAAGCGATCAAACTTTTTGCTAATACGTTCTTGGCGATGCGCGTTGCCTATTTTAACGAATTGGACAGTTACGCCTTGGCTTCGGGAATGGATGCACGTCAGATCATTGACGGTGTTGGCTTGGATCCACGCATTGGAAGCCATTACAACAACCCGTCGTTTGGATATGGCGGGTATTGCCTACCCAAAGACAGCAAGCAATTGTTGGCAAACTATTCGGAAGTTCCACAAAACTTGATCCGTGCCATTGTGGATGCGAACCGCACCCGCAAAGATTTTGTCGCCGATCAAATCATCGCACGTGGCCCTAAAGTTGTCGGTATATATCGCCTTGTTATGAAAACAGGCTCAGACAATTTTCGCCAAAGTTCGATTCAAGGGATCATGAAGCGGATTAAGGCCAAGGGTATCGACGTAATTGTCTATGAACCCGCTTTGCATGAAAATGAATTTTTCCATTCCAAGGTTTTCTCGGACTTTGAGGAATTCAAAAGATGTTCCGATGTGATCGTGGCAAATCGAACATCCAGCGAGCTTCTTAGCGTCGCTGACAAAGTGTTTACGCGTGATCTTTTTGGCTCTGATTAGGATCAATTCTGTGGAATACGGCTAGTATTCGACAATCCAAGGCGGGGTTCGGCCCTGAATCACGTGGTTATAATGCTTTATCGCATCTTCAATACCGTCGTAGTAAAAAAGGCGGCCTTTCTCTAGGACCGCACCAGCCGAACACAATTTCCTTATCATCGGCAGGGAGTGAGACACAACAATTGCGCCGCTTGTCTTCATGCGTTCCTGAAAAAGCGCGGAACTTTTTGTTTGAAACGCCGCGTCGCCAACAGATGTGACCTCATCCACGAGGTAGGTATCGAATTTGATTCCCATCGACACGCCAAATGCTAAACGCGACCGCATTCCCGAGGAATAGGTTCGAAACGGTAGGTCGAAATGCACGCCCAATTCGGCGAAATCCTTAACAAATTCGGTCAATTTTTCCGTATCCACGCCGTAAATACGGGCAACGAACCGTGCATTTTGAGACCCTGTGAGTTCCGGATGAAAACTTCCTGCAAAACCAACCGGATAGGAAATTGACCCCGTTGAACTTATCGAACCCGAGGTTGGCCGTTGCGTGCCAGAAATCATTTGCAGCAACGTGGATTTGCCTGCTCCATTTCGCCCCAAAAGCCCAATCGAAACACCAGACGGGAAGACCGCGTTAATGTTTTGCGCAACAACTTTAGACTTTCCATTAAGAAAGAAAGTCTTGCTGAGATTCGAAAGCTGAATCATAGAATTACCGGCGATCTCGGATGGAATATAGGACCAGCGTTAGAATTGCCCAGATCATGAATAAAAACAGGGCTGCTAGACCTAACAGTAGCTCGCGCTTTGGATGAAGGGCTGTTTCTGCCAAGGTTGGTTTCACATAGGCAGCCAAATACCGGCTCTGACGGCTGGCCTCGGCCAAAGCAAAATCATAGGCCTGCAAGGCGGCTAGATAGGATTTCTCGGCAAACTCACGATCAACAATCAGGCTTTCAAATTCGCCGATCATTGTGGAAAAATCTTCGCCACCTTGGCCGGTTGGATTGGACCCAAACTTCCGCCGCTCATCATTGATCCGCGCATGAATAACATCGATTTTTCGCTGAGCGAGGGTGATCCTAGGGTCGGTTTTCGACGCAATGTCACTGAGCAAATCAAGTTCGATAAGCGCGTCCGAAAGCCTTTGTTGAAGGGCATTCATCAAGCCAGTTTGCACCACGATTTCCGTTTCCGGATCGGCGATTTGATTTTGCAGCCTAAATTGGGTCATTTTCTCCCGCGCGATTTTCAGGCGCGCGATGGATTTGTCCAGCTCTTCGCGGGCGTAACGCGTTGTGTCTTCTCTGGCAATCGCGCTAAGCGCGTTAATCATTCGCGAGTTTTCCTCAAAAATCGCCCGTGCGATATTTTGGGCGTCTTGCGGAGTAAAGGCCCGAACTTGGAGTTCAATAAGTTGTGTGCCGGTATCGTAGTTTACGCGGATCATGCGTTGCCAATACTTCACCAGATCTTCTATTGAACCTTCCGGATCAAACGAGAAAATCGGATCGGTTTCGGGAATAGAGAATAGCTTTCGTAGGTCGAGTTGTGCGTCAATGGTTTGGACCATGATTTGGCTCTGGATGAATTCATAGAGAATATCCGCGTCGCGGGAGCCCGATCCGGAGAGACTACCCAAGCCACCCAATATATCCAGTGGCGATTGCGCTTCTTCTGTTCGAACCGAAAACCCAACGGTTGATACGAACTGATCTTCTGCACGTTGATAAAGGTAAGCAGCCCAGAGGCCCACTGGCACAACAACAATAAGGGCGAAAAGGACAGCGATAAGCCCATGCCGCCGCTCTAGTTTGGCTCTGTTTGCTGGCGGTGCAATGGTAACCACGGTTGGCTTTGGTGTTGCCGCCGCTGGTTTGGGAGCGGCAGGATTTGCCTTGGGTTGTGCTGGAGTCGTAGGGCGAATGGGGCTCGTCCCTTGATTCGGGTTTGCATTCTTGGGGGCCGCCGGCTGAGCAACGGGACCGGATCCCGGATTTACCTTCTGTGTCGACACTGGATTCCCCATCTGATCATTTGCCTATTGATAACACTTCCTTCATATCTATTAAAAGGGAAACCATAGAACAAAAAAGGGTGGATCGGTGGCATTCTTCGCGAAAGGCCTGCATGCGAGAAGGCACAAGACGGCCCGTACGGTTGGCGCATTGTTGCTTCGAGAAATGGCGACCAGCTATGGCCGATCGCCAGGGGGATATGCTTGGGCGATCCTTGAACCCGTCGCGGGCATTGCCCTGTTGTCGATCGTCTTCTCCGCGGCATTTCGCGCTCCCCCCCTCGGGACGAGCTTCCCCCTTTTCTATGCGTCCGGTTTTTTGCCTTTTGTTTTCTATCTCGGCCTCTCATCAAAGGTTGCGGCCTCGATTCAGTTTTCTAAATCCCTTTTGAGTTATCCGGCGGTTACCTATTTTGATGCCATACTCGCACGTTTCTTGCTCACGAGTTTGACTCATATAATGGTATTTGCCCTCGTGATATGGGGCATCATTTGGTTTGGCGATATGCGACCAATTCTCGATCCCTTTCATATAATCAACGCGATGTGCATGGCGGCAGCCTTGGGGCTTGGGGTTGGAACATTAAACTGTTTTCTTATGTCGATGTTTCCAATCTGGGGGCAAGCTTGGGCCATTGTAAACAAGCCCCTTCTCATTATTTCCGGGGTATTGTTTCTTTTTGACTCAATTCCTCGTCCGTTTAATGAGTTTTTGGTATTTAACCCCCTTGTTCATGTAGTCGGAGAAATGCGGCGCGGCTTTTACACGAATTATCAGGGCAGTTATATCGAGCCTCTTTACGTCTATTTGGGGTCATTCGCGGCTTTTGGCATTGGGCTTCTCTTGCTCAACCGTTACAACCGCACTATTCTCAATGACTGATGAAAAATCTGAATTTTTCACCATCGCAAATTTTCGGGACGGGCCTTTTGGATTTTCACACTATTGAGACACTAAAGCGGAGGTTTAAGGCCTCTTTTAAAGTCGCTTTCATGACGCCGTCAGCGGTTAAATACGTGAATATTTTGAAGCGCAGTCCAGAGTTTGACCGCGGGTTCTATTTGCGTACAAACAGTAATATCAATCGTTTTTACCATCGGTTCCCTGAACGGCATTATGTGCTTTATGGCGAGAGTTTGGGGTTGCGTCCCAACCCAGATTTCGCTCCCAGAGATTACATGCGTTTGAATAAAGATATTGGCCCTGAACATAGACAGGCCCTGCGGCATTATCTGGAGCGCGGCAAAAACGAAGGACGTGCGACTGCTGTGCGCCCGGGTGCGTCCTCGCGAGATGGGAAGAAAACTGCAGTTGTCAGACCCTTGATCGAGGGCCAAAAGGCCAAGTTTGCCGTCGTCATCCACGTGTTTTATCATGACTTGTGGTCAGACTTTAAGGCGCGTCTGTTGGATCTAGATATCGAATTTGACCTGTTTGTGACAGCGACCTTTGATCCGAGTGAAACGGATGAAATGTTCGCCGATATTCGCGCGACTTTCCCGTCTGCGCGTTGTTTTGAGTTGCATAACCACGGTCGCGATATCTTCCCTTTTGTCTATCTCGCGAATTCGAGTGTTCTGGACGGTTATTCCGCGATTTGTAAGTTTCATACCAAGAAATCCCCGCATCGAACCGATGGCGAAAAATGGCGAGATCACTTGATTTCGGGTCTTCTAGATGGGCAAAATACGTCCCTTATCACTGATGCATTCTTGGCAGATGAGACCGCAGGGTTCCTTGTTGCAGACGGTCAACATTTTACCGAAACGCGCTGGTGGGGGTCTAATTTCGAGCGGACAAAAGCGATGTTGGCGCGGGTCGAAGTTCCTATCACAGAGAAGGGGATTTCATTCCCAGCGGGGTCCATTTATTGGTTGAAGCCCGAAATCTTGTCTATGATAAAGGGGATCCGTCTGACAGAGGACGATTTCGAATATGAGTTGGGCCAGGTCGACGGAACACTCGCCCATGCGTTTGAACGCGGTGTCGGGTTCTTGGCTACAAATGGGGGGCAGACCACGCGTCAAACCTCCGAAATCATGTCGAGACCTGTTGCTGACCCATTGCCATTGCCTGAATTTACCTCCTGTTTTTATCTGCCGCAGTTCCATCCAACTGAAATGAATGACAAATGGTGGGGCAAAGGGTTTACCGAATGGACGTCGACCGTCGCTGCGAAACCCCAGTACAAAACCCACCAACAACCCGTTTTACCCGCCGATTTAGGGTTCTATGATTTGCGATTGCCGTCGGTCATGGGGCAGCAGGCCGAGTTGGCCAAGGATGCCGGAATCGACGCGTTTTGTGTCTATCACTACTGGTTTGATCGGACGCGTATCTTAGAAACGCCGATGAATAACCTCCTTAACGCCCCAGAAATTGACTTCCCATTCTATCTTTGTTGGGCCAACGAAAGCTGGCGGCGCAATTGGGATGGCCTCTCGGGCGAAATCCTTCTGGATCAATCCTATGGTGAAGGTTTTGAAGAGCGCTTGGTCGAGGACAGCCTCCCATATATGCGGGACGCTCGCTATCAACGGCCAAATGGTCGCGACCCAAGATTCGTGATTTATCGCCCCGAAGACATGCCGAACCCCGTTCAAAATGTGGCTCTAATGCGGCAAGCTTGGCGCGATTCTGGAATTGGTGAAGTGGAGTTGGGCGCGGTACGGTTCCATATTTCGGGCGATCAATCTGTCGCCGAAGACGTTTTTGATTTCTGGATTGAAATGCCGCCGCACGGAATGGTCGTTGAAAAAGATTTGATCGAAATTGATAGTCTTGATTCCGAATATTCAGGCTCTTTTTCAGGCCTTATCTATAGCTATGACGGTGTGATTGAAAACAGCGCGAAGAAATCCTACGTGCGTGGCCTCCCTGCCAATACAATTGCCGGGGTTATGCCAAGCTGGGATAATACCGCACGTCGTGGGGCTGCCGCGCATATGGCATATGGGGCCAACCCGCAATCATTTGATCGTTGGTTGAAGTCGATACGCGCCCATCGCCTTGAAGGGTCCTATCGGAACGAGTTGTTTATCAACGCATGGAACGAATGGGCCGAAAACGCCATATTAGAGCCTAGTAAGCATTATGGATCTGCATATTTGGAAACGGCGAAACGCAATATCAAACCGCGTAGCCTCGGCTAAAAACACCTGCCCATATCAGATTGCTTTATGGCGTCTGAGGGAGATTTTGCGACCGGTCGCTGAGCGATAAAGAAACTCGATTAGCACAGAGGCCACGATCATCGCGCCTACAATTACGAGGTGGCTACGTGTTGCTGGGTTTTCAGCGACTTTCCAGCATAGCGCACCCAAGGCTCCCGCAGTGGTGAAGGCCGCAAGGCCAGATATCCACGCCCGAGCACCCGTTTCTTTGGCCAAACGGACACTCGCGACATTCACGAAGAAAAACAGGAGCAAAAAACCGGCGCTGCCCGCTGTTGCAATGGCTTGCAGGGGAATGAAATTGGCAACGATTAGTGCCAGAGCCGCGCAAATGATGGCCCCCTCGGAATGTTCGTTTCTGATTGTTCGTTCGATTTCCTTAGGCAACTGCCCCGTTTTGGCAATGACATAGGCTAAGCGACCTGTACTAAAAAACGTTGCATTGATCGCCGAGCTTGTGGCCATTAAGGCGGCCACGACGATAGCAATATATCCGGTCTTGCCCAGAACCCCTCGGCCCGCAGCGGAAAGAGCCGTGTCCCTATTGGCGCCGACCTGCTCAAGGCTCATATGTCCCAAAACAACGCTCACAATCAGGACATAGAGGGCAATGACAATGAGCACTCCGCCAATGTAGGCAATCGGTAAGGAGCGGCGCGGGTCGGCCACATCTTTGGAAGCATTGGCGATCAGCTCAAACCCCTCAAAATTCAGAAAAATCAGCATACTGCCTGCAATGAGAGCGACGGGCGTCACGGCGCCGACGGGGTCCAATCGTGTCCAGTCCATCGGTGTGAGGAAACCCGCAATGATGAAACCGACCAACAGGACCATTTTGATGATATTGAACACGTTTTCGGATTTGATGACGAGTTTAGCTGCCAGAACGTTCAAGCCGACAAGGCCGATTATGACGCCGCTGGTTAATAAATGTATCAGGAAATTTTGCGACTCATGAGGAAAAAGATCCGCGCCATAACTTCCGAAGGCATAGGCGTAAATCGCCAGCAAAACCACGTAGCTCAGCAGGAGGAGGATATTGGCGGCCCCTGTGAATAAACCCGTACCAAAACCGCGACAGAGGAAATCAACAGTGCCGCCCTCGCCCGGATAGGCCAGCGTCAATTTCAGATAGGAATAGCTGGTCAGCAAGGCCACAATCCCAGCAATGACAAAGGCAAGTGGTGCGGCCTGTTTGGTCAACTCAATCGTCAACCCCGTTACAGCAAAGATTCCGCCGCCGACCATTCCGCCGAGGCCAATCGACAAGGTCGACAGTGTTCCAAGTTTTTTAGAGTCCGGATTTACTGTCTCAAAAGGGGTCTTAGGCATTGGGTGATGTGTCCATTAATCATGCGGGCTCAACTTGATCCTGCAATGTATTCAAATAGGTAGCAAGTCTGAAACACTTGATTGGAGAGGTCGCTTCCGTGCACAAGTATTAAGAAATGCGGCAGTGTTTCAATAGGGGCGCAACAAAGGGAAGTTCTCCCGAAAGACCCCCCCTATGTCACACGGCCTATTGTCCGCTCAATGAGGTCGTTGACCAATTTTGGTGTCTCGATTGAAGAAGAATGGCCTGCGCCCTTTAGGACGAATAGTTCCGACCCCTTAATCGCCGCATGAAGGCGTTCAGATTTTTCAAGGTCAGTGGCTACATCCTCCTCTCCAACCCCGATCCCGACGGGCAATTTAACATTGTTCAGAAGTTCTGCACAGCCATCGCGCTCAATCACACCTGACACCGCCCGCGATATACCGATGCGGTGATTGCCTGCAATCGCATCCGCCCACCGTTTCTTTTCCTTCACCCGAGCCGCGTCGTTCAGGAATGTCTGCCCGAACATGATCGGCAAAACGCGCCCCGTTACGGCCCACAAACCGATCCAGCGGGCAACAAAATTGAGCATACGGTATTTCGGTCCGTTCTCGATCGGTTCAGGGTCCGCGGAGGTATCGAGCAGGGTGAGCGTTTTCAACAATTCCGGATGTTTTGCGGCCAATCGCATGCCAACAAATCCACCCATACTCAAACCGACAAAGTGACAAGGCGCGACCCCAAGATGCTCAATGAGGGCAGCAGCATCTTCTGTGAGTGTGTCAATATCGTATCCGCCTTTGGTCACACCACTCTGCCCCTGACCGCGGTGATCGAAAGTAATACAGCGATATGGTTTCTGGAAATGGGCAATTTGTTCCTCAAACATGGCGCCATTAAATAGGAGGCCGTGGGAAAACACGATTACGCCGCCAGTCCCGCCGGTGTCGGTGAAATGAATATGGGCACCATTTAGATCAACGTGAGGCATTTTTCTCCCTCCATAGGAATGACGCTTTGTAGCACATTGGACCGTGTCAGAGGCCATTGATTTGTCGCTAGGCCTGCGAGGAAGAATAACCACACTATATCGTTTTTTCAGGAATGAATCACCTTTGCGGAAGCATCGCCCTAAAAGCGGGGATACTGTGGACGTTCGATGCGGCTAAAATCGATCGGCACATCCCACGCCCTCTAGCACCGTCCCTGTAGAGTACCTGTGTTACCAAATCTTCGGTCCATTGTCCGGCGGGACCGTTTTTGTCCTGCCGCGCTACAAAGCGAGTCATGCTTTGTCCCAGAATGCCAAATTCCGTGATTTGTTTGCCACGGGCGAGGTCGCTGGTAAGCGTTGCCCGTGAGGCAGAGGCGATCCATCAAGGTGTCAATTCTGTTTCCACGAACCCAAATCGACGGCTTTGTGAGTTATAAACTTCACCAAGGAATTCGCGGTGAACACCGCCGCCTAATCCGCGTACGCGTTCTCCCAACAACTAGGGGAAGGATGGTATGACAATTTCAGGAACCAGACAGTGGGGGGTATAGGGATGCATGAAATGCCCCATCCAAGCTGGTAGACGTTTGCCAGCATTGCTAAAGTGCAGTGCTGCGCGCCTTAATCCAACTGAACACAAGAATTTTGTACGAGCGGTAAGGGACAAAACGACCGGTCGGGTAGCCGACGTGTTCATGAAGCTGATCGCCGTAAGGTGCATTCAGTTCCAAAAGACCGACTAAATACGATCATTCAGGCACTGCGTTTGTGTTCGTCTTGTGTACCGATTGATGTTGCAGAGATACCTCAAATTGGGATACATTCCTCTAGAGAGTTTTCGTACGCCTCAGAAGACCAAACGCCGCTGTCTTTATAAAAAGACGCGGCGTTTTCATTTTCAGCTAATGAACAGAAAAAGTGCAAATTTTCGAAACACATTATGATGTTTCTCTGCGCGTTGATGGGATTTCAAGCGATTGTCTTGGCTTGATTTTGTTGGTGACCCCGGGTGGGTTCGAACCACCAACCTGCCCCTTAGGAGGGGGCTGCTCTATCCAATTGAGCCACGAGGCCACTTGTTTTGAATTTGTATAGATCGGTCACGCCAATTAACAGGCGATTTTACGACTATTTTTCAAGTTGCTTTCTAAGCTCGTTGAGTTGTGCGTCAAAAGACTCTGGGGCGTCTTGTAGGGTTTTGAGGATGTCGTTTATTTGAGCTTGTGTGGCAGTTGAGAGATCACTGTTTTTGAGGTCTGCGACGGCTTTTTCAAAATCGAAACTGTCGTCCGAAATAATTCCAGACTCCCTCCATTTAGCGAGTTCAATTTCAAGCTTAACTTTGGCGTCGTCCGAGAGTTGTTCGACATAGCGCGCCATGCCTTCAGCCTTGTCGGACGCGCCTTTTGCGATAGAGGTTCCAACGTCTCCGACTACATCTTTTGCTGCATCGCCAGCATCCTCAAGCGCACTTTTTAAACGTTGCTCTGATGTTGGTTCTGGTTTGTTCAACAGAAAATATCCGGCAACTACAATTGCGGCCCCGAGAACCGCGCCTAAAACAACTTTGATCATTTCAAAATCCCAAAAATATAATTTCTATTTGTCGCTGGCATCGGCAGTAATCTGGTGAACATGGATGTCGCGTTGAGGGAACGGAATGGAAATACCCTCGGCCTCAAATGTGGTCTTGGCGCGGGCAAGCATATCCCAATAGACGGTCCAATAATCTTCGGTTTTGACCCATGAGCGGCAGAAAATATTTACCGAACTGTCGGCCAATTCGCCAACGAACACATCTGCGGCCGGATCTTTGAGCACCAATTTATTGTCCTCAAGCAATTTTTTGAGAATCCCGATCGCATGGTCGGCACTGTCGGAGTAGGCAATTCCAAACACCATATCAACGCGTCGCGTATCGGAGGCATTGACGTTGGTAATAACATCGCCCCAGATTTTGGAGTTCGGAATGACGATGATTTGGTTGTCAAAGGTGCGGATTTTTGTGGAAATTATCGACATTTCAACCACAATTCCAGAGGTGCCAGCGGTATGAATATAGTCGTCCGTGTCGAAAGGCTTGAGGATCATAATCATCAAGCCACTCGCTAGATTTCCGAGCGTGTCTTGAAGGGCAAAAGCGAGAATAAAGGATAGACCACCAAGGAGGGCGAACAGTGGCCCAACATTGACGCCAAAAGCCGCAAGAACAACCATGATGCCAATGGCAAAAGCTAGCCAGTAAACAACAGTAAGAATGAAGGCTTTTAGGAGGTTCGAAAGATGCGGGATTTTCTCGAGCCCGCGCTGTGTCACGCGGCGAATGAATTTCGCAACAAAGGCCAGCACCCAAACGGCAACAATAAGCGTACCGATTTTGATGAGAATTCCAAGCCCGCCGTCGCGCGCGATCATCCAGTTTCCAGCAGTGCGCAATAGGGTAATGGAATCAGTAGTTTGGAGGCTGCTCTCTTTAAGGCCAATTAAATAATTCTCATGGCTCTCCAAGTCTTCAGCGGCCCCCCCTTTTCGGCCCCAAGCTTTGAGAACACTTTGGTATTTCCGCTGAAGTGCAAATTGCTCGGTCGTCATGGTGGACAATTGCGTACGAAGGGCGTCGATTTCCGTGGCGCTGGCAGTCAAAACCTTCAGATTAATGTTGGCAATTTCGTCCATTTGCGCATGGACGATGCCCTGCCACGCGTTCGCGACTTCGGCCAATTCCTCAGATGTTAAAGGCACCATCAGAATGGAGAGAACCTGTTGATCCGTTTCCGCGCTTTGGAGCTCTGTGCTGATCGAAACAGTTTCGGTAGTTTCTTGGGCCGAAATTGTCGTAGCCAACGAAAGGAAAACGGCCGTGAGACAAATCAAAAGCCGTCTGGATAGGGTCGACATAGAAAATTCCTGTCACAAAATTTGAACGGGTATAGAAGGAGAAAATAACCGAGTTTCGGGGGTTATAGCATTTGAATGACGTCTTTTTCAATCGAGAGCAAATAACCCCGTCGAGCAACGTTCTTAACCAATAAATTGCTGACCATTTGGTTGCCCAGCGAATCGCGCAGCCGTTTTATTCGTGTTGCGCCCGCGGCCTCGTCGCAATCGACCTCGTTGCGCCCCGAAATAACGGCTTCGATTTGGGCCCCTGTCATGACATCATCGTCCATCCTCGCTTCAGCCAAAACCGAGAGGGTTTCGATTGCGGCGGGGGTAAGGACAAATTCCATATTGTTGAGGTAAACCGTGTTTTCCTCTCGGCTAATCAGGAGGGAATTTACTTGAATTCCCGAGCGCTCAACCTCGCCCATGCGGCGATTCAAAAATAGGATCGTCAGCAAGAAAACGAGCGAAACGACCATCATAATTGAAGCAAAAACCAGTAAGATGAGGATCGTGACACGATAGGAATTCAGCGTATCCGAAAAGGCTGTTCCCGATTGGGCAAGGATTTCTAGAAGCTTAATTTCCGCCCCGGACGTAAGATCATTGTTGGCAATAAAGATACTTTCAACACGCGCGTTGAACGCATTGGCATCGGGGAGGTTCGACAACAAAAGTGCCGCCGCACCTGCGAGGAGTACGACGACAACGATTGTTCCAATCAGAATGACACGGTTGCCAGAATGAGAGGCTTTAGTAGCGAAGGAAGTAGGCACCCGCGCTCGCTTTCTTACCGTTCAAGGCGGCATCGTCAAAAACACTGATGACCGTGAGAAGTGTCCAGCCGTCTTTGCCGATCCGTTTTGCAATTACCGACCCCGCGGCCGATTTTTCGCAGGTATCATCCGTTAATTTCACAACCCCGTAATGGAGTCGCAAAGGGTTATCTTGCTTGGCTTTATAGTCCGCATAACAAGCGGCAGAGGCGGGTGCGGCACCAAGAAGCGCAATCGCGAAGATTATGTGTTTCATCATTTCAAAACCATGCGCCAATTGTGCGTGTTATTCAATATCACAGGTTCGGTTATCCCCTAACAATCAGGTGATATTGAGAGACTTCACCCAATTGCGCAAAATTATTTCATCGCAATTTCCGTATTGCACCTAAATAAAGGAATTTTGAAATGATCCGCAATCTTCGAACGCTTCTCTTGGTCGCTGTTTTGGCTGTTCCGTCGTTCTCGGCTCCGGCTCAAGCGAATGAGGATTTGAAAAAGTTCCTCGCGGCCATTGCTGTGATGGGTATCATTGGCGTGGTCGCCGAGCGTGAGCGTGACAACAAACCAGTTGCCGCTCCGGTGAAGCCAATTCCAGAACAAATCTACAAACCAAACCGGCGTTGGACGGATAACAATAAACGGTTGCCGCAGAATTGTTATAGGTCCTTCCGGACAACGGATGGCAATAGATCCTACTATGTTGAAGACTGCCTGAACAAGCACTTTAGACACGCACAGAATCTTCCTAAGCAATGTGAAATTAAGCTTAAGAATAATGGTAAAGGTAAGTGGAAGGGCAAGGGGCATGGTAAGGGAAAAGGCAAGGGCCACGATAAGCACGTTAAGGTCTATAGCCCCAACTGTTTACAGCATAACGGATACTATACTCAGCGCCGCGAATACTAAGGTGTTAAACGGGCGGGGAAAATTCCCCGCCCTTTTTGCTTGCCCGTCGCCCAAGAATGGGCAATCCAAGGGTATGAACAGCAAACCTCTCAAACCCGTCCCCGACTTTTCCTATGAAATGGCTGCGTTGAAGCGCGGCGCCAAGTTCATCGCAGGGGTTGATGAAGTGGGGCGCGGACCACTCGCGGGGCCCGTAACGGCGGCGGCGGTCATTCTTGATCCAAATGACATCCCAGAAGGCTTGAATGACAGTAAGCTCCTGACAGCCAAGAGACGCGAAGCACTGGAAGCAGTGATCTTCGCAAAGGCGCAAGTGTCGATTGCGCATGCCTCGGTGGAGGAAATCGACGAGATCAATATTCTGCGTGCGAGTCACCTCGCTATGGTGCGTGCGATTGCGGGCCTCAATGTTGTTCCCGATCACGTTCTGATCGACGGCAATATGATTCCCCGCGACCTTACCTTGAGTTCGGAGGCAATTATCAAAGGTGATAGCAAATCAGTATCGATTTCGGCGGCCTCAATTGTCGCAAAAATATGCCGCGATCGCCTCATGGTGGATTTAGCGCAACAGCATCCGGGTTATGGCTGGGAGACAAACGCGGGATATGGATCAAAAAGCCACATGTCTGCGCTTCTAAAACTTGGGGTTACCCCACACCATAGACGTTCCTTCAAACCAGTACACAATATCTTGTATCAAGACTAAAAGTTAAGTGATTGATTCAAAAAAGAAATTGACGACGAATCCATTATGACTCATTCTTGGTCTCAATAAGTAAGCGCAAAATGCGCAACATATGAGGCAGTAATGAAAAACAATACTAAAGCAAAAGAGGCTTTCGAGCTGCCTCTTAACCAGATACTTGACGGCGATTGCATCGATGTGATGAACAGTCTTCCTGAAAACTCTGTCGATCTTATTTTCGCAGATCCCCCTTATAATCTTCAGCTGAAAGGCGATCTTCACCGCCCCGACAACTCAAAAGTCGACGCTGTAGATGATGATTGGGATAAATTCTCCTCATTTGAAACCTATGACCGTTTCACTAAGGCATGGCTCGCAGCTGCTCGACGTATCCTCAAGCCAAATGGCGCGATCTGGGTTATCGGCAGCTACCACAATATTTTCCGCGTTGGCGCTGCCATGCAGGACGCTGGCTATTGGATTTTGAACGACGTTGTTTGGCGCAAATCCAACCCCATGCCGAATTTTCGCGGCAAACGTCTGACCAATGCACATGAGACAATGATCTGGGCGTCCAAAGAGGAGTCCAGCAAATATACCTTTAATTACGAGGCGCTCAAGTCGCTCAATGAAGGTATTCAAATGCGGTCCGATTGGGTTTTGCCTATCTGTAATGGCCATGAGCGTTTGAAAAATGACGAAGGTACCAAAGCGCATCCAACGCAAAAGCCCGAAAGCTTGTTGCACCGCATTTTGGTGTCCACAACAAACCCTGGCGACGTTGTCTTGGACCCGTTCTTTGGAACAGGGACGACTGGCGCTGTAGCCAAGAAACTTGGCCGTGATTACATCGGAATCGAGCGCGAAGCCGACTATCGCAAGGTTGCCGAGAAGCGTCTCAAGAATATCCGAAAGTTCGACAACGAGAGCTTGCAAGTTTCGACATCAAAACGCGCCGAACCACGTGTTCCTTTTGGCCAATTGGTCGAGCGCGGCATGCTTCAGCCAGGCGAAGAACTCTATTCGATGAACAAGCGCCACAAGGTCAAGGTCCGTGCAGACGGCACATTGGTTGGCGTCGATGTTAAAGGCTCAATTCATCAGGTTGGGGCCGCATTGGAAGGCGCTCCTAGCTGTAATGGTTGGACATATTGGTGCTTTAAGCGCGACGGCAAACAGGTCCCGATTGACTTGTTGCGTCAGCAAATTCGCGCGGAAATGACCGAACGCCCCAACTAAACTAGATATACTAATTACCGCCTGTGTCTGTGGACTTGCTCCACAGCGCAACCTTGCCCTGTCGTGCAAGCCTCTGGCCCATGCGACAGGGTTTTTTTCGTGTTTTTTACCGTGGCATCGGATTTGTGCCATCCTTATAGGCCGACCAATCTTCGATGCCCGGATAGTAATGATTGCGCCACGCGCGAACGTGCGGATTCATCTTACGACGCCAAAGCGGCGGGATCATCGCAACGGCCGTCATAACCGGATACCCGTAGGGAAGTTGCGGCGCATCCTTCTGGCTGTAATTCTGGAGCAGAGGGAAACGGCGGGATGGTTTATAGTGGTGGTCACTGTGCCGTTGAAGGTTAATTAAGAGCCAATTACTGGCCTTGTGGGACGCATTCCAACTGTGGTGCGGCCTCACATGCTCGTACTTCCCACCGCCAATATGGGCGCGTGTCAGGCCGTAATGCTCGATATAATTGGCCAGTTCCAATTGCCAAATCGCGACGCCTGCTTGCATGAGAAACAGCCCCAGCCCAACAAAACCACTTAACGAAAACGCCAGCACCAGAAAGAAAACCTGAAGTGCAGCATAGCGCCAAAACGGGTTGCGGAGATGCATGACGGACAGGTCGCGCCGCGCCAACATCGCCTTTTCGGCCCTCCATGCGGACGGCAAACATTGTCGTAGAACGCGCGGATAATATTGGTGAAATCCCTCATTGTATCGCGCAGTAACAGGGTCGCGCGGGGTGCCAACATAAATGTGGTGCACCAAAAGGTGTTCGGAGCGGAAATGACTATACAGAACCATCGCGAGAAGAATATCGGCCGACCAACGTTCTAGCCGGCTTTTTTGGTGCATGAGTTCGTGCGAATAATTGATCCCGATTGTACCCGAAACCACACCAACACCAAAGAAGAGCACGAGCGTTTCAAGAGTCCCCAAATGATCGGCGCGAGGTACATAATATATGAGGCCAAACACTACACAAAATTGAATCGGTAGCCAGATCAACGTGATGAGGCGATACCAGAACAGGTCACTATCAGGCGTCAATGGATTTGCGTTTTCCGTGGTCCGCCCAAAAATTGCGTCCAGAACTCCAAACAGGAGCCAGCCATAAAGCGGCAGTAAAATAACCCAAAATCCGCCAAACACAGCCCCCAAAATGGCCAAGGGAACCATCCCTAGCGAGAGCCAAAACGGTAGCGCAGATTGAAATTTTGAGACAGTTTCGGCAGGGATCATGTTGAGCTCCGTGAACTAAAAAGTTCTAGATGTTATGCGGTTTTGTCGCGCAGGCCTTGTGCAAGGTCAAATGCCTTGCGCATGACAGTGGGTAAATCATTGGCGCTAAAGGTGGAGGCGTCAACAAAAACGCCACGTAGTGGGGCGGCTTCGAGGGGAACCTGCGCGACCTGTACTGCCAATTTAAGGTGGAAATGGGTAAAAGTATGACCTACTTCGCCATTCAGGGGGGTCCAAAAAGTTGAAATTGGCGGATCGACATTCTCTGGGTTTTCGCTCCATTCATTTCCCGGCCAGCCAAGCATACCCCCTAACAATCCTTTATCGGGGCGCTGTTCCAAAAGCCACGCGCCATCTTCGCGCTGGGCCAAATAGACGGTGCCGAACCGAGTCGGCTTGGGTTTTTTCGGCGTTTTCTTGGGCAGTTCGGCGGCGATTCCTAATTTTTGGGCACGGCATTTTTCTGTCCATGGGCAAGGCGCGCAGGTTGGATTGCGAGGAGAACAAAGGGTCGCGCCCAAATCCATAACCGCCTGTGCGTAATCCCCCGCGCGTTTCTGGGGCGTTAGTTTTGTTGCGAAGTCCCTTAAGGCGGGTTTGGCCTCGGGAAGTGGGACGTCATGGGCAAAGATACGCGCCATAACCCGCTCAACATTTCCGTCAACAACAACTTCGGCACGATCAAAGGCAATCGATGCAATCGCCGCAGAGGTATACGGTCCAATTCCCGGAAGACTCTCAAGTTCGGCGCGGGTGGATGGAAAAATACCGTTATAATCCGCGACAACACTGCGCGAACATTTTAGCAAATTTCGGGCCCTTGCGTAATATCCAAGGCCCGCCCATGCGGCCATCACATCGGCGTCTTCTGCTGCTGCCAAATCGCGCACAGTTGGCCAAAGCGTTGTGAATTTTATGAAATAGGCCTGAACTGCGGCCACTGTGGTCTGTTGCAACATCACTTCCGAAAGCCAAATGCGATAGGGGTCCGCCCGTATTCCCGCAATCGACGCCGCTGGCGCCACACGCCATGGCATTTCGCGTGCATTCAGGTCGTACCATGCCAAAAGATCGGCGGATTTCGGCAGGTCACGCATTGTTTATCCAATCGTTATCGCTATTTCACTGGCGCACGTCGCCATGGCGCATAGAATAGCAGGCAACACAGGGATGAACAGATGAAGCCGCAAACGCGCTATCAAAAACCTGGCCGCAACATGAAGGGCTTTCAGCGCACTTCGAGTTTGCTTCAGGGGCAAATCCGCAAATCGGCGGAGACGCGTGGCTTTGCTGTGACGCGGATGTTGACGCATTGGGCCGAAATCGTGGGTGAAGAGACAGCCAAGATCGCCCGTCCTGTGGATGTAAAATATGGTCGGGGTAGTTTTGGCGCGACTTTGACGCTGCTGACGACTGGCGCGCAAGCACCGATGTTGGAGATGCAAAAGGAGCAAATCCGAACCCGCGTAAACCAAGTTTACGGCCACGCGGCGATTTCGGCGATTCGGATTACCCAAACTGCGCGGAGTGGATTTTCCGAAGGGAAGATCGATTTTGCCCATGCCCCCAAAACAACACCCACTCCCGATCCACAAAAAGCTGCCATTGCAAAATCATTTGCAGCGCCAGTCCAAAACGCCGACCTGCGAGCCGCTCTTGAAGCTCTGGGCGCGAACGTCCTTTCCAGAAAACAAAAATAGGTGACCAAATGAACCGTCGCGAATTTACTTCCGCACTCGCCCTTTCGATCATTCCCGCGATGGGAGGCTCCTTTGCCTTTGCACAGGATGCAGAAACCGCCCCAATGACGGGCATCACAGAAATGGTCTTGGGATCACCCGAGGCGCCCATCGAAATTATTGAGTACGCCTCCTACACATGCCCGCATTGCGCGAATTTCCACACAAGCACGTTCCAGAAAATCAAAGAAAACTATATCGATACAGGCAAAGTTCGCTTTGTCTATCGGGAAGTTTATTTTGATCGGTACGGTCTTTGGGCGTCCATGGTTGCACGTTGTGGCGGCGAAGAACGGTTCTTTGCTATTACCGAAACGCTCTATAACAATCAGAAAACTTGGGCGACCGGCGAGCCAACCGAAATTGCGGAAAACTTGCGCAAAATCGGACTGGTTGATGGCTTAGACAAGGATGCACTCGACGCCTGCCTGGCAGATGGCGAGCAAGCAGAGGCCCTTGTTGCTTGGTTCCAGGAAAACGCGACTCGCGATGAGATCACGGGAACGCCTTCCTTTATGATCAACGGGAAGAAGTTTGAAAACGCAACCTATCAAGAGTTTGCAGACCACCTCGACGGGTTGCTTTAAAATATGTCCCAGCCGCCATTAACTGGCCTAAAAGTCATTGAATTGGCCCGCATTTTGGCGGGCCCTTGGTGTGGCCAGATATTGGCGGATTTGGGCGCAGAAGTCATTAAAGTCGAAAGTCCTGAGGGCGATGATACACGCCGTTGGGGCCCACCCTATATCGAACACAATGGCGAAACCTCGGCGGCGTATTTCCATGCGACGAACCGTGGGAAATCCTCAATTTGTATTGATTTCCGAACAGCCGAAGGTCAGGCACAGGTACGTGATTTGGTCCGAAGCGCGGATATTGTGATTGAGAACTTCAAGGTTGGCGGGCTCAAGAAATACGGGTTGGACTACGCCAGTCTTGCCGAAATCAATCCACGTCTGGTGTATTGTTCGATCACGGGTTTCGGTCAAACGGGCCCCTATTCTGGACGCGCGGGCTATGACTATATCATCCAAGGCATGTCGGGCCTTATGTCGGTCACAGGTGACCCTGAGCACCACCCTCAGAAAACAGGCGTGGCGATTATTGACGTTTTTACAGGGGTTTACGCCAGTACGGCCATCCTTGCGGCGATCCATGAGCGGGAGAAAACGGGGTTAGGGCAACAGGTCGATATGGCGCTTTTGGATGTTGGCACCGCAATCCTAGCCAACCAGTCAATGAACTATTTCGCGACGGGTATCTCGCCGAAGCGGCTTGGCAACGCGCACCCAAATCTTGTTCCCTATCAAACGTTTGGGTGCTCGGACGGTCACATAATCGTCGCCGTCGGAAACGATAGTCAGTTTGTCAAATTCTGCGAATTGCTTTCTGTTCAAACCCTTGCCTCTGACCCGCAATACGCCACGAACAGCGCGCGTGTGACAAATCGAGAGGCGCTTGGCGCGTTACTCGAAGTTCACACACTCAAAATGACAAAGGCCGAACTTCTTGCCGCGTGCGAAAATTTCGGTGTGCCGGCGGGGCCGATCAATACGATTGAGGACGTTTTCAACGATCCACAGGTTAAGCATCGCGGTCTTAAAATTTCGCCTGAGGGCGTCTCTGGGGTACGAACACCAATTACGTTTTCGAAAAGCCAATTGGCGCTTGATCAAGCTTCGCCCAAACTAGGAACCACCAAGATACCCTAGTCTATTCCTGCGGATTTCAGGGCTTCGACCAAAGCGGTCGCGTCCTTAATTTCCAAACGAACAGGCAAGGTCAGAACCTTTTGTCGAAAGGCGCTGGGTAAACGAACGGCGTCTTTCTCCGTTGTGATTAATTGCGCCCCTAGTGTTGCTGCATCGAACTCAAGACGACGCATTAGCGCTTCACTGAGGCGCTGATGATCGGCGAGGGCGACGGTCTTTATCAGTTCAACCTCTTGGGACTTGAGTGTTTCAAAAAACTTCTCGGGGTGACCAATTCCGGCGAAGGCCAAGCACCGAAGGCCGGAAAAATCCATCCCCATTTGCAAAACAGTCAACTCTCCTTCAAGACGTGGCACTCCAACTGCGTGCCCCCATGCTTTAGTGAATTGCTCTTGGGCGGCGGAATTTCCAACAGATATCACCATATCGGCCCGTATTAGACCCACATGAAGAGGTTCGCGCAGTGGGCCGGCCGGTATGACACGACCATTGCCGAACCCTAATGCAGCGTCCACAACGACAATCGAAAGATCCTTTGCAACGGAGGGATTCTGGAAGCCATCGTCCAAAATAAGAACATCGATATCAAGGGTTTCGGCGAAACGCGCGCCAGCGGCGCGGTCTTTAGCAACAATGCAAGGCGCGAAGGCCGCGAGCAACATTGGTTCGTCGCCCACCTCGCTAGAGAAGTGTCCGTTCGGGTCAATGCGTACCGGCCCTTCAAGCTTGCCACCATATCCGCGTGACAAGAGCGCGGGTTTTCGGCCCATGCCTTGAAGGAGTTGGATCAGAGCAATAGCGGTCGGGGTTTTTCCCGTGCCACCGATATTGATGTTGCCCACACAGATCACAGGCATCTTTGGGCGGTAGCCAGTAGTTTTTGAGAGGCGACGCGCCGTGCCCGATGCATAGAGTTTTCCCAGAGGCGCGAGCAATTTGTCGCGCCACGAATTCTCAAATGGGCGGTACCAAAACAGCGGTTGTTTCATCAAAAAGCTCCGATATCTTCGAGCATCGTTTCAATACGAGCAACGGCCAAATCCGTGGCGCGCGCCCCTTTGGTCGTCAAATCCCATGCAGAATGCGCCATCGCCGCGGATTGGTCCGGCGCAAGGAGCGAAAGAAGTCCATTGGTCAGTTCGGTTGTGGTGCCGACCTGTCGCGCTCCCCCCTCCGAATTCAAAGCCTCATATACTTTGCGATGCGTCCCTAGGTTCGGTCCATGCAAGATAGCAGAGCCAAGGCCAGCGGCCTCAAACGGTGACTGAATCGCGTGTCCTGCAGCAAGGCTGCATCCGAGGAAACTCACAGTTGCAAGACGATACCAAAGCCCACGTTCGCCATCTGTGTCAGCAATGTAGATTTGGGTTTCGTCATCTGGAATCTCGCCAAGCGAACGCAGTTTCACCCGAAGTCCCTTCTGAGCAAACTCATCTGCAAGGTCAGACCCCCGTTGGCTCGAATCGGGCGACAATATGAGCAACAAGCGATGTGCCGTTCGGCTCGCTGTCATATGCGCATTCAAAACGATGCTCTCTTCCACTTTGGGAATATTGCTCGCAAACCAAACTGGCCTGCCAACGAGGGTTTTCGCGAGGTGAATGCGATCCTCTTCATTGCAGGGCAGTGTCGTGCTCACTTCCTCTATAGGGCCAGAAATTGTGATCCGGCTCCCCTCAATTCCCAAAGCGGAAAGCGCTTTTGCAGAGGAGGCATCCACTGTGTCAATGTAATTGAAACGCCGCAACACCTCCCGCATGACCGACCTTTGGCCCGAGAACCGGTCGCGCACACCAGAAAAGCTACGTGCGTCGAGTTTTGCATCGATGAGAAACAAAGGAATTCGGCTATTGGAGGTGCAAAGAACGGTGATTGGACCGGTATCAATTCCGGCAAAAACAGCTAAATCTGGCCTCCAGTGTTTTAGGAAATTCTCGACGAAAATAGGGACTTCTGCGGGCGAAAACTGATGAAAGCAGTGACGAGGAAGAGCGTCGGTCGTAAAAGGAATTCTGTCATTGCGCGGGGTGGTCACAAGGAAATGCACCGAGGGCCAGTCCTCGCTCAATTGTCGAATGAGTTTTGTAAGAGCATGCGCCTTCGTGACGTCGGGAGCGTGGAGCCAAACGAGAACCCCTCGCGGCCTTTCGACGCTGGCAATTCCCATTTCTTCGGCGGCACCGGGTGAGTTTTCGCTCTCGAGCGCGATCTGCACTTCTGCAGTACGCCGCGTTTGGGCCTTCAGAAAAAGAGAGAGCGAAAACGACATTTCGGGTCGACTTTAACCCAGCTCTTCGGTCGAGGAAGCCGCTATTTCCTCATCGCGAAGACGATGAATATGCGCGATAAAGAAACGCATATGGGCGTTGTCGACTGTGCGCTGGGCTTCGGATTTCCACGCATCATAGGCGCTCGCGTAGTCGGGGAACATGCCCACGATTTTAATGTCATTCACATCTTTGAAAACGTTTTTGGTCGGGTCGACCAATTCGCCCCCGAATACTAAGTGTAGGCGTTGTGTCATGTGATCCTCATCGTGGTTTTGGGAATTGGAAACAGTCTAAGGGAGATCGGTTCAGGGGGAAAGGGACTTAGCGCGGTGCAAGTCGCGAAATTATGCCCGCGTGAATTTCTGGTGGGGCTGCAACCATTCCATGCAGCATCGGGCGCGGATTGTTAAAGAGAGCGCGTTGGCCAATTTGGTCGGTAACACATGCACCAGCGCGTTCGGCAATCAAGCTGCCAGCGGCGACATCCCACTCCCAAGTATCGCGCAAAGTGAGCATGATATCAAAACGCCCGTTCGCGATTAAACAAAGCCGATAGGCGAGGGAACTCCGAAAATGATGGTCGAACTGTGGAACGGGGCCCTGCCAAAGGTAGGCCGAAAAATTTGTTTTGGCTGCGAGCGTTGTTGCGCCATCAATGCTGGTACGTGTGCTCGCATCAATTTTGTCGCCGTTTAGGGTCGCATATCCATGTTCTGTGGCGCAATAGAGCCGGTCTAGGGCAGGTAAATAAACAGCGGCGGCCGTTATGATTCCGTTTTTAGCAATGGCAAGGGAGTGGGAAAATGTAGGAGAGCCTTCGATAAAGGCGCGTGTGCCATCTATCGGATCAATGATGAAAACGTGCTCGCGATTTAGGCGATCCGAAGTGTCTTCAGTCTCCTCAGAGAGCCAGCCATAATCGGGTCGCGCATGCGTCAATTCTGACTTGAGCATTCTGTCGATGGCCAAATCAGCTTCGGTTACGGGGCCCGCACCGCCGGATTTTTCCCAAACATCGGGTGTTTTCTTCCAGTATTTTTTTGCAATCTCTCCGCTCGCGTATGCGGCGTCGATCAGGAGATCAATATCAGCCACCAGCTAGGGTCATCCCGTCGAGCAACAACGACGGAACAACGCGCGATAAATGCGTGCGCGCATCGTTTGCGGGCGTGAACGTGCGCAGCATATCCTTGAGGTTTCCCGCAATGGTACATTCATTCACGGCGCATTGAAGTTCGCCGTTTTCAACCCAGAACCCAGACGCGCCACGGGAATAATCCCCTGTGTTAGCGTTGATCGAACTGCCGATCATAGAGGTGACAAGGAGCCCTGTGCCCATTTCGGCTAGCAACTCATCTCGGGTCATATTCCCTTGCGTTAGGGACACATTTCCAGAACTTGGTGAAGGCGGTGAAGAGGTTCCGCGTGATGCGTTTGCGGTGCTTTCCATGCCCAACGCGCGTGCGTTTGCAAGGTCGAGCGTCCAGCCCGTCAATATGCCGTCCTCAACGATTGCGCGGCGTTGTGTGAGCAGCCCCTCGCCATCAAAGGGCCGACTTCCTGACGTGCGAGCGCGGTGTGGATCCTCAATGAGGGAGATACCTTTTGGCAAAACCTGTTCGCCCAAGCTGTCGCGCAAAAAGCTTCCACCGCGGACGATGGCACTCCCGTTGATCGCACCCAAAAGATGTCCAATGAGGGTGGCAGACACACGCTCGTCGAATAATACAGGGAAGAATCCAGTTTTTGGTTGGCGCGCGCCGATGCGTTCTACGGCGCGTTGTCCTGCGATTTTTCCGATGTGTTCGGGGCTATAGAGATCGGAGAAATAGGTGCGACTATCGCCGTAATAGTCTCGTTCCATGTCGGCCCCAGAGCCGGTAATTGCGACTGTGGAAACTGAGTAACCGCTGCGCGCATAGCCGCCCGAAAAACCATTGCTTGTGGCGAGGTGAACACGGCGATTTCCATAGCCAGCCGATGTCGCTTGAACTTGGCTGACGCCTTCGACGTTTTGTGCGGCGGCCTCTGCACGTTGCGCTAACTCTTGGAGTTCCTCGGGGCTGGGTGGCGCGGCGGGATCGTTCATATCGAGCGCGTCGACATTCCAATCCGTTGCCAATTGATCCTGTGAGGCGAGGCCGATATGGGCGTCCTCGGGGGCTTCTTTGGCCATTGCGACGGCGCGCTCGGCCATTTGGGTAATCGTATAATCGCGGGTATCGCTGGCCGATACGCAAGCTTGTCGCTGGCCGATTAGTACACGCAAACCGATATCTACGCCTTCGGAACGCTCGGCATGTTCAAGCTTCCCTTTAAGAACGTCGATTGTGGCGGAAGACCCCTCAACTGCAATTGCATCCGCACCATCCGCGCCCGCGATTTTGGCGGCTTTGAGCAAGGCGTCGGTGAATTTGGCAAGATCATCGGTGGTGGAAGCTGTTGATTTGCTCATTTGGGGCTCGCTTTTGTGGATCTATGCGCAATGAGGTAGCCCTGTGTGCGCTCAGGTGCAAGGGTGGGCCACGAAAAAGGCCGCCAAGTTTCCCTAGCGGCCTTTGAATGTCTCGATCTAGAAACGCCTATTTGATGCGTTGACCGTTGGCCAAGATCGATCCGTCGGCATTGACTTCGATCTTGGAAACAAGCTCGTCCTCGCCTTCGCCTGCGTTGGCAAAAAGACCCGTCATCATCCGCGCGCCCATGGCTTGCTCTTCAGGAATGAGGCCCATCGCGACCAATTTGTCGAGGAGGGCATTGCCGCCCACAAGTTTCAAATTAAGCGCACCCGTTGGTGCAGGAAGGCCGTCAAATGTTTCGAGGTCGTCGTTATTGAAGGTAAAGGCACCATCGCCGGTAAACTCGGCACCCGCCAAGGTTAGTTGGAGCGCATCAATGTTGAAGCTGTGCAATTCACCCGGGAACTCATCGCCTGACATCTCTTCGGCTTCTTCAAAATTAAACAGGTCGAAATCAAGATTAAGTTTGCCAGAGAGATCAACAATCAACGTTGCCGGATCGTGCGGTAATGTGCCTGCGGGATCGATCATACTCCAAAGTGCTTCATCAACGGATAACCCAATAAGCTTCATAGTTAGACCCACATCATCGGGTGTATCCGACTTAGAAACAGGCATAGTGAATACATTATTGGTTTCTTCAACACTAAAGGAAATCGGAAGGGGCATTTGAGCTGGAACGATAGTTACCTGAGTACCTTTGGAACTCGTTTCTACGCCAAGGCCTCCTTGGGAAAGGGCGTATTTCGCGGATCCTTCTGCAGTTGATCCCTTTAGGTCAAAGCCTTCGCTCTCGTCCGTAACAACAATATCGAACGTTGCACCACTGTGACCAAACGAAATGTTCCCGCCGAAGCCAGCGGCAAATGCGGCTGCAAGGTCTTCGTAGTTGATTTCTTCTGGAATCGCGTAATCAAACGCTTCCGTAAAGCCTTTCAGATTGACCATCGCAGTAACCATCTGCGCGCCACCTTCGGGATCTTTGATATCAACCTCAATGTCCGTTTCGGCAACATCAAATGTGCCAACCATTTTGAAGAGGGAGCCCTTTGTGAAGGCATAGGAACCTGCCAATTCGCTGAAGGTCACCAGCGCTTTTGGGGAAAACGCAACATCACCTTGCTTGATGTCCTTGAGGGCAAGGGCATAGGTTGTAGCCGAGAAATCATAATTGGTTGTTGTGTCGTCGCCACTTGCGATGATGCTCATGTCTTGGGATGTCAAAATAAGCGTGACGACCACGTCATCAACTTCCGCCATAATCGGAAGCTCGTCAGGAATGTGGATGGAAACAGTGCCGTCGGAGAGTTGCTCAAATCCGAACGACAGGCCAGTCACAACAACAGACTCGTCATCTTCGACGGGTACGGTCAAGACAATGTCCGCAATGTTCAATGTTTCGCCGTCTTGGCTCTCGCTGCCGACGTCCATTGAATAGCCGAGATTTTCGTAGGTGGTTTTGAGGTCGTTCCAAACTTGCTCAGAGGTCACATCTGCAAACACAGCACTGCTCAACAGGGCCGATGTCGCCGTCGCAACGCTAATTATTTTCAAATATGTCATTGTGATTCCTTCGATTCAAAAATTGCTTGGGAATACATTGTACTGAAGCGCCTAAATTCGCAAGCGGCACTGGGCCTTTCTTTGAAAATTGCATTGGTTTAAGTTGTAGAAAATTTGCGAGGAGAGAACATGAGTGTTGCTGGAAAGACAGTTGTAATTACGGGGGCAAGTCGCGGGATAGGCGCGGCGGCGGCGCGGGCGTTTGCTCAGGCGGGTGCAAATGTTGTGCTCCTTGCCAGAAGCGGGAATGCGATCGCCGAAATCGCACAAGAGATTGGCGGGAAAGCCTTAGCGATCCAATGCGACGTGAGCCAGTTTTCAGAAGTTTCCGCGGCGATTGTGTCCGCTCAGGCGAGGTTCGGGGCCGTGGATATTTTGATCAACAACGCAGGAGTCGTCGACCCTATTGGCTCCCTTTTCGAGTCTAATCCAGAGGAATGGGCGCGCTCAATCGATATAAATGTCAAAGGGGCCTATCATTGTATCCGTGCAGTGATGCCGCACATGCTTGCCGCCAAAGCGGGTACGATTTTGAACGTGGGGTCGGGTGCGGCGCATGGTCCGATGGAAGGGTGGAGCGCCTATTGCACGGGCAAAGCGGCGACCTTCATGTTGACGCGCGCAACCCATTTGGAAGGCCACGAAACGGGTTTGCGGGTCATGGGCCTTTCCCCCGGAACGGTCGCGACAGATATGCAGGTCAAAATTAAAGCCAGCGGCATTAATCCGGTCAGTAAGTTAAACGTCTCGGATCACGTCCCTGCCGAATGGCCTGCCAAGGCGCTCGTTTGGATGTGTTCCCCCGCATCAGACCCACATTTGGGGCAGGAACTTTCCCTTAGAGAGGCGGGACTTCGCGCCACTCTCGGTCTGGAATAGCGCAATGATTGATGTCTCCCAGCTAGAGGGCGTTTGGACGGTAACCCTCAATCGGCCGCAAAAAGCCAACTCGCTAACGCGCGAGATGCTGGAAAATTTGATCGGCATTGTCCGTCAAGCGCGGGATGCGAAAGCCGTTGTCTTTACGGGGACAGGAGTTGTTTTTAGCGCCGGTGCCGATTTGGACGAAGCCCGCGCAGGTCTGGCTGAAAGCCTACTTTGGGAGCAGCTTTCTGGAGAAATTACCGCTTTGCGAGGCCTTACGATATGCGCCCTAAACGGGACGATTGCGGGGGGCGCCTTTGGCATGGCGCTGGCCTGTGACATTCGGATTTCAGTGCCGGAGGCGCGGTTTTTTTATCCCGTCATGAAGCACGGTTTCCTTCCACAGCCCTCCGATCCCAAACGCATGGCCGCCCTTATTGGTCCGTCACGCACGAAGCTTGTTTTTCTATGCGGACAAAAACTGACGAGCGAGCAGGCCTTTTCGTACGGCCTCGTGGACCAAGTCGTTTCTCGGGAGCATTTATTTACGACGGTTGAATCCCTTTGCGCGGACGTGATATCTGCCAAGCCAGAGATTGCCTTTGCAATCAAATCAACTTGCCCGAACGGCGAAAAGGAATCTTCGAGATGAAAACGGCATTGGTTATCGGCGCAGGCCCAGCAGGGCTTATGGCGGCCGAAATATTGGCGGATTCGGGGTTTTCTGTCACCGTTGCAGAAACCAAGAAAAGCCCCGCGCGCAAGCTTCTTATGGCGGGAAAGTCTGGTCTGAATATCACCAAGAACGAGACGGATGAACAGTTTTTGGCGACTTTTGGCGACATGCCTGAAGCGTTGAAATCTGCCATGACCGCGTTTGGTCCCCGCGAAGCAATGGCGTGGGCGCAGGGGTTAAATCAGGTTGTTTTCACTGGCTCAACGGGCCGTGTATTCCCAAGATCGATGAAAGCTTCTCCACTTCTTAGAACGTGGCTGGCACGGATGGGGGGCAAGGGCGTTACTTTGGAACTGGGCTGGAAATGGGTTGGTTGCGCGGGTCCGTCGTTTCAGTTTGAAACAAGCGCAGGCGCCAAAGAGGTTGAGGCGGATGTAACGATTTTGGCCTGTGGTGGCGCGAGTTGGGCAAGATTAGGCTCTGATGGGGCGTGGTCCGAATGGATAGATACGCCGCTTGCGCCATTCAAGCCTGCGAACATGGGGTTTGTTGTGGATTGGTCGTCGCATATGGAGCGCCACTTCGGAAGCCCTGTTAAGCCCGTTGGATTGATTGTTGCGGGCAAAACCCATCGCGGGGAAATTGTTGTGTCCCGCACGGGACTCGAAGGGGGCGGCATTTATACCGTGTCTACCGCGCTTCGCGACGGAGAGACCCTGACGCTTGATCTTTTGCCCGACCTTACAGGCGATCAAATCCGCAAGCGCTTGGCAAGGCCTCAGGGCAAAACGAGTATGGCCAACTTTTATCGCAAAGTTTTAGGCTTAACGCCTGTGAAGATGGCTTTGCTACAGGAGTTTGCGCGCCCGTTGCCAACGGGCAATGCATTCATTTCAGTGCTTAAGGCGCTTCCCGTGCCGCTGAAAGGACCTCGGCCGCTGGACGAAGCTATTTCAACGGCAGGTGGCGTGAAATTTGATGGGATGACAGAGGATCTCATGCTTAAAAACCGCCCAGGTGTATTTTGTGCGGGTGAAATGCTGGATTGGGAAGCGCCCACGGGTGGGTATCTGATTACAGCATCTTTAGCGACTGGAAAACTGGCGGCGGAAGCTGCGGTTCGTTGGGCCGAAAGCGGCTCTAATTCGGCTACTTAAGGCCGCCAAGCATGGAGAGGCGCACCAAAGTGCGCTCCACCAGCGCCATAGTTGGCGCGCGACTTGTGGAGCGTAGCTGAAGGTCGGTATCCAGGAGCATAGAGAGCGCGGCTTCCAAACGACGGGTGCCCCATTTTTGGGCTTGGCGCAGCATACGGTCGCGACGCGCCCCAAAAACGGGGGGACGCAGGCGGCCGATGCCTGCTGCCGGTCCACCCGGATCGGCGCTAGCTGCGTGAAGTGTTCTGAAATGTCGTGTCGCGCCAATGCACAATCCAACGGGTTGAACGCCTTGGGCTTCGAGTTTTTGCATGATTGGCCCAATTTCCGCACTGCGACCTTCCGCGACAATATTTAAAATATCGTCGAGTGCAGCCTCCGTGGATGAGGGGGCACAGGCGGCAACATCTAGCGGAGTCGCAGACTCGGAACTGCTCAGCATATAGAGAGCGAGTTTCTCCATCGTTTGACGGAAATCTCCCGGTCCGATTTCCTTGGAAAGCGCCGTGAGGGCTTCCATTGCGTCCGGACTTACCCGCGTTAGACCCACTTTTGCCAAGTCGGCTTCGATCTCCGCACGGCTTGGAGGATCATGATAGATACCTGCCGCATAGGCATTGCCGTGCCCTTCGAACAGCTTGCGCAGGGCGGATGTGGCCTTGAGCTGTCCGGCCGTTACGATGACCTGCGCATCTCCGGGTTGCCATTCCGCTAGGGCGGCGGCGACGGGTTTGACAAGGGCATCAGTGCAACCCTCAACAAAGGCCACGCGTGCACCCGGGAAAAAGCTTTGGGATTTTACGGCATCGAGAAGCATGGCGGGGTCTTTGCGCATGTCAGAAGCCGGAATCCGAAAGAGGCGCATTTCGTCGTCGCCAGTGGGGCCAATCAGGGCCAAGATAACTTCTTGGCGTTTTAGGGCCACACGCATCGCGTCCGCTCCGTAAATCAACAGGCCCGTTCGTTTCGGGTCGGGCTTGGTGAAATATCCGGTTGCGTCGCGCGGCGAAAGCTTCACGGGAGGAAGCTCCCTGAATTGAGGATAAGATGCTCGGTTATATCATCCCCAAGGACGATCATGAGACGTTCAAAAGCCGCCTCACTCGCGGTACGCGTGCTGACAGGGTTGGATGTGGCGCCGAAACTTGTGAAATTCTTGGCGACGCCTTCGGTGAGAACATTCTGGGTATTGAGGTCGCGTAGGGCGAAGGCAACTTCACCGAGCACGTTATAGCGCGTGGTTTCTTGGTTCGGCGTGATGCCAAGCGGGTCGATGCTGGTTTCAATCAGATATGAGAGGCCAAAGCGCGGATCGGTTGCCCTACCAAGGCGGTCTTCGAGGTGTTTGGTGAGGTCAAAGCTGTTTTTGTCAATCGGCGCGTCAACGAGAACAGATCCCCGTAGACCTTGGGCACTGCCGGTAGGGCCGTACACCGGCTCAAAACCACAGCCCGATGCGAGGGCTGTGGCGGAAAGAAAAAAGAAACGGCGATTAAGCGACAACATTCACAATCCGACCTGGTACAACGATGACCTTTTTAGGGGCTTTCCCCTCAAGAATTCTGATCACAGCTTCATCCGCCAAAGCCAGTTTTTCAACCTCTTCTTTGGGCATGTCCGCAGGTACCGTGATTTCGGAGCGGCGTTTGCCATTAACTTGGATCGGAAGCGTCACCACATCGTCGACCAAAAGCGCGGGATCGGCTTTGGGCCATGGCGCTTGGGCAACGAGGCCTTCGCCACCGAGCATTTGCCACATATCCTCGGCCAAGTGGGGCGTCATGGGGGACATCAGTTGAGCCATGATCTTGAGGGCTTCGCGGCGCGCAGCAGTAGATGCTTTGGATTTCGCAACCGTATTGGTGAAACCATAGAGCTGGGCGACGGACGTGTTGAAGGCGAATCCATCGATTCCGGCGGTGATCGCCTCAATTGCTTTATGGGTGGCTCGCAGGAGCGCCTCGTCGGAGCTGCCGTCGGCAGCCGCCTCCTCGGCGCTCTGTCGGTTTTCATCCGCCAGTCGCCAAACGCGACCGAGGTGTTTTGAGGCAGCCTCAGCGCCAGCGGCGGTCCACTCGACATCGCGCTCGGGCGGGCTGTCGGACATGACGAACCAGCGGGCGGTATCGGCGCCAAAGCTTGTGATAATGTCGTCTGGATCAACCACGTTCTTTTTGGATTTCGACATTTTCGC
Source organism: Falsihalocynthiibacter sp. BN13B15 (assembly GCF_041205415.1). Lineage (NCBI taxonomy): Bacteria > Pseudomonadati > Pseudomonadota > Alphaproteobacteria > Rhodobacterales > Roseobacteraceae > Falsihalocynthiibacter > Falsihalocynthiibacter sp. BN13B15. The sequence goes on from NZ_JBGFCE010000007.1 coordinate 146,908, forward strand.
CGAGGGGATAATCTCGACTTCGGTGCCATCGGCCAATTTTCCGTCGGTCACATCTTCGGGCAGGTGATAGACTTTGCGCCCATTCCCATCGAGAGTTTGGTAGATTTCGTGCGTTACCATCCCTTGCGTAAAGAGCGCGTTGAAGGGTTCAATCGCGCTTTCGGGTAAGTGACCACAGATTTGCATCGCGCGTGCAAAGAAGCGCGCATAGAGAAGGTGAAGAATCGCGTGCTCGATCCCACCGATGTATTGATCGACGTTCATCCAATAGGCTGCGTCTTCGGCATTCGTCGGTGTTGGAGAATTGGGCGAAGTGAAACGCGCGTAATACCAAGAGCTATCGACAAACGTATCCATTGTATCGGTTTCGCGCAGGGCATCCGCGCCACATTTCGGGCAGGAACAGTTGCGCCATGTCGGGTGACGGTCGAGCGGATTGCCGGGGAGGTCAAAGCTGACATCCTTGGGCAATTCAATCGGCAGGTTTTCCTTTTTCTCAGGGACGACACCGCAGGCTTGGCAATGCACAACCGGAATCGGGCATCCCCAATAGCGTTGACGGCTTAGGCCCCAATCGCGCAGGCGGAATTTGGTGACGCCTTTGCCGAGGGATTTCGCTTCCATGAATTCGATGGTTTTAGCCACGGCCTCTTCGCCTGTGGCCTCGGTGAGGCCTGCGAAGTGGTCGACCCAGCGCACTTTTTCGGATTTGAGCGGGGTGAGGGCTGTGTTGCCAACGGGTGCCTCATCATCCAGTGCAAAGAAGGTGTTGGTGACGGCTAAGTCATACTTGCGCGAGAAATCGAGATCGCGTTGATCGTGCGCTGGGCAACCGAAGACCGCACCAGTGCCGTAGTCCATTAGAATGAAATTTGCGACCCAAACCGGCAATTCCCAATCAGGGTTGAGCGGGTGGCGCACTTTTAGGCCAGTATCAAAGCCACGCTTCTCGGCCTTTTCCATGTCGGCCTCTGACGTGCCAAGGCTGCGGCATTCTGCGGTAAAGGCGGCCAACGAAGGGTTGTCGCCTTCGAGCGCTTGGGCCAGCGGGTGATCGGCGGAAATGCCAACGAAACTCGCGCCCATCAATGTATCGGGGCGGGTTGTGTAAACGGGAATGTCTTTGATGTCGCCTTGAGGGGTGGTCAAATCAAAGGCGAACTCAAGGCCGCGCGATTTGCCGATCCAGTTGGCCTGCATGGTGCGGACCTTCTCGGGCCAATTGTCCAAATCATCCAACGCAGTCAGAAGTTCGTCGGCGTGATCGGAAATCTTGAAGAACCACTGTGTTAGTGATTTACGCTCGACGGGCGCATCGGAACGCCAGCCCTTACCATCAATCACTTGCTCATTCGCCAGAACTGTCATGTCTACTGGATCCCAGTTCACAACCGCTTCCTTACGATACACAAGGCCCTTGCCCATGAAATCGATGAACATGCTTTGCTGCTGGCCGTAATATTCCGGATCACAGGTGGCAAATTCGCGGGTCCAGTCAATCGAAAGGCCCAAGGGCTTCATTTGGGCCCGCATGTCGGCGATGTTTTGATAGGTCCAATCGGCTGGATGGCCACCAATCGCCATAGCAGCGTTTTCGGCGGGCATTCCGAAGGCGTCCCAGCCCATTGGGTGCAAGACCGAGAAACCACACGACGCTTTATACCGCGCAACCACGTCGCCCATCGTATAATTCCGCACGTGACCCATATGAATACGCCCAGACGGGTAGGGGAACATCTCGAGGACGTAGTATTTTTCCTTCGCAGGGTCGCGTTTGGCGAGGAATATTTCGGCCTCGTCCCAAGCGTTTTGCCATTTGGGTTCGATTTCGGAGGCGATATAGCGTGACATGAATGAGTCCTTTACGTGCAAAACGCCGAGCTCTTCTGTGGGTTGCAGGGCTCGACGTATGCGAATGACGGGTTAGGTCGGCAAGCGCCTTCCAAGATTAGAGATTGCTGTCGCGCAACCGAAGTTGGCGCGCCCGCGTAAGAATAGCGTCTTCGATCGCACGCTGGGTTTCGGCAGAAACTGCGCGACCTCCGCTCGATTGAAGGGCGACATTAAGAGAACGCGCATCCAAAGCAGGGTCTTGGATATAAACGGCAGCGCGATAGGATTGGCTGCCACCCGGAGGTGTGCCGTATCCCGTGATGAAAATGCCTGAAAAGGGATCGACATCCTGAACGGGCAAGAAGTCGAGAATCTCAAGCGCCGCATTCCAAAGATATTTATTCACCTCAATTTGGGTGTTTGGATCCGTGTTGTTGGCAAAAATATCCCAAACAGTGCTGGGTGGCGTGTCTTCATAACTCTCTTGGAAAGGGGATCGCTCAGGGATTGGCTTAGAATCGCATGCGGAAATGCCCACGACCAAAAGAATCGATGAAAACCATTTGAAAAATTTGCTCGCTACCATTTTGGCTTCCCCTTATTGCTTCAGGGGATTTAGTAACCAACCACCAAAGGCGGAGCAAGGTTTTTCAGTTTTTTAAGCCATACTATAAAGAGAACAATATCGTTCGCCCTGTTTGGAGTCCCCAAAGAAGCTGAAAATTGACTGTGGCAAACCTGCATCAGCCTTAAAGGGTTTGTTTATGCGATGCATCGGGAACTTGCAAAACCGGAGCCGAAAGGCGATTGAACAGCATACTCAGTTCGGATTTCCCTGAATTGAGGTGCACTCTTTAATCTCTTACAAGGGAAAAACGAAATGAAAAATCTTCTTATTGCTACGACTGCACTCGTTGCAACCGCTGGCGTCGCAGCCGCTGACATCTCCGTATCCGGTGACGGCCGCATGGGTTTGGTATATGACGACCGTGATAATGCTGGTCTTCCTGGCGATTCCAACATCAAAATGAGCAGCCGTATTCGTATCGGTTTCTCCGCATCCGGCGAAACTGACAACGGTCTGTCTTTCGGTGGTTTCGTCCGCGCTGACAACTCTGGTGGCGGTGCTGCTGGTCGCGCTGGTTCCGTATTCATCTCCGGTTCTTTCGGTAAGCTCTCCATGGGCGACGTTGACGGCGCTGCTAAAGCTGCTGTTGGTCAAGTTTCCGGTATCGGTTACACAGGCTTGAGCGACCTTAACGAAATCACGTACCTCAACTCCGGTACTGATTTGGATGGAGACGGCAACCAAGATACACTGTACCCAACTCCTTCGGCTCTTTATGAGTACGCAGCTGGTTCCACAGTATTCTACGTTGGTATCGGCCAAATCGGTACCCAAATCGGTACTGTTTCCGTTCCAGGTCAGCTTCTTCCAGCTGTTGGTGAAGTAGGTCAGTCCTACTCGGTTGGTGCTAAATGGTCTAACGACAATGGCCTTACAATCGCTGGTGGTTATGAAGCTACGAACGACGTTGCTGGTACAGGCGACGCGAGCGATTGGGTTCTTGGTGCTCAATGGACTAACGGTACATGGGGCGTTAAAGGTGTTTACCTTCAAGGCGAATGGGCTGGCTTCGGCGACGTTCAACAGTACGCTGTTTCCGGTGACTGGACTTCTGGTGCGACGACTGTAACTGCTTTCTACACTAAGAAAGACCTTCAGGACTTCGATACTACCTCTGAGTCCTACGGCCTTGGTGCTGCATACGACCTCGGTGGCGGTGCTACACTTGCCGGCGGTATCGCTAGCGTGAGCCCACTCAACGACGGTGACAAATACACAGTTGGTGACCTTGGTATCAAATTCAACTTCTAATCCATCCGGATTATTGTGAATTGGAAAGAGCGGGCTTCGGTCCGCTCTTTTCTTTTTGTCCAGACTGTGGCTCATTGGGGTGAACTCAAAAGGCCATATTATGTCTCTGAAAAACACTCTTTCCAAAATTCAGTCCGCAGAATCTAGTGCTGGACGTCCTACTGGATCCACCAAGCTTATTGCGGTTTCCAAGGTGCAACCACTTGAGCGCGTGCGCGCAGTTCTAGATCAGGGGCACAGGATTTTTGGCGAAAACAAAGTGCAAGAGGCCGCCGGAAAATGGCCTGACCTACGCGCGGAATACGGTCCTGTGGAATTGCATCTTCTCGGCCCTCTCCAAACAAACAAAGCCCGTCAAGCGATGGAGCTTTTTGATGCTATCCACACCCTAGATCGCCCAAAACTGGCCACCACGCTAGCGCGATTAACCAAAGAGGTTGGTAGCTGCCCGAAATTGTTTGTCCAAGTTAATACAGGTGCGGAAGAGCAAAAAGCGGGTGTCTCTGCCGACGAGGCGGACGGTTTTATCGAAATGTGCGTAGGGCATGGTTTGCCGGTCGTTGGCCTCATGTGCATCCCCCCTGTTGACGAAGATCCAAGCGTACACTTCGCCCTACTAGCGGAAATAGCGGCGCGAAATCATCTATCTGAGCTTTCGATGGGGATGAGTGGCGATTTCGAAGTTGCCATAAAAGCAGGCGCAACCTACGTCAGAGTTGGTTCTGCAATTTTCGGCGCGCGCAGCTACAACTAGGCCTTTACTACAATTCTGCTATTGGGCGCCCATCGCGCCAATATCCATTGCAAATTCTGCCGTGAAAAAGCGATGCACCCTTCGGTCGGGTGCCGCGGTTTCCGCCATTGGTGCACAAAAATTGCCGACCCCAATCCGGGGGTAGCCTGTGGGTAATTGTAATCCGTGTATAAAACCACATCATATAGGGGGTCGGCGCGGAACAACGTCTCGTGGCTAAATTTATAAAACCGTTGAGTTTTTCGGCTATTATATTCTGGATCACGCGAGTCGTCCGACCATATATCGGCTGGGCCGATCGCATCCATTGGAAATGGAACGTGTGGCCGTCGAAGCCGCGACTGTCGGAATCCTCCTCCAACTAGACGCATTTCCTGTCTCGGCGTCCCGCCATCCCCCTCACGTTTATTGGCGACAAAACCGCCTTTCCCGATGGAGCAGGGAATACGCCGCCCCATAAACCGCGCCCCCCAACGGGTTACGACAAGGTCGGATGGCTTCACAGCAGATGCCCGGATTTTGCGGCTTTCGTCGCAAGATAGGCGTGATTATGTGCGTTTTCGCCAACCTTCAGCGGCACGCGTTCGACAACTTGAATGCCGTTCGCCTGCATCATTTCAACTTTAGCAGGGTTGTTCGTGAGGAGGTTAACGCTTTGAAACCCCATGCGTTTTAGGATTTCCGCACCAATGCGAAAGTCGCGCTCATCATCCTCAAATCCAAGGCGATGATTGGCCTGAACAGTGTCAAACCCCTGATCTTGAAGGGAATAGGCGCGCATTTTATTGGCAAGACCAATCCCGCGCCCTTCCTGATTGAGATAGAGCAAAACACCCGCCCCATTCTCGCCCATCGCTGCAAGAGCTGCGCGCAGCTGCGGACCACAGTCGCATTTTAAACTGCCGATAAGGTCACCCGTAAAACACGCAGAATGCAGGCGAGAGAGCACGGGTTTCCCACGATCTGGGCGACCAATTTCCACTGCATAATGCTCTTCACCGCCATCAAGTGGGCGGAAAACATGCAGGCGCCCCGCTTCGGAAACCTCTAGGGGGACGCGTGCCGAAGCTACCAAAGTAAGAGGCGACATTGCATCAATTTCCGCTTCAGCGTCCTCAAGGGGCACATGGGTTAAATCGTTTTCGTGGGCGAACGCGAGGCCGTTTTCAATTGGCAATAGAACGGCGGACGGCAGTAATCGCGCGGCCTTGGCCAACCCGATTGCGGATTTTGCAATGCAACTTCCGCCCTCGCGAAGGGTTTTGAGGGGCCCTTTCATCGGCGCTCTCAGGTCGTTTTCTGGATCGGCAACCGCATATATCCATTTTGTGTCGGCATCGCTCGGAACGACTATTCGTGCAACTTGCGAGTCATAAGCGCGCGCCTTGAGTGTCTCGGCTCTGCGGGTTGTTATGGCCAAAAGAAGAGGCACGCTCAATTCGCGAAGGTCCGAAAGGCGGGCAGGGGTCAATGTTTCTGACGCAATGACAAGTGCCGACTCGCCGGCTTTGGATAGGACGATTGGTGCGCCCATTCGAAGGTCTGCACGGGCACGGGCAAGCCGCTCGGAGAGGGTTGGGGTCAGGGGCATTCGCAAAACTCTGTTACAACATTCATCTGATATGTAACCATTCTGGGTGGGAATTGAAACATAAGGCTGGTTTTCCACACGTCACCGTGATTATTCCTGCCAGCCTCTTGTTTTGCGCCTCTCAGAGGAACAACTCTTATCACAAGCAACGGAGGTTTCCCCATGGTAGCGCTCAAGAAAATACTACTGGTCGACGATGATGACGACCTACGTGAAGCTCTTTCAGAGCAATTGGTTATGACCGAAGACTTTGATGTTTTCGAGGCAGATTCGGGTGCTACGGCGATGGTGAAAGCCAAAGAAGCCATTTATGAGTTGGTGATATTGGACGTCGGCCTACCTGATACCGATGGCCGTGAACTGTGTCGCTTGATGCGCAAGCAAGGGATTAAATGCCCGATTGTGATGCTTACCGGGCATGATAGCGACGCGGATACGATCCTTGGACTCGACGCAGGTGCAAATGATTACGTCACCAAGCCGTTCAAGTTTCCCGTCCTTTTGGCCCGTATTCGGGCGCAATTACGCCAGCACGAACAGAGCGAAGATGCGGTTTTTCAACTGGGTCCATATACATTCAAGCCCGCGGTCAAAATGTTGATTACCGAGGACGAAAAGAAGGTGCGCCTGACCGAAAAGGAAACAAACATCCTTAAGTTTTTGTACCGCGCCACGGGCAGTGTCGTAGCGCGGGATGTTTTGTTGCATGAGGTTTGGGGCTATAACGCAGGGGTCACAACCCACACGTTAGAGACACATATCTATCGTCTGCGGCAGAAAATTGAGCTTGATCCAAGCAATGCGCGTCTTCTTGTTACCGAAAGCGGCGGGTATCGCCTCGCCTCCTAAAAGTTCCCGGCGACTGGGTTAAGTCGCACCTCCCTGTTGACTTGCCCGGGCCTTGTGCCCGGGTTTTTTTATGCAAATAACGGTGCGGCTTGATAGGCTTTTAGGCTCGGTTTGGCGGCACTGAATGCGCTCCAATCCTCCTCAAGTTCTGGAAACAACGCATAGAGTTCATTCTGAACTTCGGCGGCCATTCCTTCACATACTTCCGCGCCAGGCAGAAAGCTTTCTGAAGGTAAACCTTCGGAGAAGATAACTTCGTGATGGTCAAATAGTAGGTGAATATAAGTAACGCCGTCGGTTGGGAGGTGCCGAGAAATCGTCGTACCGTTCACCAAATGCTTGGCTGCAACCAAGACTTCGTCCTCGCCATAAAACAGTTCGGCACGCCAATCGGAAATCAATACACGATGCTGTGGCGAGACGAGAAGATCACGCTTTGGTACGCCATTCCCAAGAGCCCCTTTTTGAATCAAAACAGGCTCAAACACAGGGTATAATGCTAACTCATCACGCGAAAACTTGACTTCGCCCTTCCAGCGCAGGGGCTTTAGCCCGTGTTCCAATGTCTCCACCAAGTCACCAGGTGAAAGCGTCTCAATCGCGCGGGGACCGCTGGCGGTTTCGATTAAAGTTTTGGGTGTGAAACAGGCGGGGGACGCGTAGTCTTCGTAGTTTGTAACACCTGGCGTTGGCCCCTCAGATGCAGAAATAACCGTAAGAGGAACCCCAACAGGTGGAAACCCACCAACCGGACCGATAAAAGCCAAACCTTCGATCGTTCCGTAAGTATTAGTATCACCAGGTTCCCGAATGTTCATCGCAATTATGGTGTAATTGTTTCCATCGGGATCTTGGACCTGGAACTGGAATTCAGCCTCAATAATCGCGCCCGCGTTATAGTCCGTACCGGCGTAAGTTATATCCTCGCTCAGCGACTGGCCTTCATCGTTATCGTCGAATGACCCGTTTCCATCGGTGATGTCTATGGTTTCCCAAAATTTGGAATTCAAGGTGATCGTTTCCCCAATCAAGTGGGTCCCGTCACCTTGGCTAATGCCGGAAAGGGATTCGCCTCCGGATACCGAAATTTGATCGTCTGCTAACGTATAGAGTATTGGCATGTTTTTTCCCATTCGTCCTGATCACGTGCATTTCTAGCAAGGATTCAAGGTGAAAATTGGAGGCCTTTGAGGCAACAAAGGGGCATTAGCCGTTATTTTGGTTAATATTCGGAAACAAAAGGCAAGGTAATTGCATAGAACTTGCAGGAGTAAACTCGAAATCCGGCGGTTACGGCTTCGAGAAATCCTTTTGGGTGGTTATTCCGTCAGCTCCGCCCTATTCTTGGGAAACGAAAATTTTGGAGCGCTACATGTCTTTTACTCTCTGCACCTGGAATATCAATTCTGTGCGCCTTCGTGAACCTATCGTACTGAAATTACTTGAGGAACAGGCGCCGGACATTTTGTGCTTGCAGGAATGTAAAAGCCCTGTGGATAAAATTCCGACCGAGGCTTTTCACGCGCTTGGTTATACGCATATGGTGGCAAACGGCCAAAAGGGGTATAATGGGGTCGCGATCCTTTCGCGCCTTCCGCTTGAGTTGGTCGGGATGCACGATTTCGCCAATCTTGGGCACGCACGACATGTGGCGGCGAAACTCGAAAATGGCGTAACGATTCATAACCACTATGTGCCAGCGGGCGGCGACGTGGCCGATCGTTTGGTGAATGAGAAATTCGGTCAAAAGCTCGATTACCTCGCTGATATGCGGGATGATTTCCGCGCCAATATGCCGAAAAAGTCCATTTTGGTCGGAGATTTGAATATTGCCCCACGGGAAGACGATGTTTGGGATCACAAAAAACTTCTGAAAGTGGTGAGCCATACGCCGATCGAAGTTGAAAAATTCGAAGAGGCCCGTGAATCTGGCGATTGGCATGATGTGACGCGGGCCGATATTCCAGAGGGTAAGGTCTATAGCTGGTGGAGCTATCGGGCCAAAGACTGGTCGGAGGCAGACAAAGGGCGGCGTTTGGATCACATTTGGGCGACGGGCGATATTAAAAGCGCGGGTCACAGCAGTCGAATTGCACGCGACGCGCGCGGGTGGGAGAAGCCGAGCGACCACGCGCCAGTCTTTGCAACCTTTGACCTTTAGGGTCGCAACCCCCATATAGATAGAAATGACGTTAATTGGATTGTGATCGATGCTTGAATTTGGAAAAACAGATGCGCCCGCCGAACCTACGGATGAGACCCTAATCAAGGAGTCTTCTGAGGCCAACTTCTTGGAAGATGTGATCGAAGCCAGCAAAGAGGTTCCGATCATAGTTGATTTCTGGGCGCCGTGGTGCGGCCCGTGCAAAACACTTGGGCCAGCACTCGAAGCTGCGGTGACCAAAGCTGAGGGCGCCGTCAAAATGGTAAAGGTCGACGTTGACCAAAACCCCGGAATTTCCGCTCAATTACAGATTAAATCCATCCCTACAGTTTATGCTTTCTGGCAAGGACAGCCAGTGGACGGATTTCAGGGGGCACTCCCCCCTAGTGAGATTGACCAGTTTGTTGAGCGTATCGCTGCAATGGGGCCTGGTGCGCCCGATGGTGGACTCGCAGATGCGGTCGAGGCTGCCGAGGCAATGTTTGAAGCTGGCGAATTTGACGATGCCCTGCAAACATTCGTAGCGATCACCGAAGAGGATCCCATGAATGTGCCATCCTTTGCGGGTATTATTAAGTGCCATTTGGCGCTTGGCGAAGTAGAAGAGGCCGAGGCTGTGCTAAACGGTATTCCGGCGGAAATATCCGAGAGTAAAGCTATTGAAGCGGTACGGGCGAAAGTAGATTTAGCGAAGCAAGCCGCAAACGCAGGTCCGGAAACTGAGCTTTCTGCTGCTGTGGAGGCCAATCCAGACGATCATCAAGCCCGTTTCGATCTGTCCACTGCGCTACTTGCTGCAGGTGATACCGAAGGGGCTGTGGAAGCTCTTTTGGAGCTATTCAGGCGGGATAGAGACTGGAACGACGGCGCTGCCAAATCTCAAATGTTTACCATTTTTGATGCCTTGGACATGAAAGATCCGATCGCTCTGAATGGGCGGCGCAAACTGTCCTCAATGATTTTTGTGTAATCGAAAACCGGAGCGAGTTCAAAACAATGAAATTGCCCGTCAATTTTCCAGAGACCTTACCGCTCTTTCCAATTGATGGGGCGCTGCTCCTTCCGCGCGGGAGGCTGCCTCTGCAAGTCTTTGAGCCGCGTTTTTTGGCGATGGTTGATGATTGCCTAAAGACGGATGACCGTATGATCGGCCTCATCCAGACCGAGAAAGGTAAAGGCGAAACGACGTATCAGAATGTTGGCTGTGCCGGTCGGATCGTCGGTTTTTCAGAAACTGCCGATGGGCGGTACATGATTACACTTTCGGGTGTGTCACGGTACCGACCTTTGGACGTTCGCGAGAGTTTTAAACCCTACTTAGTCACGACGCCAAGCTGGACGGGTTTCGAACGAGATGTGGCTGGACCAGAGCATGATCCAGAGTTTCCGCGGGATGATTTTATTCCGTTGCTTCAAAAGTATTTTCATATGCAAGAATTGGAAACCGATTGGGAAAATTTGTCAGGAGCCGAGGACGAATTGTTGATCAATTCCCTGTCGATGCTCTGTCCATTTGAGCCAGAAGAGAAGCAAGCACTATTGGAAGCTGTGGATTTGAAAGCACGTCGAGAAACGCTTCAGGCTTTGATGGAAATGGCCATTCATGCAGGGTCACAGAAGGAACAAATACAATGACAAATGAAGGATTTTTTGACCCGAAAATGCTCGAAAGCTTGGTGTGCCCTCTGACGCAAGCGCGGCTCGACTACGACGCCAAAAATGCGGAGCTCATCTCAAAACCGGCCAATCTGGCCTTTCCGATCCGCAATGGCATTCCTGTAATGTTAATTGATGAGGCGCGCGAACTCGATTAAATCGGGCGTCCTTGCAGCAGTTTGGGAACGTCTCCCGTTAGGCCCGCAGCTTCGCGCATTAAGCGTCGCCGCGCACCCGGAATGGCATTGACCAAACCTAGTCCCAAATCCCTTACGGCCCGAAGCGCAGAATTATCGTTTGAAAATAAAGCGTTGAATCCGTCTGTCGCACCCGCAAGGGCTGCCGTATCAAAGCGTCGCCATTGTTGATACCGCGCCAAAACATCAGAGGCACCGAAGTCTTCTCCGCGACGTTTGGCTTCTATAATTACTTGCGCTAATGCGCCGACATCTCTCAAGCCAAGGTTGAGACCCTGGCCCGCGATTGGATGCACCGCATGTGCCGCGTCTCCAATGAGGGCCAAACGTTGGGCAACCATTTTTGGGGTGACCGAAAGGGTAAGGGGATAGGAAAACCTTCCACCTGCCAACGAAATATCTCCCAGAAAACTCCCAAACCTTGGGCGCAACTCTTCCAGAAAATCGGCGTCCGAGAGCGCCTTGATCCTATCGGCATTCTCGTGCGTTTCGCTCCAGACAATGGACGAAACATTTCCCGGAAGGGGTAAAATCGCCAGCGGCCCCGACGGCATGAAAAACTGATGTGCACAGCCCTCGTGTGGCAGGTCATGCGCAACGGCGGCAACCAAGGCGGTCTGGCCGTAATCTTTGTTGTCTCTGGTAATTCCTGCTCGCTCTGCGGTCTGGCTTTTTTTGCCATCCGAACCAATGAGGAGGCGGGCAGCAAGAGTTTTTCCTGAGGCTAATGTCACAGTGGCACCGGTTGCCGTCTGTTCTTGGGAAACAACGGTTTCACCCGAAATAGTCTCTATTCTGGGTTCTTTTTCCAGCGCATCCAAAAGTGCGAACCTTAAGAAGCGATCCTCAATCATATACCCCATGGGGCCTTCTTCGAGTTCACGATGATCAAAGTGCAGCACAAATGGAGAAGGACCTTCGCCCGCGCGCCCATCGGTGACTTTTACATCCAAGATTGGTTGGGAATGATGCGCGATCCCCGACCAAACGCCCAAAGCGCTCATTAGTTTTTGTGAGGACAACGCCAACGCATACCCGCGCCCGTCAAAATCATTCGCTTTTCGAACTTGGGTTGGGAGGGCGTCTACGAGGATGACACTCATCCCACCTTGAGCGAGGGCCAAAGCCATTGACGCGCCGTTAAGCCCGCCGCCTACAATCAGGATATCGGAATCAAATTTCATACAGGTATATTGGCGCTTTTAGCGGGATTGTCCATGTGGTCGGTCGTCGCTAGAGTCGCAAATTGCAAATATGGTATTAGGGGTGGAAAAATGGATTGGCTAAAAGCGACGGCCTCGGATTTGGGGCGAGCGATTGGGAGCGGTGATGTTCATCCCGTTGAACTCACGCAATGCTATCTTGATGCCATTAATACGCACCCTCTAAGCGCCAAGATCTATACACAGGTAACACGCGAACGCGCGTTGGCCGAAGCTGCGGAATCGGCAAAAAGGGCACGAATTGGGGCGCGTTTGGGTCTGTTGGACGGTGTACCCGTCAGTTGGAAAGATCTTTTTGACAGTGCAGGGGTGGCGACCGAAGCGGGAAGCGATTTACTCGCTGGCCGTGTGCCTGAAAGCGATGCCGAAGTCCTGAAGGCCGCAACGTTTGGCGGATCTGTTTGCCTTGGAAAAACGCATATGTCCGAGCTGGCGTTCTCGGGACTTGGGCTAAACCCAGTGAAGGAAACCCCTCCCTGTGTGAATGATGCGGAGGCTGTCCCCGGTGGAAGTTCGTCGGGGGCTGCGACATCGGTGGCTTATGGGCTTGCCCCTATTGCGCTTGGTTCTGATACGGGAGGGTCAGTACGGATTCCGGCCGCTTGGAACGATCTGGTCGGCCTTAAAACCACATCTGGGCGGATCTCTTGTAAAGGCGTCGTGCCTCTTTGTGAGCGGTTTGATACCGTGGGACCACTGTGTCGGTCGGTTGAGGATGCGGCGCAGGCTTTGGCGCTCATTGAGGGGCGAAAACCTGTTGACCTTGGGGGCGTGGGGCTTGGAAATGTTCGTCTAGGTGTGCTGCAAACCATTGCGCAAGCGGACGTGGAAGATAAGCCGGCTCTTGGTTTTAATCAGGCTCTAACTCGCCTAAATTCGAATGGCGCACAGGTTGAGGATGTCATTTTTCCCGAATTGCATGAGGCGATGGCGCTCTCCCCTATACTGTTTTCTAGCGAGGCGTATGGGACATGGAAGGACGTTATCGAAGCCAACCCCGAGAAAATGTTTCCTGAAATTCTAGAGCGTTTCCGAAGCGGAGCAACTTTTCTCGCATCCGACTTTGTTGCAGGTTGGCGCAAGATTGATGAAATTCGCGCAAAGTGGAATTTGGAAATGGCGGGGTATGACGCGATTGTCCTACCCACGGCTCCGATCCTTCCGCCAAACCAAAAACGTCTTCTCTCGGACCATTCATACTATTCTTCACGGAATTTACTGGCATTGCGAAATACCAGAATTGGGAATTTGCTTGGACTATCGGCTCTAACGTTGCCCACAAGTGTGGCGTCGGCTGGATTTATGTTGATGGGAAAGCCCATGGGCGAAGAGGCGTTGCTTAGAATTGGGCGTGCTGCGGAAATTGCACTTGCTCAATAGGCTGACCTAAATGCCACATGCATATGGCCAAGCTGCGGATAACAACGGCGTTTTTCTGGACCAAATCCCTTTGCACAGGTAGTCTCGAAACATACGGGGCGCTTATGATCCCGACATTGAGGCATATATGGTTTTTCCAGAGCGGTTTTCGAATCTGCCAGAATACGCATTTCCGCGTTTAAGAACGCTATTGGACTCGCACGCACCCGGCGGCGAGCCATTTGCTATGACCATCGGCGAGCCGACACATCCGTTCCCACCCTTTGTCACCGACGTAATCGCTGAAAATGCTGCGGGTTTTAACCGATATCCTCCAAATGATGGAGCGCCAGAACTCTTGGCCTCGATCGCTGGATGGATTGAGCGGCGATATAATGTTGCCTTGCCCAGTTCTCAGGTTATGACTGTGAATGGCTCACGGGAAGGGCTTTACAACGCGGCGATGGCGCTTTGTCCTGAAAATAAAAACGGCATTCCGGTCGTGCTCATTCCCAACCCGTTTTATCAAGTTTACGGGATTGGCGCGATTTCAGTGAACGCGGAATCCATTTATGTTTCTGCCGAGCGTGAGACGGGATATATGCCGAATTACGCTGGATTAGAGCCTAAAACTCTTCGTCGTACGGCCCTCGCGTATATCTGTTCGCCGTCTAATCCACAGGGTGCAGTCGCAAGTCGCGCCTATTGGAAAGAACTGATTACCCTTGCCGAGAAGTATGATTTTCAAATTCTAGCGGATGAGTGTTACTCCGAAATATATCGGGTTGATGCACCGGTTGGTGTACTTCAAGTTGCTGCAGAAATGGGTGCTGATCCCGAACGCGTCGTGATTTTTCACTCCTTATCGAAGCGATCAAACCTGCCTGGTTTGCGGTCTGGATTTATTGCGGGTGGCCCAGAGACGATGGCGCGTTTGAGCTTACTTCGGGCCTATTCTGGCGCCCCTTTGCCTCTGCCACTTCAAATGGCGGCCGCAAAAGTCTGGGATGATGAGGCACATGTAGTTGCGAACCGAAAGCTCTATGCGGAAAAATTCGATATTGCAGATGAAATATTCGACGGCATCGAAAATTACGAATCTCCCGAAGCCGGTTTTTTCCTTTGGCTTCCGGTTGAGGATGGCGAGGCTGCAGCGTTAAAGCTTTGGCGCGAAACGGGTGTACGGGTTCTTCCCGGTGCTTATCTTAGTCGCGACGTTAACGGACATAATCCGGGTCAGGGCTACATTCGTGTCGCCCTCGTGGCCCCAAAAGAAGAGGTGCGGGCGGGTCTGAAGAAGATCCGAAACTGTATCTATAGCGAAGGATAGTAGAGTATGGCGTATCAAACACGGCAACGAGACCCATTGTTGGACTCCAATGTAACGGCCGCCATCGAAAGACGCGGCAAAGAACTCATTGGTGTCGCAATGGTCGTTGCAGGCCTTTTGACGACGTTGATACTTGCGTCTTACTCACCCACGGACCCAAGTTGGTTTTCCGCCACAAGCGCCCCGATCCAAAACTGGTTGGGTGGCTTTGGTGCGGCGATCGCGTCGCCACTTTTCATTATCGCAGGCGTCGCGAGTTGGGGTGTTCCCATTGCGATGCTTGTTTGGGGCGTGCGATTTGCGGCGCATCAAGGCGAAGAGCGCGCTATCTCACGGTTGATTTTCCTACCGATTTGGATTGCGATTTTTTCGGTTCATGCCGAAACTTACGCGCCATCCGTAAGCTGGGATCACAGCTTTGGGTTGGGCGGTATGTTCGGTGAAATGGTGTCCGGAGGATTGCTCAACGCAGTTGGCGTTACAACGACGGTCGGTTTCAAACTGTTTTCGCTGGTTTCTGGTGTGGCAATGTTGGGGGCTGCTGTCTTTGTGTTGGGCTTCACTAAACCTGAGTTGCGCGTTATCGGCCGGTTCCTCCTCGTGGGTTTGATCATGGGGTACGCGCGCCTAATGACCCTCATGGGGCGTGGTGCGAATGAAGCTGTTCTGGCCGCGAAACGTGTTCAAGAGAGCCGGAACGAGCGCCGTGAAATGGCGGCTCGCATTGCGGAGGAAGACGCGGTTTTCGAAGAGCATCTAGACGGTGATCTTCACGTACAGCCCGTGGTTGCTCGCCCTCAACAAGCTCATCGGCCGGCGCAGGTTGTGCGTGCGGAACCTGTTCTTTCGGCACCTAAATCGCGTGCCGCCCCTGCACGTGACATCCAAGAACCCGCACAGGTCTTGGCCGCTCCCGCCCCTATGGTTGCGCCGACACATGCGGCACCTGCTCCTAAACCGGGTTTGTTTGCGCGCGTACCTTTGCTGAAAAAACGTAGCCCTGCGCCTGTTCAAGACATGCCCGCTGCCAAGGTTGAGGCGTCGGGCGATATGGACGACGAGGCTCGAATCAAAGCGCGAATTTCTGAGATCATCAAGTCTCGTGTGCGTCATGCGCCGCGTGCCAGTGTTCGGGCAGAGCCCAAAATGCTACGATCCCAAAAACCGGCCCCCTTGGTTTTGAACTCTCCTACCGCGGTCGAAAATTTTGCAGAATACGAAACCGAAGAGGCCGTGTTAGAGACTGATACCTATGAGTATCCGCAGGAGGTAGAACCGCAGATTACGCCTGATATCGCCCCGACGCCGCCACCTGTTGCCAGAGTGGCCGCACCCCAACTTCCTTCTGCGCCGATCACAAAACCTATGGTTCAACACGGCGCACGCAAACCGATCCTTCCTTCCCGTCAGGCGCAAGCCGAAGCGCAGCCTGCATTGCAATTTGAGGAATCTGCGACCGAGTTTGAGTTACCGCCCCTCTCGCTGTTGGCCAGCCCAGGTTCGGTTCAGCGCCACATTTTGTCGGATGAAGCGCTCGAAGAAAACGCGCGGATGCTTGAAAATGTATTGGACGATTATGGCGTGAAAGGCGAAATCGTCGCCGTTCGTCCCGGCCCAGTTGTCACAATGTATGAACTTGAGCCTGCGCCCGGTTTGAAAGCCAGCCGTGTTATCGGCCTTGCGGATGATATTGCGCGCTCAATGTCGGCGCTTTCCGCGCGTGTTTCCACCGTACCTGGTCGCTCGGTTATTGGGATCGAGTTGCCCAACGTAAACCGTGAAATGGTTGTGCTGCGCGAAATTCTTGCGGCGCGGGATTTCGGCGATTCCAGCATGAAATTGCCGCTTGCTTTGGGTAAGGATATTGGCGGGGAACCGATCGTAGCCAACCTCGCCAAAATGCCCCACCTTTTGATTGCGGGGACGACCGGCGCAGGTAAATCCGTGGCAATCAACACGATGATTTTGTCACTGCTGTATAAGCTGACGCCCGAAGAGTGCCGCCTGATTATGATCGACCCTAAGATGCTCGAGTTGAGTGTTTATGATGGCATCCCCCACTTGCTTAGCCCCGTCGTAACAGACCCTAAAAAGGCCGTTGTGGCCCTGAAATGGGTCGTTGGCGAAATGGAAGAACGCTATCGCAAGATGTCCAAAATGGGCGTCCGGAACATTGACGGGTATAACGGGCGCGTCAGTGATGCGCTTGCGAAGGACAAGATGTTTAGTCGAACCGTGCAAACGGGCTTTGACGATGAAACTGGCGATCCAACTTTTGAAACCGAAGAATTTGCGCCAGAAAAAATGCCCTATATCGTTGTTGTTGTTGACGAGATGGCAGACCTTATGATGGTCGCGGGCAAAGAAATCGAAGCCTGTATCCAGCGGCTTGCTCAAATGGCGCGTGCCTCAGGTATTCACCTGATTATGGCCACGCAGCGTCCGTCTGTTGACGTTATCACAGGGACGATCAAGGCCAACTTCCCGACCCGTATTTCGTTCCAAGTGACCAGCAAGATCGACAGTCGTACGATTCTTGGCGAAATGGGCGCCGAGCAACTTTTGGGTATGGGTGACATGCTTTATATGGCTGGCGGCGGTAAAATTAACCGTATTCACGGCCCGTTCTGTAGCGATGAAGAAGTCGAGGAAGTTGTTAACCACCTCAAGGCCTATGGCACGCCCGAATATATGTCTGGTATTGTTGATGGGCCTGCAGAGGGTGCGGAGAGTGAAATCGACCTCGTGCTTGGCCTTGGTGGGAACACCACAGGTGAAAACGCGCTCTATGACCAAGCGGTTGCGATTGTGTTGAAAGATCGGAAATGTTCGACCTCTTATATCCAACGCAAGCTGGCCATCGGCTATAACAAGGCCGCGCGTCTTGTTGAGCAAATGGAAGACGAGAACTTAATTTCCGCAGCCAACCACGTCGGGAAACGCGAAATTTTGGTGCCCGAACAATAGATAACGGCAGATAAACGCTTTGTGATTTCGGCTGGGTAGTAATCTGACCGAAAGCAGTTAAGTATAAATACATGAAACATTTACGCTTCCTTTTAGTACCCGTTTTGGCTGTCAGCATGGCTTTGCCTGCGGCTGCCGAGAAAATCTCCCTCAAGGAGATTTCTAACTATTTCAATAGCTTCTCTACTGCTCAGAGTCGCTTTAGCCAAGTGAATGCCGATGGTTCAAAATCATCGGGCAATATGTTTATGCAAAGGCCGGGCAGGGCGCGGTTTGAGTATGATAAGCCCGATGACACGCTGGTGATTGCTGGTGGGAGCCAAGTGGCCATCTTTGACCAAAAATCCAACACGGGACCTGAGCAGTATCCGCTCAACCGTACGCCATTAAGCATTATTCTTGCGAAAAATGTGAACCTTGGCGGAGCGAGAATGGTGGTTGGGCATGGCACACGCGGCACAGATACCGTTGTGCGCGCCCAAGATCCGAAAAACCCCGAATACGGAAGTATTGATCTCATCTTTGAAGCGAATCCGACGCGCCTTATCGAATGGATAATTAACGACGCGGCGGGGAATGCGGGCACGCGCGTTATTTTTGGCGATTTCAAGACTGGCGTGAGTTTACCCGCCAGCCTCTTTAATATTACGCTCGCCTCGAGAGAGCGATAGTCTGTGCGGCCTAAATCTTGCCGCACTGCCTAAGTTGAGCTTCGTAAAGCCTCGAACGGTCGTCGACGCTTTGTGAAACTCTAATGAGCCATGCTTTGGAATTATGCGATCCGCGCGCATAGCCGGCTCTGCCTTCATGGTAGGCAAGATACTGGTTGCGCGCATCTGCTTTGGAAATCCCGAGCTTGCGTGCACTTTCGTCCATGTACCAACCCATGAAATCGACAGCGTCAGAAAAATCGTCGCGCTTAGCGCTGCGACGTCCAGTAGACGCGCGATACTCATCCCAAGTCGCATCCAGCGCCTGACTATAGCCATAGGCAGAACTTTGACGGCCCATAGGTATGATGCCCAGTGCATACTGATGTGGCGTGCGCGCATTGCCGATGAATTTGCTCTCTTGGTAAAGAGTCGCCATTTGCACGTTTATTGGAATATCCCAGCGCCGCTGGGTTTTTTTCATGGCCTTGTAATATTTACCGCGCTGATTGAGGATTGAACAGGCGTCGTTTAAATTGCGTGGGGCGGAATTATCACCCCCACCGCATGCGGCGACCAGAATCATCAATACTGTTGCGCGAAGAAGTCTGCTCATATGCCCCTCGCTTTTTTTCAAACAGGATAACGTAAATTCACCCATTTGGAAATAACAATCAGTTGATTTTAGATCAGGAATCCAAGCGCGAGGGGAATCACGGCGACAGAAATGAGGGTTGAAACCACAACAAGGCCAGCAACGGCATTGGAATCAGCCCCATATTTCTCGGCTAGCATGTAGGAGGTGACAGCAACGGGTGTCCCGACTTGCAGGATCAAAACCGCCAGTGCCACATGTGGGAGGTCCAGCCAAACACCGATTCCCGCAGCCACACCGATACAAATCGCAGCCTTAAGGAGGGAAAGCCAAAACGCCTGCCCCAACCGCCCCGGCTTTAATCGCGCGACTGCGACACCAAGCGTTATGAGCATCATCGGAATGGCCATTTGCCCCACAAGCTCAAGCGCGTTCGTCAAAAATTTCGGGGTTTCCCAGCCTTGCCACATGAAGATCGCACCAAGTAGTGTGGCGCCGACCATCGGCTCCTGAAGGACTTTGCTCAAATTGCCCCCACCAGAGACAATCCAGACCCCAAAAGTGAAACTCCAGATCGCCATTACTGCAAAGACTACAATGGCATAGGCGAAACCTTCTTCGCCAAACGCAAAGAAGGCAAGGGGGAGGCCAACGTTACCTGTATTGCCGAAAATGAGGGAGGGGAGGAAGCTGCGGACGTCCAATTTCAACGCGCGCACAACGAGATAAAAGACCAGCGTCAAAACGGCATAGGTAACGATCGATGCGACGAGCAATAGCGACAGCGCCGACGGGTCAATCTTGGTTTGCATCAAAGCGACGAAGATCAATGCGGGGATCGATATCGTCATGGCCATGCCGGTTACAAACTGTACGCGGTACTCAAATCCGAGCCGCACCCAGACGTATCCGATGCTTGCTAAAATGAAGACAGGAGCGACAATTTCGAGGACTGTTAAAACTACGTCCACAGTCTGTTTCCAGCATTTTGCGTCTCTATCATGGACAATCCCCGTCTCCATTGTTTAGTAACCTTATGGGGAGCTATTAAGCTATGCTGAAGACACGTGCAAAATATTATCTTGGCCAAGTTGTTCGCCATCGCAAACATCCGTTTCGCGGTGTGGTTTTCGATGTCGACGCTATGTTTGCAAATACCGATGAGTGGTATGAGGCGATCCCTGCCGAGAGTCGCCCCAACAAAGATCAGCCATTTTACCATCTGCTGGCCGAAAACGATAAGAGCTACTACGTCGCCTATGTTTCCGAGCAGAACCTCATTGCGGATTATACGGGGATTCCGATAAGCCACCCTGATTTGAGTGACATGTTCGGTGATTTTGAAGACGGAAGCTATCCGCTTCAGTTTCAGCTCAATTAACCCCTAATACCCCAAAGCACAGCCATCTTTACGGGGATCGGATGCGCCCTGAAGGACGCCTCGCTCCCAATCAATGAGAATCGCTTGGGCACCGCCGATTGCAGTATCCGGGGTGGATAAAGTGTGCCCCAATGCTTCGAGTTCCTGCTGAACTTTCGCAGAATAGCCGCGCTCGATGTTCATAACCCCAGCGTCGCTAAAACTGCGCGGCGCATCTATTGCTGCCTGTGGGTGCATGCCAAAGTCCGCTGTGTTCGAGACGAATCGCGCGTGTCCATTGGGTTGATACGCGCCGCCCATAACCCCGAACGGCATGATAACTTTGCCGTTCTGTTTGAGCATACCCGGAATGATCGTGTGCATGGGGCGCTTGCCGCCTGCGGCCTCATTTGGGTGGCCTTTGTTCAGCATGAAACCCGCGCCACGGTTTTGAAAGAGGATGCCGAATTTATCCGACGCAAGGCCCGACCCAAAGCTGTGAAAGATAGAATAGATCAAAGAAACTGCCATGCGATTGCGATCGACGACCGTAATGTAAATGGTGTCCTTATGAACGGATTCTGAAAGTGGAGCGGCCGCGGCCATCGCGCGCTTAGGGTCAATCAAAGCGGCGAGTTGTTCTGCTGTCTTTGCGGCTAACATATGGTCCAACCGGCCCGCATAATCCGCATCAGAAAGGAACCGGTTACGTGCGTCATAAGCAAGTTTGGCGGCTTCGGCCTCAACATGCGCGCGCTGGCTACCGAATGGATCCATAGAAGCGATATCGAAATGACTGAGGATATTGTTCATTAGAATGGCGGTTGCGCCTTGGCCATTGGGTGGATGCTCGAACAATTCGAGATGTTTATAGGTTCCCGAAAGCGGGGTCGTGTACGCGCTGGATTCTGTTTCAAAATCGTCGAGAGTGTGGGTTCCGCCAAGCGCTTGTAGGGAGTCGACCATGTCTTGGGCTACTTCTCCGGTATAAAACGCATCTCGTCCGTCCAAGGCGATTCTACGCAGAACTTCTGCTTGTTGTGGCGCTCGGAAAACTTGCCCAACTTCAGGGGTTTTCCCGTCGATTAGGTAGTAGTCGCGGGCAACACCCTGCAGGGAGTCCTCAGCGATCTTCCAGTCCATTTGGGTGCGTGGTGCAACCGGAATACCCGCCGTTGCATAGTGAATCGCGGGGGCCAATGAACCCGCTAATCCCATTTTTCCATAATCTTTTGAAAGCCGACAAAAGGCGTCGATCGCACCCGGAATTGTGATAGACGCGACGCCCCCGACGGGCATTGTCTTGTGCCCCTCTGCGCGCAATATTTCTGCGGATAATCCGGCTGGCGCGCGGCCCGAGCCATTTAGGGCAATGATATCGTTGCCGTCTGCGGGTTTAACTAGAACGAAACAGTCGCCGCCTATTCCTGTCATTTGGGGTTCGCAAACGCCAAGGACAACAGCGCCCGCGATCGCAGCATCAACCGCATTTCCACCAGCTTCCAAAATTTGGCAAGCGATTTTCGCCGCTAAAGGGTGCGAAGTGGCACACATACCGTTTTCGGCAAAAACTGGGGAACGTCCGGGTAGTTGAAAATCACGCATGCTGGTCTCCTCACGTTAGAAACGGAGACTAGAGCGGCTCTGGCGGTATTCCAAGTTCGAAATGGGGGGAAGTAGTGCCTCGACGCTGCGGTACTGGGTGGGGGCTGTAAATCCCCGCCCGTACTTTTTCCACCAATTGTCAGGGCCTCTCAGGAGGCCTCATAACGTCCAGTAAACAAAGGCTTTTAACTGGACTGCGCGCCTCAGAATGTCTACAGTATTCTCAGTGCTTCCCATCAAGAAGCGAACAAAAAGCGCCCCCAGCGCGCCCCAGAAACGTCAAAAAGCGCCCCAGCTTTTACAATTGGAACCGGACACATGAAAACAGAATTGACCGCAATTGGACTGCGCAAGCTCGCAAAGCCTCAAAAGGGCCGAGTCGAACTGACTGACACCAAGTCGCGCGGGTTGAGCTTCAGGCACACGGCAAAGGGCGAAATGAGCTGGTCGGTGCGTCTGAAGGTGCATGGCCGCGATAGGCGCTTTCAGCTTGGCCTTTACCCGGAGGTTACGCTTTCAGCGGCGCGCATTGCTTGCGAAAAGATGCGCTCCGAAGTGGTCGCAGGCAAAGACCCAGTGAAAGACAGGCGCGAAGCCAGCACCCAAGCAATCGGCTTGACCGTCGCCGATACGCTGGACCTTTACAACGATCTGCACCTTTCAGGCTCAAAGTATCAGGAAAGGCGCATGCGAATGTTTAAGCGCGCCTTAAAAGCACACTTGAAACGCCCCGTGTCAGATTTGAAGCAATCCGACCTTCAGCGCATGGTTGACGTAGTAGCAAGGGACGCGCCAATCGCGGCTAATCGGCTGGTGTCAGAGCTTAAGCATTTCACGGGCTGGGCTTTTCGGAGGGGCTACCTTGAGGCGCACGTTGGCGCCGCGCTTGAGAAGCCTACCAAGGAAAAGCCACGGGACCGAATATTGAGCTTTGAGGAGATTGGGGCAATCTGGCACGCGACGGAAGCGCTTGGCCCCATGGTTGGCGGTTTTGTGCGTGTTTTGATGCTTACGGGGCAGCGGCGCGGCGATGTTGCAGGGATGCGCTGGGAGGAGATTGAGGGCAATCGCTGGGAAATTCCAAGCACCAGAACCAAAAACGCCAAGCCTCACATTGTCCACTTGAGCGCGTCTGTCTTGGAAGTGCTTGCAGATGTGAAAGACGCTGAGCCTCAAGGTGCTGCGCGCCGCAAAGGTGTTGTTTTCAGTCACGGTGCAGGGAACGAAATCAAAACCTTTCACCGATACAAAGCAACCTTGGACAGTTTGTCAGGCGTTGCGGATTGGACGTTTCACGACTTCAGAACGGCCTTTGCTTCGCATTGCGCTGAAAGCGGCATTTCAGAGGGAATTGTTGATCGGGTCCTGAACCACGTTGCGGGTGGTTCTCAGGTTTCAGCGATTGCGCGCGTGTACCAAAGATCGGAGCTGTTGGCCCCGCGTGCTCAAGCGCTGGACCGTTGGGAAAGCATTGTGCTGCGCGCGTCTGGTGATGCTGAGGCGGGTAAAGTTGTGAGGCTTGCAACATGAGCTTGGAGGAGGAGAACAAGCGCTTGGAGGCGCGCGTAGCTGAGCTTGAGGCAGAGTTAACAAAGGAGAAAATCGCCAACAATTTCCTTGAGCTCGTGATCGAAGGTCAAGTTGCTGAGCTTTGCCGAGCCCACGACTTGCGAACCGAACTTCTACAAATGCTGGACCAGTACGTTGTGATGACTGACCGAACACATGAGAATTTTAATAAATTCAACGCGCTTGGCCAAAAGAACAATGAGGAGCGAGAGGTGCTTCGTGATAAGTATTTGCGCGCCCAGAAAGGGCTAAACGCTGGCACAGTTGCAAACGCCAAGCGGAGCGCTGAGTGGCGAACTGAGGCTGAGCGCTTGCGCGATATTTGTATATCGGAAGGCAAGAACTACTCAAAAATGCTTGGACATGTTTTGAGTGGTTTGGCGGTTTGGGCTGAGGGAATCAAGAGTCCGCGCGTCCCAAAGGAAGAGACTCTTCGCAAAAAAGAAGGCTTCAGAAAGAAGGATTACCCAGATCACTTAGGTTGAATTTAAATTGAAGCGTGTTGAATTTCTGCAATGCTGGCAGGCTTTGCGGCCCCGAAGTAAATATTTCTGCAAAGCCTGCCAGCATTGCATTTCTTCTTGTTGCGTGGGTTTGGAGTTTCAGGAAACCTCAGGGCATCCAACTGAAAAGGTGCAACAAATGAGCGACAAAGACAAAAACACCGCAACCCCTCTGGCGTCCTACCCTGAGCGGCTTTTAACAATTCATGAAGCCAGCGACATGACAAGCAAGCCAATCTCCTCAATCTACAGGGACATTAATCGCGGTCGCTTTCCGCTTCCAGTTCAAGACACTGGCGCGCGGCGCTGGGTCCTGAGTGAATTGGTCCAGCACATCGAAGGCTTGAAGGCTCAGCGTGATGCGGTAAGCGCCGCTTAACGTAGTTTTGTGATCTGCGCGCTGTTGTCTGAGAGAGGCAGCGCGTGGAACCGGACAAGGTAGCCAGCGCGCCGCCAGAAAACACACAATCCATCAAAAAGGGCGTTTCCCGCAAAGCTTAGCGCTTCGCGGCGCGTGAAGCAATTTGCCATGAGCGAAGGACAACCAGAACTTTTCGAGGGGCTTGAGCCAAGGGAACCCGTTGAGGAGCGGCGTTTGCGTAAAAGGTGCGAGCACCAAGCGAAATCCATGAAAGACTCTGTGAAGGCTGGGAAGCAAGACGCGCGCAATGCGGTTAACAAAGCCGTGGCTTTTGGAGATTTGGTGCGCCCTAAATGCTGCGCGCATTGCGGCAAGTTCTGCGTTCCTGAGGGGCATCACTGGAGTTACTTGCGCGAACAGTGGCTTGATGTTGAGTGGCTGTGCAAGGGTTGCCACGTCAAAGTTCACCTTGAGCCGGACATTGACCCAAGACAGATTGATTGGGTTGAAGATTTGTCCGGCGAAGGTGACGCATGAACAGACCAGGCTTTGAGCCCGTCAGGGCCTCAACGTTGAACTCCAAGCTTGCACAGGACAGCAAGGAGAACGCAGAGCTTGAGGCGCGCGGCAATGCAAGAGCGCGCTGCACAGTGGCCCAAAGCAAGTCTCAGCGCGATGTTGAGAAGCATGTTGTGTCTCAGCTCGACGCCAAACGCCACAAGGCAAGCGCTCAGAAGATTGCGGGTTCTGACAAATTCAATACGCTGCGTTTAACACAAGAGTTTCTTGGGTGGTGGGGCGCGCTGTCGCGGCAAAGGAAGCACAAGGCTCTTGGTACGTCTGGTGGGGTTCTTTTGGTCTTGGCGATATACGCGGACAACAATCAAGAGGCTTGGCCGAGCATGGACACAATCGCGGACAATCTGGGTGTCACGTCAAGAACCTGTTCTAGCGCCGTTTCAAAACTCGAAGGCATGGGGTTGCTCACAGTCACAACAGATGGGGCCGAAGGACTCAACAGAGGGCGCACAAACCGATACCGGCTCAGTACCAAAAAGATGTTGGAATTGATGAGGGCAGAGGGGGAGCTCTCAGGCACATCGCTCGACCCACATGAGGAAGGAGGTTCCTTAAGTGGTGACGATTTGTGAAGTCGACATAGTGCGCCAGATGCACGTTGCGGGGGTGATTTGTGAAAACTGACATGAGGAAACTGTTGCGCGACATGAGGAAACTGTTGCGCGACATGAGGAAGGAGCTTCTGACAATCCCCATGAACCCCATGAAATACTAAGTAGGAAAACCAAAGCTCAGGACAAGGCAACAAGCGAAGCGAAGTGAAGCAACTGAAACGCAATTGCTGAGAGTGAAGAAAGGCAAGAAAACTATGTGTGACAGAAAACATCCAAAAGGCACAAACTTGACTGGTGGACCCAAGAGGAGCATCAATCGAAGTGGAACAAGGGTTGCTAGTGTTGGGGCCATGGTATCGCCAGAAGCAGAGCTTTGGATTGCTGTTGTCGCGCTTGCAGTGAAAGACGCGCTCAAGGGTGATGCGACTGCCCAGCGCTGGATTGCAGGGCAGGGGCGCGACATGCGCGAAACTTGCAGCCTTGCTGGTTCCGATTCAAGCATGGTTCACAGGGCCGCTTTGAAACTTGGCGCAATCGGTGTGGAACAAGCTGGGCCTCACATAGCGAGTCAAGCCACTCAGAAGGACCTCAGCGCTGGGCTGTTGCAGAGACTTGCAGCCTTGCGAGAAGTAATTGAGGGGCGCGCCTGTGTCGGGTTAAGTCCCAAGGGTAGCGACACAAGTTGGTTCTTCACTGGTTGATCTCCGATTGTCGATTTAAGGCCCACAGCTAACTAACCAACTAACTCCTTTACGACAATCTCTCCAATCTGAGATCTTCTTCAAACAACGTATTTATTTAAAATTCACCAATTTTTATCGGCTTCCCAGCCGTGGCTACAGGCTTGAACCACCTGATAACGAGTGAGGTAACTAGCACCCCCATAAAAAAGTGATCGGGTCAGTGAGCAGACTTTTTCTGCGGCATCCTTAGATGGGGCCGTTGAGCGGCAGATTGCTATCATCTCATCTGTCTTAATCTCGCCACCAGCAAAATATTCGGCAATTAATTTTTGGCACTGCGGTGATTGGCCTTCTGCTTCTGGGGCTTTGAAGGTCGAAACTGGCTGCGGTCCACATGACGCCAACTGAGTGAACAACAGGAAAGGCAGCACAATTTGTTTTTTCACGGGTTGTTCTCCGATTTTCGTCTGACTCTCAGAGTGTTAGTACCAACTAAACTACTCAAGGCAACTTCTGCCACCTATTTGCACCAAGCCTGCAACCACCACGCCAAACAACCAAGAAGGTTAAGCACACATCTGGCGTTACCCACACACAGCAAGTCAACTGTTATCAACAGCGGGTGGTTCGGCCAGAAGGAAAGCTTTACAGCGCCTTGCCCCAATTGTCGGGGCCGTTGGTATTGAGGTTTTATGTTCTCAGGTGGAAAACCGCTTTTCTGGGATGCCAAACGATCAGGCGTTGATTGAGATTGCGCGCCTTGTTGACACTTTGGAGGCTGTTGCCAGGAATCTTACTGCGCACGCCTAAAGTTGAAAAAGCCAGTCGTTACGTTTTCAGGGTTGGGCTTGGCTTCGCCTTAAGGATGAAAAAGCCACTTTTCGGGAGAATTTTGAGAATCAGACGATTGGTTTTTCTCAGCAAAGCGCATGCACAACGCGCCCCCAGCGCGCCCCAGAACGCAAAATGCACCCAAAACAGCTTCCAACTGTTGGGCTTAAGTATCTGATTTTATTAAAAAGTAGTCCTCGACGCCATGGTACTGGGTGGGGGCTGTAAATCACAGCGTCGAGGGAAGCTTTATGCAGCTACAAGTTCAATATGCTGGTCATTTCAGGCGACGTTAAGGTGCGAATAGGGCAATTTCGCGGCATTTGGCACACTCGGTAAATTGGATACGCTTATTTGGGCGCATTGAACGCTCTATTGCTAGAAAGCTGAAAACTCAAATGATTGCTTGCGCCAATTCTATTGTACACAAGGTTCTCGGCGATCTCATGGATGATGAGCCAACCCCATCCTCCCTCAGGAAGATCATCAAGCGCACAATCCAAATTCGTCTGAGTCGCTTGCGGGAGGGAATAGTGTGGCATAGGATCGCCGTGATCGATGATTTCTATCGACAGGTGTAAACCTTTCGCAGAAATAGAAATGAGGATTGGTCCAGGATCTCCATTTGCATAGGCATGTTCAACAATATTGTTCATGACCTCAGCCAAAACCAATTCGGTTACACTACAATTCTCGCCCGAAAACCCAAAAGCCATTAGCTGCTCGAGTATATTTTCGAGCGCTGATCTGACTGCCAATGCATTTCCCGGAAGGGTAATACTAATGTGCTGCATACCCAAGTCTTCTGGCATAAAGAGGAGCTCACTCAATGGACATTTATAACTTAGGAGGCGCGCGAAGTTGCAGCCTCAGCATTTGGGTGGATGATAAACACTGTGTCCATTCGCGTAAGTTTAAACACTTTTTCAACAGCTCCGGTTAGGCCGGCAATTTCAAGGATGCGTTCGCTCCCAAGTTGCTTCATGGCGGCAACAACTGCACCGAGACCACTACTGTCGAGGAAATTCACATTCGACAGGTCAAGAATGACTCGTTTAAAACCGTTTTCCGTAACTTCCCGCATTTTATCTTTGAATTGAACGGCGACCGCCGAGTCGATTCGTTGTGCATCGACGGTGGCGATGAGGGCGTCGTCTACTACTCTGGATGAAATTTCCAAAATCTTGCTCCATGTGTTGGTTGCGATTAGACTAGGCGCCAATCGTTACCATTCGGTATGCATAATCCAGCGAATGCCAAAAAAGGGAAATTCCCATGAAAGAAGTTGTAATTGTCGGGGCTGCCCGCACGCCCATGGCCGGTTTGCAGGGGGGTTTTGCGGAAGTTCCCGCATCCGAGTTAGGAGGAGCCGCGATTGCGGCCGCTCTAATTGGGTCGACGCTCACGCCAAATGATGTGGACGAGCTTCTTATGGGATGCGTTTTGGGCGCGGGACAGGGCCAAGCACCCGCACGCCAAGCCGGTTTCGCCGCAGGTTTGGGCGAGGCCGTCCCCGCGACGACGCTCAACAAAATGTGCGGATCGGGTATGAAAACCACTATGGTTGGCTTCGACCAAATAGCACTGGGCCAAAGTGATGTCGTGATTGCCGGTGGCATGGAGAGCATGTCTCTCGCGCCCTATCTGCTGCCTAAAATGCGCAGTGGTGCCCGTATTGGTCATGGTCAAGTTATGGATTCTATGTTCCTGGATGGGCTTGAAGATGCCTATGATAAGGGTCGTTTGATGGGGACATTTGCCGAGGATTGCGCAGAGAAATATCAGTTTACCCGCGAAGCCCAAGACGATTTTGCGTTAACGTCCTTGTCTCGTGCCGTTGCAGCGCAGGAAAACGGCGGTTTTACCAATGAAATTGCACCGGTTACCGTGCAAACGCGCCAAGGCGAGACAATCGTATCAAAAGACGAGCAACCCGCAAAAGCACGTCCAGAAAAAATTCCAACCCTGCGCCCTGCGTTTCGAAAAGATGGAACCGTGACTGCGGCGAATGCCTCCTCGATTTCCGATGGTGCAGCAGCGCTGGTCCTGACGAACTCCGAAACAGCTGCTGCAAAAAACTTACCCGTGCGCGCGCGGATTATGGGGCATGCGAGCCACGCCCAAGCCCCTGGATGGTTTACCACCGCGCCCGTTCCCGCTGCGCAAAAACTTCTGGCCCGCTTGGGGTGGAGCGTTAACGATGTGGACCTTTGGGAGGTGAACGAAGCTTTTGCCGTTGTCCCGATGGCCTTCATGACCGAAATGGGAATCCCGCACGACAAACTCAATGTGAACGGCGGTGCCTGTGCGCTGGGCCATCCGATTGGCTCCTCTGGTGCGCGGATCATCGTGACCTTGCTCAATGCTTTGGAGGCGCGCGGCCTCAAGCGGGGTGTTGCTGCGATTTGCATCGGGGGTGGCGAGGGCACAGCCATCGCAATTGAGCGACCATGACGGCGGATTATGCAACCTTAGCGAAATCCATCGCCAGCTTAACCGAGGGCGAAGAGGACGAAGTCGCGCTAATGGCGACGGTTGCCTGTGAGTTTCACCATGCGGATACGCGTTTCGATTGGACGGGATTTTACCGAAATGTGGGCAATGATTTACTCAAGATTGGGCCGTACCAAGGGGGGCACGGGTGCCTGCAAATCCCGTTTTCGCGTGGCGTTTGCGGTGCTGCGGCCCGTACGGCCGAAACGCAACTTGTGCCGGATGTGAATGCGTTTGAAGGGCATATCGCCTGCGCCAGCAGCACCCAGTCTGAATTGGTACTTCCTGTATTTGGCAAGGGCGGTCGACTGATAGGTGTTTTCGATATCGATAGTAATTTGCGCGATGCATTTTCACAGGCGGATTCAGTATCTATTGCAGCGATTTTGGCAGATGTTTTCAGGGATATTTGAGGAGAGTTTCAATGCGGGGAAGTTGTTTATGCGGCGGTGTTTCGTTTGAACTCGAGGGCGAAATGCGCGATCCAATCGCGTGTCATTGTAGCCAATGCCGCAAAACGTCCGGGCATTACTGGGCGGCCACGGCGGTACCATCCAACAAGCTCAAACTTCTTTCCGACTCAAGCCTTGCTTGGTATCGATCCTCTGATTATGCGCAACGCGGTTTTTGCAATAAATGCGGTAGTTCCTTGTTTTGGAAAATGGAGGGGGAAGATAAAATTTCCATTGGCGCGGGCGCATTAGAAGCTCCTACCGACTTCAAAATCAAAACCCATATTTTTACCGAGGACAAGGGCGACTATTACGAAATCGAAGAAGGTCCTGAACAACTGGCCAAGTACTAGATTTCCCGCTATCACCCCCTCATGAGTGATGCATATAACCCGCCCCAAGATCCGCTAGATGTCCTTCATCTTGACCACCACCTGATTGTGGTAAACAAACCCGCAGGCTTGCTCTCTGTTCCGGGCAAGGGCGAGCATCTCGCCGACTGTCTTATTGCGCGGGTACAGGCGGCCTTTGCGGATGCCCTTTTGATCCACCGCTTAGATCGCGATACATCGGGTGTGATGGTTTTCGCTCTGACGCGTCACGCGCAACGCCATATCGGCCTGCAGTTCGAAAAGCGGCAAACCAAGAAAACCTACGTGGCCCGCGTCTTTGGGCTTATGAAGGAAAAAACCGGAACCGTGGATTTACCGCTGATTGTGGATTGGCCAAACCGTCCCCTTCAGCACGTGAATTATGAAACGGGCAAGCAGGCCATCACGGACTGGAAAGTCGTGAAATACGAAGAAAACGCAACGCGAGTTCGCTTGTTTCCGAAAACGGGCCGCAGCCACCAATTGCGGGTGCATATGTTGGAAATCGGCCATCCAATTTTGGGTGATCCGTTTTATGCAACAGGGGAAGCCCGCGATGCGCCCCGCATGATGTTGCACGCAGAGGAGTTGCGATTGCGCCACCCCGAAGGAGGACAAGGCCAACGATTTCGGGCTGTTTGTCCCTTTTGAAAAACGACTGGGCGCCCCCATAGAACTCTTGGGTTTGCGCCCTTATATATAAACTAACAACCATTTAACAGGAGACCCACATGGCACTTCGCATTAACGATATTGTTCCAGATTTTACGGCTCAAACCAGCGACGGCGAGATTTCATTCCACGATTGGATTGGCGATTCTTACGCTATCTTGTTTAGCCACCCAAAAGATTTCACCCCCGTTTGCACGACCGAATTCGGCGCAGTTGCGCAATTGGCCGACGAATGGGCCGCGCGCAATACCAAGGTGATTGGTGTTTCCGTGGATGGTGTCGAAGACCACAAGAAGTGGAAGAACGACATTTCCAAATACGCTGGCGTACCAGCAGGATTTCCAATTATTGCTGACGAAGGTTTGGCCGTTTCCAAAGCTTTCGACATGTTGCCCGCCGAAGCTTATTTACCCGATGGCCGCACCCCTGCGGATAGCCAAACAGTGCGCTCGGTTTTCATCATTTCTCCCGACAAGAAGCTTCTGTTGTCCATGACTTACCCAATGAACGTTGGCCGCAACTTTGCGGAAGTTTTGCGCGCACTTGATGCGTTGCAAACGGCGGCGGGCCACGGCGTGGCGCTTCCAGCAAACTGGACGCCGGGCGGCGATGTTGTCATTCCCACGAGCGTAAGTGACGCGGATGCCAAAGCTAAATTCGGCGAATTCACAACACACTTCCCGTATCTTCGTACCGCGCAACTTCCAAAATAAGAACGCGCTATTTAGAAACAAAAAAGGCCCCAGAGTAATCTGGGGCCTTTTCTATTTTGCGGAAGAGAGAAGCTTAACCTTCGCTTTTTTCTTCTACGATTTCTGCGCCAGTTTCCTGATCGACAACTTTCATCGACAGGCGAACTTTGCCGCGTTCGTCAAAGCCCAAAAGCTTAACTTTTACGTCTTGGCCTTCTTTGAGAACGTCAGATGGGTGGTTCAAACGACGGTTCTCGATTTGAGAAACGTGCACCAGACCATCGCGTTTTCCGAAGAAGTTCACGAATGCGCCAAAGTCGACGATTTTCACAACTTTACCGTTATAAACAGCGCCAGTTTCAGGCTCTGCAACGATTGAGTAGATCATGTCGTAGGCTTTTTTGATGGCTTCTGCGTTTGCGGATGCGATCTTGATAATGCCATCGTCGTTGATGTCGACTTTTGCACCGGACATTTCAACGATTTCACGGATCACTTTACCACCAGAACCGATCACTTCGCGGATTTTGTCTGTTGGAACCTGCATGGTCTCGATGCGTGGAGCGTGGGCCGAGAATTCGCTGGCTTCTGTCAAAGCTTTCGCCATTTCACCAAGGATATGGATACGGCCGTCTTTGGCTTGAGCCAAGGCTTTTTCCATGATCTCTGGCGTGATGCCTGCGATTTTGATGTCCATCTGCAGGGAGGTAATCCCAGCTTCAGTACCGGCAACTTTGAAGTCCATGTCGCCAAGGTGATCTTCGTCGCCGAGGATGTCGGTGAGGATCGCGTAGGAGCCATCGTCTTCAAGGATAAGACCCATTGCAACACCAGCAACCGCTGCTTTCAACGGAACGCCAGCGTCCATCATCGACAAGGAACCGCCACAAACGGAAGCCATCGAAGAGGACCCGTTGGACTCAGTGATTTCGGATACAACGCGCAGGGTGTATGGGAAATCAGTTGGAGCCGGAAGAACCGCCTGAAGCGCACGCCAAGCCAACTTACCGTGACCAATTTCGCGACGGCCAGTGAAGCCAAAGCGACCAACTTCGCCTACGGAGTAGGGTGGGAAGTTGTAGTGCAGGATAAAGTTGGAACGGTATGTGCCAGTCAGCGCGTCGATCATTTGCTCGTCGTCGCCGGTGCCCAATGTCGTTACAACGAGGCCCTGAGTTTCGCCACGTGTAAACAGCGCGGAGCCGTGTGTGCGTGGAAGGAAGCCAGTTTCGGAAACGATTGGACGCACAGTTGTTGTGTCGCGACCATCAATACGACGGCCCGTTTTAACAACGTCACCACGAAGGATCTTGCTTTCAACTTTCTTGAGAGCGGAACCAAGGTTCTCGTCTGCAAGTTGTTCCTCAGTGAGGGCAGCTTTGATCGTATCACGTGCAGCAGCAACCGCGGTTGTACGCTCTTGCTTGTCAGTGATTGCATAAGCAGCACGCATTTGCGTTTCGCCAGCCGCCATCGCAGCATTGAACAGATCGGAGTAATCTGGTGCTTGGAAGTCGAACGGTGGTTTCGCACAGTCTTCGGCCAATTCAATGATCAAGTCGATCACAGGTTGGAAAGCGTCGTGGGCGAATTTAACCGCGCCGAGCATTTCAGCTTCTGAAAGCTCATAAGCTTCGGATTCAACCATCATCACGGCGTCTTTTGTACCGGCTACAACAAGGTCGAGGCGCTGCTCGGGGTTGTTGCGAAGCTGGTGCATGTCGTCACAGGATGGGTTCAGCGTGTATTCGCCATCCACAAAGCCAACGCGTGCAGCGGCAATCGGGCCCATGAAAGGAGCGCCAGAGATTGTCAAAGCAGCGGAGGCCGCGATCATTGCAACAACATCAGGGTCGTTAACAAGGTCGTGCGACAGAACTGTACAGATCAACAGAACTTCGTTTTTGAAGCCCGGAACGAACAATGGGCGGATCGGACGGTCAATAAGACGGCTTGTTAGTGTCTCTTTTTCCGTAGGACGCGCTTCGCGTTTGAAAAAGCCACCTGGAACTTTACCAGCGGCATAGTATTTTTCACCGTAGTGAACAGTCAAAGGGAAGAAGTCTTGACCCGGCTTTTGCGTTTTAGCAAAAGTAACGTTGGCCATAACCGAGGTCTCGCCCAAAGTAGCGATAACCGAACCGTCGGCTTGGCGGGCAACTTTACCCGTTTCGAGTGTGAGCGTTTCATCGCCCCACTCCATGGATTTCTTAGTTTCAGTAAACATTCATCGTTTCCTAATAGGGAGCATGCTGGGCGTTCCCAGTCTCCCGTTTCAATGGCGGCCGCATTGCCGCCGACTCCCTTATCATTTCTTTCACGGCGCCGGAGTCAGGGAGCCACGTCTCAGATGCACGGCGCATACAGGAAAATAGGGCGTTTGGGAACAGGAATTCTGTTTTTGAGACAACTGAGAGGACAGAACCAAGCCGTGAGGTGGGAAGGCGGCGGATTTTGGCCAATCGTGAAGACTTTTGTTATGAAGAAAACGGTCTGCTAAAGTCCTAAAGTACCTCGTATCTTGACGTTATCAACCCAGATGGAAATGATTTTGACTGTAAAAGTCGGAGGTCAATATCGGCATCCAATGCTCCAAACATCCGTTTGCCCTCTCCAATTAGGATAGGAACAATCGTCACGGTCATGTCGGCAATCAATCCCTCTCGCATGAAACTTTGGATGATTTTTCCTCCGTCGATATAGGCACGCTTCCAGCCTTGTTCTGATAGGGATGCCATAAGTTGGCGAGGGGCAAGCGCACTGACGGTAACTGTTTTACGAAGTTCTTCGGGAATATCGTCTGGTTTCATTGTCTTGCTCAGCACGACAACTGGCTTTTCGTAGGGCCAAACACCAAAGGACTGCATGGTCCGAAAGGAACTACTCCCCATCACCAACCCATCGACTGATTCCATGAACTCAGCATTGCCATGTTCTTCACCATCGGTTTTCTGCTTCATCAACCAATCAAGACCAAAGTTTTCTCGCGCCACAAATCCATCGAGACTCATCGCCATAAACATATGACCTGTTGTCATCTTCAATTCTCCTGAGTGGGTGTCGGAGTAACGCTATCGCAACTTCTGACGAGCGCAAAGTGCGTAGTAGTCCAACGGCGGAAAAGTCCACAGAGCGGTCATTGGAAGGATGCGCGGCGAAATTCCCTATCTATGCGTGAGAATTTCCGATTGGGGCGCCAAGGAATCAACCCTCCAAAACGAAAAACGCCCGCGACACAATGCGCGGGCGTTCTTTGAATTCGGTTTAGTACGCTATTAGCGACGTAGGCCGAGGCGTTTGATCAAGTCTTGGTAACGCTCTTCGGATTTGCCACGAAGATAGTCCAAAAGTTTGCGACGCAAAGCAACCATTTTCAAAAGTCCACGACGACCGTGGTTGTCTTTCTTGTGGGTTTTAAAGTGCTCTGTGAGAGTCGCGATGCGCGAGGAAAGGATAGCAACCTGTACTTCGGGCGAACCAGTGTCGCCTTCTTTGGTTGCGAATTCTTTCATGACGCGTGCTTTGTCTTCTGCAGTAATCGACATCGGGGTCTCCTTGATTAAAGGGTGAATGGCACAAGCCGGGATGTCGTCCAGCAAAGCCCGTGGAGTATATCCGTTGCATAGCCCAAAAGGATTCGGCAACGAGATTTGGCGCGTATAGGAGGATTCTTGAACGAAAGAAAGGAAAAACGTTTTGGGTGCCTTGGGTAGGGGCGCTTGGTGACAGGAAGTTAAGTGCCGATCATGCTAATTTGTGAAACATCAAAGGAGGTATTTCCAAGCAATGTCGCGATGACAACCCCGTTCAATAGGACCATGCTGTTTCCATCTTCGGTTTCGACGCTCACCTCTGGAATTTCGTCTTCCTCAGAATAGTGGACAACAAGTGTGTCTTCTTCCGAGTTGAAATCTGTGATTGTTGCTGCGGAGCCTTCAGCAAACCATTCTCCAAGGGCAAAGGTATCTTCGCCTGCGCCTCCCGTACCATAGTCACTGTTGCCCAAGACCAAAAGATCGTCGCCTTCACCCCCATTTAGGAAATCGCGTTCATCGGTGTCCTCACCGGTTTCCTCGCCCATCACAACGCCAACAATATGGTCGTCGCCATCGTTGCCCATGAGTGCGTCTTGCCCAAGCCCGCCAAACACGTAATCATTCCCAAATCCGCCCTCAAGTGAGTCGGTACCGTCGCCGCCATTTAGGCTATCGTCGCCTTCGCCGCCGATAAGCGTGTCATCGCCTGCACCGCCAGAAATAATGTCGTTGTCGCCATATCCGAAAAGTTCGTCGCTTCCGGTGCCGCCATAGAGTACATCGTCGCCACCTTCACCATGAACAACATCATGGCCGATTCCGCCATAAATTAGGTCATCCCCGTCAGCGCCATAAAGTCCGTCGTCGCCATCGTTTCCATGAATTTCGTCGTCGCCCTCACCGCCATTCAGGAGATCGCCTCCGGATCCACCGTCAAGAAGGTTGTCACTAGTATCGCCGGAAAGTGTCACAGGTAGCGAGTCGTCTTCGTCCGATTCGTCATCGTCGGTAACGTCGATATCACTCGACATTATCCCCTCTGCCATGAATCCCATGAACAGCGCGCCAAATAGGCCGATAAGACCAAACATAATACAACCCTCAAACACCGGTCCAAATTGAACCAAAAACCCCAAACAGAGGTTATCCCACGGGATGCTAAATTTGTGTTAAGCGGCTTTGAGGAAATCGCAACCACTAGCGGGTTTATACACTCTAAATGCTTCTTATACGGATTACGCCTGCAATTCCCAGAGGGTTGGTTGCACCGTGTAAGCTATATAGAGAGGGTGTTTTGGGTGTCCAGCCTTGGACAAGCCAAGATGGAAAAGCGTGTGATTCTTGAGCATCTCCGCAACGACTGGCCCACGATTTAAGTGAGCACCGTGGGTGCCCCACGCACAGACAATCGTGTCTGCCCACGCGCATCCGTCAAGAATTGTGCGGTCGTTCTCGGGGCCAACAGGATCGGTTGCCGCCCGCATTTTGCGCGGATCCGTATCGCGCCACGCAAAAATGTTGGCCACGCGAAACCCGCCATACCCCAGCGCCCGTGCGCGCCGTTCGCAGCGTTCAACCGTTGGATCGTTTTGCACTTCAGTGGCGGTCGAAGGATTGAGCATGATAAAGAAAACACGCGCGGCGGCCTCGTCCCACACGCGCGTTAGGGAATAGCGATAGGCCTCGCAATCGGAATACACAGCCACGGACGACGCATCGCCTTTTTGATGTATCCGTGTGAGTGTCATTGCGGCAGGTTAAAGACGCGACTTGGGTGTAGTTCGCCCGCTTTGTAGCGCCCAACGGCAACCGCTTTGCCCTCAAAAGACGCCCAGCATTCGTCGCCATATTCCACGGTCGCAGCCAGAACCATTCCGGGATTACCATTGCGCAAACGCGCCGCCCCTTCCGGGGTGCATTTCACTTCTGGCAGATCGGTCAAACCCGTCTCTAACGGCAGGATATAAGTGTCTAACTTGCCGGATTTAGCCAATTCATCGATTGTGGCGACGGAAATGCCATCCTCTGCATCAAACGGACCCGACCAGATGCGGCGCAGGTCGCGGACGTGGCCATAGCATCCGAGGGCCTCGCCCAAATCCCGTGCAATGGCGCGGACGTATCCGCCTTTGCCACAGGTCATTTCAAGCGTCACATGGTCGGCATCGGGGCGGTCAACGAGAACAAGTTCCTCTACCCACAAGGGACGCGCTGCGATCTCGAATTCCGCATCATCACGCGCCAATTTATAGGCCCGCTCGCCGTCAATTTTCACAGCGGAAAACTTTGGTGGAACCTGCATGGTTTCGCCAACAAAGGGCAACAGCGCCTCTTTGATTGCGGCGT
Organism: Falsihalocynthiibacter sp. BN13B15; assembly: GCF_041205415.1. NCBI lineage: Bacteria > Pseudomonadati > Pseudomonadota > Alphaproteobacteria > Rhodobacterales > Roseobacteraceae > Falsihalocynthiibacter > Falsihalocynthiibacter sp. BN13B15. Next base: position 184,562 of record NZ_JBGFCE010000007.1, read on the forward strand.
CATCGGGCCGGATATCGCTTTCTTTGATGATCTCGCCTTCGGCGTCATCGGTGTTGGTGGCTTGTCCCAACCGAACAGTAAAAGCATAGGCCTTGAGGGCATCCGTAATGTAGGGGACGGTCTTGGTGGCTTCGCCGAGCGCGATCGCCAAAACGCCGGTAGCTTCGGGATCAAGCGTCCCTGCGTGGCCTGCCTTTTGGGCATCCATCGCCCAGCGCAATTTGTTCACGACGGCACTCGAACTAATGCCTGCGGGTTTATCCACAACAACCCAACCCGAAATATCACGACCCTTGCGCTTGCGCCCCATGAGACTGTCCTATCTTTGTTTCAAGTCGCGCGACCTACCGTTGTCTGGAGGCAGCGTCAATGTGTGATTGGGTTAACGGTCAACGACCAGCCCGACCATTGGCCCCATCGGGAACCCTAAATCGTTGCGGGAATTGGCGGGACTATAGAGGCGCGAGATTTTCCCGTCGAAAAACAATGCGTTTGGCAATCCGAGATCGTCGCGGAAAAAGCGGGCGAAATCGTGGAAATTGACGCGCTGATCCGAAATCACGAACACGGCGCGCTTCCCGTCCGCACTGGTGCCGACACCGTTGCGGTAATGTTTGGAAGAACCGTTAGGGATTAGGCGCGGATGCAATTCATTGTCGATAACCAGCATCGGCCCCGATTGGGTCGCAAATTGGCAGGAAGGTTGCTTGGCCTCATATGCGTCGCTCGTGTAAACTTGCAGCTCGGACTCACTGATGCAAAACACGCCGTTAGGGGAGAGGCCAAAATTGCCGTATCCGCCACCATGTTCAAGCGATGTGAATTGTTGCTCGTTTTCAATATAAAGCCCAACGGGATTGCGATCTTGATGAAACATGCCCGCATTCATCGCGAAGGCGAGCTTTTTTCCCTCAGGTAGCTGGCCGTTGGCGGCACCGAACGTTCCAAGAATATCGCCTTGGTCATCTTTGAGGAATAACCGCAGGTCCTGCCCGAGAGCGACTTCACACGCCGTATACTCGATGTCTTCAAAGCTCGTTTTCTCACAGGCGGCAAATGCCGGTGTGACAAGGCCAGCGAGCCATAGGATTATGGCTGCTCTAAGCGTCTTCATCGCCTGCATCATCGGGAACGGCCAGATCGCGCTGCACGTTGTCTTGATTCAGAAGGCGACGTGTTTCGTCCATCCGATCAAACGTGGTGTCGATTTCATAGCGAATTTCGGGCGAGTGTTTGAGGGCCATCTTTTTGGTCACAACCATCCGCAATTCGTGGCGGTTTTGACGGAGGGAGGACAGCGCCTCTTCTTGGCCTTGCCCACCAAGGGGAAGCACATAGGCCGTTGCGAGACGCAAATCAGGCGTGACGCGAACCTCGCTCACGGTAATGGACATGCGATTGAGGTCTGGATCGTGGATATCACCACGCATCAAGACTTCAGAAAGGGTACGACGGATCAGCTCGCCTACGCGGAGCTGACGTTGTGAGGGGGCCCGACCGGCGCGATTTTGGTTCTTTGCCATGGAGAGCACTTAAGCATGATTGACCCCAAGGGCAACAGGGCTTTGCTTTGGACGGCGCATGGCGTTAAACGGGGGAAAGATCAGATAATGAGGGTGCATCATGAGCCAGAAAACGAAAATCGCCATCACGGGTGCCTCTGGGCGCATGGGGCAGATGTTGATTAAGTCCGTATTAGAGACTGATTCCGCCGAACTTTCGGGTGTTATTGAACGCTCGGGCCATGATTGGGTCGGGCAGGATGTTGGCACCGCGATGGGCGGAAAGGCGCTTGGTCTACTTGTGTCGGAAGATGCCGCGCAAGTTATTGCCGCCGCCGACGTTGTGATTGATTTCACCGCACCTTTGGCAACGCTTGGCTTTGCTAAGGCTGCGGCGGACAGTGGCACCGCTCATGTTATTGGTACAACGGGTCTGTCGGATCGGGATATTGCGGACCTCAATGCATTGGCCGAACGCACGGCGATTGTACGCGCGGGGAACATGAGTCTTGGGGTCAATCTTTTAGTGCAACTGACTAAGAAAGTCGCGGCGGCGCTGGGCGAAGATTTTGATATTGAGGTTGTTGAGGCGCATCATCATCACAAAGTCGATGCCCCATCCGGAACGGCTCTAATGCTGGGCGAAGCGGCCGCCGAAGGGCGTGGCGTGACCCTCGCGGATGTGTCTGATCGGGGTCGCGACGGCATTACTGGTGCCCGCAAGCGAGGCGATATTGGTTTTGCAGTTGTGCGCGGTGGCGACATTGTTGGCGAACATGACGTTATGTTCGCAGCCCCCGGCGAGCGCGTTGTGTTGCGCCATATCGCAACGGATCGCAAAGTCTTTAGTCGTGGCGCGATCACAGCGGCACTTTGGGCGGCCAAACAGAAACCCGGCGCGTATGATATGATGGATGTGCTTGGCCTCTAGGTTCTAGAAGTCGACTGCAATCCCATTGCGTTCCCAATCCCCGAATCGCACAGGTTCGGGGCCTTCGCGGCCACCCAACTCCTTGGCGAGGTCGAGTTTCTGCTTTTTGCGGCGCTCTTCGGCCTCAACTAAGGCCCGTTTTGCGGCTTCGGGCAGATCAGCTTGCTCACTCATGTCAGTAGTCCTTGTTTTGGGCTTGGGCATGATATAACTCAGCCCGCATGTCACAGCAAACCCCCAATTCCGCTTCCCTGCAGGGCCTACCTGCCCGTCGCGCCGCCGTTCAACTTTTAAACGCCGTTACGGTGGAGCACCGACTCATGTCTGAGTTGATGGGGCCGAAGGGTCCCTTGGCCAAGCTTGAACCCGCCGATCGAGCGCGTGCCCAGCGCCTTGCGACCAATACGTTGCGGTTCATGGATCGCGCAGATCGCCTTTTGGGGCCATTCCTGCGCAGCCGTCCAGCTTCAGAAGTGCACAACATTCTGCGCCTCGCTGTGGTAGAGATTTTTGTCGAGGGAGCGCCCGCCCACGGGGTCGGGAACGCCTTGGTGACGATTGCGCGTGAAGAACGCGAAACAACGCATGGCGCTGGCATGGTTAACGCGATTGTGCGGCGCTTGGGTGAAATGCCGGTGTCAGAATGGGAAAAACTTCCCGTCCCGCGTTTGCCTAAATGGCTTCGTAAACCCTTGATTGGGGACTACGGCAAGGCCACCGTTGAGGCGATGGAGCTTGCGCATTCCAAGGGCGCGCCGCTTGATTTGTCCTTCAAGGAAGGCGCAATTTTGCCCGAAGGCACCATGTTAGAGACTGGTAGCTTGCGCATTACTGACGCTGGCCAGGTGACCTCACTTGCTGGTTTTACCGAAGGTGGTTGGTGGGTTCAGGATGCGTCGGCGGCTTTGCCCGTGGCCATTCTTGCTCCCAAAGCTGGCGAACGCGTGCTGGATCTCTGTGCGGCCCCCGGTGGGAAGACGATGCAACTCGCGGCGGCTGGAGCTGTAGTGACGGCGTTGGATATTTCCGAAGTACGGATGGCGCGTGTATCTGAAAACCTGACCCGTACTGGATTGAACGCCGAGATTGTCGTTGCGGATGCGCTGGAATTCAAGTCTGAGCTGTATGACGCGATCCTTTTGGATGCGCCCTGTACGGCGACGGGCACCATTCGTCGTCACCCCGATCTTCCCTACGCAAAAGACGGCGGTGAATTCCCCGAACTCTTTAAGCTTCAAGAGAATATGATCGATCACGCGCTGAGTCTGCTTAAGCCAGATGGCCGGTTGATTTATTGTACCTGTAGTATCCTGCTTGATGAGGGTGAAATTCAAATTGAAGACGCTTTAAAGCGGCATCCAAATTTGTCGATTGATCGTGCAGCGCTCGAAGTGCAAGGCGTTGATCCCGAATGGATTTCCAAAGAAGGTGGCCTTAGGATTCGCCCCGATTTCTGGGCCGATCGTGGGGGTATGGATGGCTTCTATATCGCGGTTCTGCGCCTGAACGGTAAATCTTCCTAAAATCATCGGTGACACCAAAGCCCGCACGCCGTATGCTGTGACAACAATAATAGAAACGTCATTACAGGCGAGGCAGGCAGGGTGGCAAACACCGAAGGGATTTCGGCGCGGAGAACGCGCATCGCGAACCGGATTCAGGCGCGCGTAAGTGTGTTGTCACGACCGGCGACAGGCTTTGTGTCGCAACCTGAGCCTCGGACGATCGGCTCTTTTGCGCGGGGACGTCAGCTTATTGCCGGCAATTTCCTTTTCGCGGGTTTCCTTGTTGAAGCGCCGAAAACGCAGATTTGGGATTTGCCCATGCCGGATAAAAGCTTTGAGCAAGACTTGCACGGCTTTACGTGGCTTGATGATCTCGCGGCGGTTGGCGATCTTGAGGCGCGTAAAAGGGCACAAGAATGGACCACCGATTGGATAAATCGATACGGTCGCGGCAAAGGCTCGGGATGGACGCCCGATATGACGGGTCGTCGGGTTATTCGTTGGATCAATCACGCGCTGTTTTATCTAAATGGGCAAAATAGTGCCGCATCCGAAGCGTATTTCAGTGCCCTCGCGCAGCAAACAGCCTTTCTCTCACGTCGCTGGCAAGCCGCAGAGGCCGGGTTGCCACGGTTTGAGGCTCTTACAGGTTTGATTTATGCGGGTTTGGCCCTGACGGGAATGGAACGGCACGTGAAGCCAGCGATGGATGCCTTGGCCAAGGAATGCGTGGATCAAATCGATTTGCAAGGCGGTATCCCAACCCGCAATCCCGAAGAACTTCTAGAGGTGTTTACGCTTCTGACTTGGGCGGCATCGGCGCTTTCGGATGCAGGGCGAATGGCGGCGCGCGAGCACCTGAAAGCCATCGAGCGTATTGCCCCAACCCTACGGGCATTGCGGCACTCGGATGGAGGTTTGGCACGGTTTCACGGCGGCGGTCGCGGTCTTGAAGGGCGGCTAGACAATGCGCTCGCGGCATCTGGAGTCCGAGCGAAATCCCTCACAACTCTGTCGATGGGATTCGCGCGATTACACGCGGGCCGCACCAGTGTGATTGTCGATACAAGTGAGCCGCCGATGAGCAAGGCGTCTTCGGATGGGCATGCCTCAACGCTTGCGTTTGAACTCACCTCCGGACGACGTCCGTTGATTGTGAATTGCGGTAGCGGAGTCAGTTTTGGCGAAAGTTGGCGGCGCGCTGGGCGGGCCACGCCTTCGCACTCAACCTTGAGTTTGGACGGGTTTTCCTCGGCGCGCCTTGGCAAACAAACGCTGGTCGCAGGGCGTAATCAACAGAGCTTAGTGGATGGGCCAAAGGACGTGAAATGCCAGCAATCTACGGGGCAATCGGGCATGAAGCTTGGCGCGAGCCATGATGGATATTTGGCCACGCATGGTATTCTGCATCAGCGCCGTTTGGACCTTGGGTTCGACGGTCGCGGCCTCGCGGGGCAAGATTCCCTGCTGGCTGAATCGCATGTCAATAAACGCTTGTTTGATGCAAAAATGGATGAGGTGAAATTGCAGGGGATACGGTTTTCCTGTCGGTTCCATTTACACCCAGACGTCGAGGCCGCGCTTGATATGGGCGGAACAGCGGTGTCGCTTGCGCTCAAGAGTGGCGAGATTTGGGTGTTTCGACACAACAGTTCTGCCCAATTATCGCTCGAACCAAGCGTTTACCTCGAAAAAACGCGATTAAAACCGCGTGCGGCAAAACAAATCGTTCTATCTGGGCGCGCAATGGACTATGCGACGCGTGTCACATGGTATCTCGCCAAGGCACAGGACACGCCAAATAGTCTGCGTGACCTTGCTACGGATGAGATACTCAAGCTGTAATTTGCCACTCTGGGGATGCAAAACATGACCGATCAAACACCCGTGCGCCGCGCGCTTCTTTCTGTTTCCGATAAAACTGGCCTTGTTGATTTGGGCCGTGCGTTGGCCGAACGCGGGGTCGAACTTTTGTCGACGGGCGGGTCCGCCGCTGCGTTGCGCACTGTGGGACTGACCGTCAAGGACGTTGCCGAAATTACTGAATTTCCTGAGATGATGGATGGTCGGGTTAAAACCCTGCACCCACGCGTACACGGTGGTCTTTTGGCCCTGCGCGACAATCCGGACCACATTGCTGCAATGGAAGAGCACGGTATCGGACCAATCGATCTTTTGGTTGTGAACCTCTATCCGTTTGAAGAAACTGTTGCCAAGGGTGCGGACTACGACACATGTATCGAGAATATTGATATCGGTGGCCCTGCTATGATCCGCGCCGCGGCGAAAAACCACGGGTTTGTTACGACGATTGTGGACGTTCAAGATTACGATGCGTTGATTGCCGATATGGATGCCAACGACGGAGCGACAAGTGATGCGTTCCGTAAAGCCTGTGCTCAAACGGCCTATGCGCGCACGGGGGCCTACGATGCTGCAGTGTCGACTTGGATGGCCGCAGCGATTGGCGAAAAAACACCGCGTCGTCGGGCCTTCGCTGGCACATTGGCACAGGGGTTGCGCTATGGCGAAAACCCGCACCAACATGCCGCATTTTACACCAATGGTGTTGAGCGCGCAGGCGTTGCCACCGCGACCCAACATCAGGGCAAAGAACTTTCCTATAATAATATCAATGACACGGATGCGGCTTTTGAACTGGTTGCAGAATTTGACCCTGCGCAAGGCCCCGCAGTGGCTATCATCAAACACGCTAACCCTTGTGGTGTTGCCCGTGGGACGAGTTTGGTTGAAGCGTATAAAGCGGCCCTTGCTTGCGACAGCACCTCGGCCTTTGGCGGTATTATCGCGCTGAACCAGCCGCTTGACGGCGCAACGGCCACGGAAATCGCCAAAATCTTCACCGAGGTTGTGATTGCGCCTGAGGCCGACGACGAAGCGAAAGCAATTTTTGCCGCTAAGAAAAACTTGCGTTTGCTTACAACGGGCGGCTTGCCTGACGTGCGCGTTGGCGGCCTGACGTATCGCCCTGTTGCGGGAGGCATGTTGGTTCAGGACAAAGACGTTGGGTTTGTGGACTTCGCCGACCTTAAAGTCGTAACAAAACGCGCACCAACAGACGCTGAAATGGCGGACCTGCTCTTTGCATGGAAAGTGGCGAAACACGTGAAATCAAACGCCATCGTTTATTGCAAAGATGGCGCAACCGTCGGTGTGGGCGCAGGCCAAATGAGTCGCGTAGATAGCTGCCGTATTGCGGCCCGCAAAGCCGAAGATATGGCTGAAGCGCTGGGCCTTGCTCAACCCCTCACCATTGGGTCGGTTGTCGCATCGGATGCGTTTTTCCCCTTCTCGGACGGGCTTTTGACCGCGGCCGCCGCCGGAGCAACTGCTGTTATTCAACCTGGCGGGTCGATGCGCGACGATGAAGTGATTGCTGCCGCCGACGAAGCGGGTCTGGCGATGGTCTTCACCGGCATGCGCCACTTCCGCCACTAAAATGAGGGTCCAATCCATGCGCATTCTTTTTCTATTTACCTTTTTCACTCTCCTTCTGGATCAAGTGAGTAAATGGGGCGTTGTGCAGGGGTTGGACCTCAAATCAGTTCATGAAATCGATGTTCTCCCACCCTTCGTTAATTTTCGTATGGCGTGGAACGACGGGGTGAATTTCGGCCTAGGCGGTGGCGGACATATTGCGAAGTATATCTTGATCGCTTTGGCGCTGGGAATTTCCGCTTGGGTTTTCGTTTGGGTCTGGCGCGAACGGCCAAATCGCATTGGTATGGCGTCGGCTGGTTTGTTGATTGGCGGGGCTTTGGGCAACGTGATTGACCGCGTTTTATATGGCGCGGTGGCGGATTTCTTGAATATGAGTTGCTGTGGGTTTGAAAATCCCTATTCCTTTAACGTAGCAGATATTGCAATCTTTGCTGGCGCTATTGGGCTTATCCTTTTTACGGGCGGGAAAAAGGGCGGGTGACGCGGGGATTCCTTTGCGCTAAAGATAGCCACAGATTTAAGGAGAAGAGCATGTTCACGCGGGCTGGTATAGCTTTGGCAAGTCTTATTGCCCTGCTTGGTGTCGCGAGTTGTGGCAGCAGTGATAATCCGAAATTGCTTAACCTTGCGGCCTCGAATGATGGACCGGACGAGTTTTCTGTTCTCCCGACGAAACCGCTTCAAACCCCTCCAAACTATAGGGATCTTCCCGTTCCGACACCCGGGGGGAGCAACATTACTGACTTGACGCCATCAAGTGATGCAATTGTCGCCTTGGGCGGGAAGCCAAACGGTGGCTCGGCGGGATCAGCGGCCTTAATGAACTACGCGCTTCGATATGGCGTTGAAGCAAATATTCGCCAAACGCTTGCCAAAGAAGATTTGAGCTGGCGGAAAGCAAACGACGGGCGCCTTTTGGAGCGCTTGTTCAACATAAACGTCTATTTCAAAGCCTATAACACAATGTCATTGGATCAGTACCAAGAGCTTGAAAGATGGCGGGCCGCAGGGCGCAAGACGCCGGCGGCTCCTCCCAACCCAAACATTGAATAGATGACGACTTCTCACGTCTTCGTATGGAGGCTTGATGGTTTGCAAAGAGTGATTACCCTATTTAGGGACCCCAACGGAGAAACTTTATGACTCGCGTTTTTAGTGCGCTAGCTGGCCTCGTCCTTCTTTCCATCCCAACAGTTTCAACGGCAGAACAACTCACAACATATACGCTCGATAACGGCATGGAAGTTCTTGTGCTTGAGGACCACCGCGCACCCGTCGTGGTGCAAATGGTCTGGTACAAGGCAGGGGCTGCTGATGAGCCCGCCGGAAAATCGGGAATCGCGCATTTCTTGGAGCATCTGTTGTTTCAAGGAACCGAGACTCTGGCACCTGGAGAGTTTTCCAAAACGGTCAGCGCCCATGGCGGCACCGATAATGCGTTCACAAGTTGGGATTACACGGGGTATTACCAACGTATAGCGGCGGACCGCCTTGAATTGGTGATGCGGATGGAGGCGGATCGTATGCGCAACCTTCAGCTTTCCAACGACGATGTGTTGCCCGAGCGCGACGTGATCCTTGAAGAGCGCAACCAACGTACCGAAAATGATCCGGGGTCCCTGTTTTCAGAGGAACGCGGCGCGGCGCAATACATGAATCACCCCTATGGGATTCCTGTGATCGGCTGGAAGCATGAAATGGAATCGCTCACGCTTGAGGATTCGCTCGCGTTTTATCGTCGGTATTATGCCCCCAATAACGCGATCCTGATTGTTGCTGGCGATGTTGATCCAGAGAATGTTCACGCGCTCGCCCAAGAATACTATGGTGTCCTAGAGCCTACGGTTGATTTGCCCGAACGGGTGCGTCCAATCGAGCCCCCCCAACGCAGCGAACGTCGCTTAACGTATTCCGATCCGCGCGTCGCACAGCCCTATGTTATGCGTACCTATTTGGCTCCTGAACGCAATGCGGGAGCCCAAAAAAACGCCGCTGCGCTTGTTATGCTATCGGAAATTCTCGGTGGAACGGGCGCGACGTCGGTGCTTGGGAAAAAACTGCAATTCGATACGAAAAACGCGATCTATGTCTCAGCGTTCTATGAAGGGATGTCTCTTGATGAAACGACATTCGGTTTGGTGATGGTCCCAGTTCCGGGCGTCTCTTTGGACGAAGCAGAAGATTTACTTGATACCGCTGTGGCCGAGTTTATCAGCGAAGGTGTCGATCCTGAGCAGCTTGAACGGATCAAATTGCAACTCCGCGCGGGCCTTATTTATGGCGAAGACGATGTCGCCAGCGTGGCCCGCCGTTATGGCGAAGCTTTGACAACGGGCCTCACCGTTGAAGACGTGCAAGCGTGGCCGGATGTCCTCCAGTCCATCACGGAACAGGACATTCTTGAGGCCGCAGAAAAAGTGTTCGATAGAAGCAATGCGGTGACTGGTTTTCTAACAAATGAAGGGGAGGCAAGCCAATGATGCGTGCTTTCAAAACGGCTCTTGTGGCTTTGACTTTGGCAACCCCTTTGCGCGCCGAAGTGGCCATCCAAGAAGTGGTTTCGCCTAAGGGAATTACCGCGTGGTTGGTCGAGGAACATTCAATCCCGTTCACCGCGATTGAGATTTGGTTCAAAGGGGGTGCAAGGCTTGATGAACCCGGAAAACGCGGTGCGATCAACCTTATGACGGGCCTCCTTGAAGAAGGCGCTGCGGGTTTGAACGCCCAAGAGTTTGCGACCGCCCGAGAAGAACTTTCCGCTTCGTTTGGATATACGGTTTTTGACGATACCCTCGTCGTTTCCACGCGGTTTCTAACGGAAAATCAAGACGAAGCGATTGAGTTGTTGCGCACGAGCTTGTTAGAGCCGGACTTTAATCCGGACGCCATTGAACGTGTGCGTGGCCAAGTCGAATCCATTATTCGAAGTAACGAGAAAAGCCCGAACGATATTGCTTCCAATACCCTCAACAGCATGGCGTGGGGCGATCATCCCTATGCGACGCCGCGCGTTGGAACGCTCGAAACGGTTGCGGGAATAACTCGCGACGACCTGATTCAAGCCAAGGCGAACACCCTCACTTTGGACCGTATCTATGTCGGTGCCGTGGGAGATATTTCACCTGAAAAACTTGGCGAAGTTATAGATACACTCCTTGGCAGTTTGCCCGAAGTTGGCCCTGATCTTCCTGAGCAAGCAGTTTATGGCTTGCCCAAAGGTGGCGAGACCGTCGTACCCTTTGATACCCCGCAATCCGTGGCGCTTTTTGCCCACGAAGGGATCGCCCGCGATGACCCAGACTTCTTTCCAGCCTATGTGCTGAACCAAGTGTTGGGTGGCAGTGGATTGGGTTCAACTTTGATGGATGAGGTCCGTGAAAAGCGCGGATTAACCTATGGCGTATCGTCGTTTTTGGCGCCGCGTGATCAAGGTGCGCTCATCATGGGGCAAGTGGCGTCTGCCAATGAACGGATCGGCGAAGCGATTGCCGTTATTCGCGATGTCTGGGCGGATATGGCTGAGAATGGCGTGACGGAGCAACAGCTGGAAGACGCAAAAACCTTCCTCACAGGGGCTTATCCACTGCGCTTTGATGGCAACGGAACCATCGCGGAAATCATGGTTGGAATGCAGGCCGAAGACTTGCCAATTGATTACATCGCGACGCGGAACGACAAGGTAAATGCCGTGACGATGGAGGATATCAAGCGTGTCGCTAAGCGGATTCTGCGCCCAGACGATTTGCATTTCGTGGTTGTCGGGGAGCCTGTAGGCGTGGGTCTTGGTCAGTAACCAACCCTTGATTTCTGCATAGTCGAATCGGCCTTAGGCATGCTAATCCTAGTGGTATGCCTGATGGAAACCCCAATATGAGCCCAAATAGTACCGCCACGATGCCTGTAATCCGTCAACTCGACGACTCCGCAATCAATCGGATTGCGGCGGGTGAAGTGGTGGAGCGGCCAGCATCTGCGGTCAAAGAGCTAGTTGAGAATTCAATCGACGCGGGGGCCACCCGAATTGAGATCACCTATGCTGATGGCGGCAAGACCTTTATCCGCGTGGTGGACGACGGATGTGGGATTCCAGCACAAGATTTGCCCCTTGCGATGGCGCGTCACGCCACGAGTAAAATCGACGGGAGTGACCTTCTCAACATTCATACATTCGGTTTTCGCGGAGAGGCGCTGCCTTCCCTCGGTGCCGTTGGGCGCTTGAAAATTACGAGCCGCCCAAAAGGTGAAGAGGCCGCGACGATTTCGACCGCAGGAGGTGTTCAATCGGCCGTAAAACCCGCAGCCCTTACGTCCGGAACGGTCGTTGAATTGCGCGATTTATTTTATGCCACCCCTGCGCGGCTGAAATTTATGCGGACGGACCGCGCAGAAGCGGGGGCGATTACGGATGTCGTCAAGCGTTTGGCGATGGCGGAACCACACGTCGGGTTTATCTTGCGGGATGCATCGGGAGGGGGGGCCGAGCGGGTTACCTTTCGCGCGGATCCAGAAAACGGTGACCTTTTTGATGCGCTCCATGCGCGTTTGCGTAAAATTCTGGGTGCAGAGTTTGCAGAGAATGCGCTGCTGATTGATGCCGAACGCGAAGGTATTTCCCTGACGGGTTATGCGGCCCTTCCGACCTACTCGCGCGGGTCGTCCGTTGCGCAATTCCTGTTTGTGAATGGTCGCCCCGTTCGGGATAAAATGCTCGTTGGGGCGTTGCGGGGCGCGTATTTCGATTTCCTTTCGCGCGACCGTCACCCTGCGGCAGTTCTGTTTCTAGAGGTCGAGCCAACACGGGTTGATGTGAATGTTCACCCCGCAAAATCCGAGGTCCGATTCCGTGAACCCGGTGTGGCGCGTGGGTTGATCGTTTCGGCCCTCCGTCATGCATTGGCGCAAGCGGGGCATCGCGCGAGTACCACCGTTGCGAATGCGACACTCGGAGCGTTTCGCACTGAAACGTCTGAACCAAGCGCCGGAGCGCCACGGATTTACCAGATGGACCGTTCCGCCCCCGGCGCATCTTACGGGGCGTATAGCGCACCGCCTCCCTCCAGCAATTTTGGTTTCGCAGAGGGCGGGTTTTCGGCTCCTTCAGCCCGAGTAGAGCCGCTTATTGAGGACGCGCATGAGGTTGCCAGCCGTAGCGCGCTTCCTTTGGGAGCCGCGCGGGCACAAGTGCATGAAAATTATATCGTGGCGCAAACCCAAGATGGTATGGTTATTGTTGATCAACATGCCGCGCATGAGCGATTGGTTTACGAGAAGCTGAAAAAGCAAATGGCGCAGAATGGTGTCGCGACACAGGCCCTTTTAATCCCCGATATTATCGAACTTTCCCAAGGGGACGCAGAAGAAATCCTCTCAGTTTCTGAAGAACTTAAAACGTTTGGGTTGGTGATCGAACCCTTCGGTGCGGGCGCAATTGCGGTGCGGGAAACCCCTGCGATTTTGGGGACAGTGAACGCGCGCGGGATGATTCTTGATATTCTGGACGAGCTTTCCGATTTGGGGGACAGCCATTCTGTTCAGGCGCGAATTGAGGCGATCCTGTCACGGGTGGCGTGCCACGGGTCCATTCGCTCGGGGCGCCGCATGCAAGCTGATGAAATGAACGCGTTGTTGCGCGAAATGGAAGCCACGCCACATTCTGGCCAATGCAATCATGGTCGCCCAACATATGTCGAACTTAAGCTGTCGGACATTGAGCGACTGTTCGGACGCACATGATTACCATCAACGATATTGACTATGCCTATTCAGACCCGCGCGTAATCGCGTCGTTCGTGGGGATATGTATTGTCGTGCTTGTGCTTGTGATGCTCGGAAAAATGGTCCGTGCGAGTGGGCAAGCGGCTAAACTCACGGGCCCTATGATGAGTCAATTGGGGCAACTTTCCTATGCCGTCGAAAACTTAGGGAACGGGCAGGAACGGCTTGCGGGTGGGTTGCAATCCAGTGCCGAAACACAGGCGTCGTCGCACAATCAAATTCTACAAACGATGGAAATGCGTTTGGCAGCGGTGCAACAGAACATGCAGGAACGCTTGCATGATAGCTCTGTGAGAGCGGCACATACGATGGCTGAAATGCAGGAAAAACTTAACGCTTCCGTTCATGGTAGTTCGGTTCGGACCACGAAATCCCTGACGGAATTGCAGGAGCGGTTGGCGACAATCGACAAAGCGCAGGCCAATATTGAAAAATTGTCGGGCGACGTTTTGGGGCTACAAGATATCTTGTCTAATAAGCAGACGCGCGGCGCGTTTGGCGAAATTCAGCTCAATGATATCGTGACCAAGGCCTTGCCTTCGGATGCCTATACCTTCCAAGCGACCCTATCGAACGGCAAACGTGCAGATTGTCTGATCCACCTTCCCAACCCTCCCGGTCCGATTGTTGTCGATAGCAAATTCCCGCTTGAGGCCTACGAAGGCTTGCGCAATGCGGAAACAAAACCTGAGCGCGAAATTGCGGCACGGGCGATGCGCACTTCCGTTCGCGCTCATATTAAGGCGATTAGCGAGAAATACATCGTTGAAGGCGAAACCGCGGAGGGGGCGCTTATGTTCCTACCGTCTGAATCCGTATATGCAGAACTCCACGCCAACTTCCCTGAAATCGTGCGTGAAGGGTTTGCGGCGCGGGTTTGGATCGTATCTCCGACGACTTGTATGGCGACGCTTCACACCATGCGCGCTGTCCTAAAGGACGCCAGAATGCGGGAACAAGCAGGGGCAATCCGCAAGGAACTGGCGCTTTTGCATGGAGACGTTGATCGTTTGGGAACGCGGGTTGAGAGTCTTGATCGCCATTTTGGACAGGCCGCAAAAGACATCTCTGAAATCAAGGTCTCGGCGGACAAAGCGGGGCGTCGCGCTCAGCGTTTGGACAATTTCGATTTCGAGGAAATTGCACCCGATCCAGAGGTGGTTGCCCCGCTGATTGCTGAGTGATCAGCGAGGAAAATCTTGTTATAGCGCGGATTTGAGCGCGAGGAATTGCGCTTGTGGCTCAATTGCTGTCATCCAGTTCTCAACCAATTTCAGATCCTTCGGCGCGGCGGAAACACCAACAGGAAGTTCGCGATTGAGAATGGATTCGATCGCCAGCGTCATGGTGACGGACACAAGGCGCGACATCGCAGAACCGCGCGCATCGCCCCACGCATCCAGCACATATGTTTTGTGATAAACGGGGATACCGTCGCGCTCCGCTTCGAAATCGACGCACATAACTGTGCGATCAGGTTCGTCCTTCTCATAGGCGTGATCGCGCCACATCTGATCTGACATCTCCTGCAGGCGTGCGTCGCCTTCTGGCCCACTCACGGAGCCAATCTCGTTGAAAACGTCGGCCCAAGCATCTGCCCAACCATTGAGGCGAAGTGTGCCACGTTCGAATTCCTTGACCTTCCAATGTTCGTCAAAATGGTACTCTTCCATGAAGGGCAGCGAGTCGCGGTTTGGGTAAACTTCAAAGGTCTCAGGTGTGGGAAGCGGGGCCACATAGTTTCGAATGGCATCCCATGAGTGGGTCATATTGAGAGGTGTGAAATTGCGGATGGAGCGACTTGGCGCGATAAGGGCCTTGAGCACGCCAATTGGCGACCAGCTAAATTTGTACCGAAACGCATTTGAGATTTTAGGAACACCACCACAAAAGCTTTTGAATGAAATAACGTTGTTCACGTCATAGGCATCCGATGCGCGATAGTCGGCCACAAGGTGGTGGGCCATTAAATGGTCTATCCCCGGGTCGAGGCCAACTTCACTGACTAAACACAGGCCCTTCGCGCGCGCTTCGGTGTCCAGTGCCGCCATTTCGGGCGAGATATAGGAGGAGCAAACGAAATGCGCGTTCTCTGCGAGGCAAATTTTTGCGACGGGTAAATGAAAGTCGGTTGGCAGCATGGAAACGGCGATGTCTCCCGCTTTGAGGTCCGCTTGGAGCGCGTCAAAAGCGAAAATCTTGATGTTTTGGGTCAAGTCGCCGACAGCTTGGTCGGCCTCCTCAAATGTGCGGTTCCAAACGGTCACGTCATGGCCTGCTTCAAGTATGCGACGAAGTCCGGGGACGGACGAAAGGCCAGTTCCACACCAATGAATTGTCATACTGGCGTCTCCTATTTATGTGTGTTGAAAGTGGTTTCCGCCCGTGCCCAAACACCAGTCGACAGGTCAGTTAGGGTCAAGAGGGAAGGCAGCAATTGAGACGCATAGTCCATCGAACTTTCGACGGGCAGCATTGAGGGTAGGTTGTCGATCGCGGTTACATCGAGCACAGGGTTGGTCGCGACTCGCAGAGCCGGTTCTTCCCAGGTGGTTGTCCGATCATAGACTTTGATTGGTGAAAAGTCGCTGTCAGGATCACAAGCTATATCGCCGATAACCGAGAGTTTGCGGGGCGCGGTTTTGGCGCTTTCCGGTACGAAGACAGATGTGCCGGGGCGTGCGAGGATGCAGTTCAGGAAGATTTCATGGTCAAGCACTTCTGGGAAAGGTCCACCCGACGCGGTTTCGGCCATATCCCATTTTGTGACGTAAACTCCGAGCGCTTCGCACAGGTCCGCAGCCCCCGTTCCAACCCGCCCAAGAGCGCCAATCACGAGGGCAACAGGTGGTGTGAATCCGCGCAGTTCAGAGCCTAACTCAGCCAAAAGTGCGTCTTTTCCGGCATAAGAGTGTACCGCAGCGCAGGCCTCTCCGCGCTGTTGGGCTGTCCAGCATTTGAGACTAACAGCTGCGCCCGCGAACCCCGCCCAATAACCAAAGGCCGCAACACGACGTCCGTCCATGTCCACGAGGTATTCAAGATCATAGAGCGTTCCGCCACCGGCGATAAAGCGGTCCAGTAGGATACGGCCAGAGGGTTGGCCTTTGTAGGCATGACCGAACATAATGTGTTTATGGGATAGGGGGGTACCGTCATCAGGAAGCTCTTTGAGGCCGAAAATGATGGCATCGGACGGCGCTGTCGGCCAGCTATTCTCGGGGGCAATTTCGCATCCGGCATCAATGTAACCTTGAAGCGGAATAGCACGTACGGAGCTTTTCTCCACCGTCACACGCAGGCCAGCTTTCTTAAGTTCGGCCGCACCTTCTGGCGTCAAGCCAACACGATCCTCATTCTCGCGCTGCTCTGCGCGCACCCATAAATGTGTCATCGTCACCTCCCTGTTTGACACAGGAGTAGGACAAGAATGTGCAATGGGCAATCGTAGTGATTGGGTGAAAGTTTCGTGTTGGGTACGCGGAGGCGCATATCGGCTACGAAATGGCGGAAAAAGGCGGGGATGTGTCGCAGAAAGTGTGGGCAGGGGGCATGGGTTTAGGAGTAAGCTGGCCGTAATAGGGAGAATGGCATGTCGGATTCAGTTAGTTTTACACTCGATGGGCGCAACGTTGTTGCACACGAAGGCGAAAGCATTTGGACCGTCGCAAAGCGTGAAGGCGTGGACATTCCGCATTTGTGTCACAAGCCCGCCAAAGGCTATGATCCCGACGGAAACTGTCGGGCCTGTATGGTTGAAATCGCGGGCGAACGTGTTTTGGCGGCAAGCTGTGTGCGACGCCCGACCGAAGGTATGGATGTAAAATCAGAGTCTATTAGGGCCCAAAGCGCCCGAAAGATGGTGATTGAGCTTCTGGTCGCTGACCAACCTAAACAGGAGGTTGCCCACGACAAATCTTCCGAGTTTTGGAAACAAGCTGCGTTGCAAGGTGTGTCCGAAAGCCGTTTTCCAAAATTGGATAAGATTCGCGTTCCGCTGCTAGACAATTCCCATGTCGCGATGAGCGTGAACCTTGATGCCTGCATCCAATGCGGCCTGTGCGTGCGCGCCTGTCGTGATGTTCAGGTTAATGATGTGATCGGCATGTCAGGGCGCGGTCACGACGCCTATCCGACGTTTGATTTGGCCGACCCCATGGGCGATAGCACCTGTGTGGCCTGCGGTGAATGTGTGCAAGCTTGCCCAACTGGGGCGCTTATGCCTGCGGCGGTTTTGGATGGCGCACAGACAGGTGATTCCGAGGATTACGACAGTGAAGTTGCCAGCGTCTGTCCCTTTTGCGGCGTGGGCTGTCAGATTTCACTGAAGGTCAAAGATGGGCGCGTGAAATTTGTCGAAGGGCTGGACGGGCCAGCAAATGAGGGGCGGCTTTGTGTGAAAGGGCGGTTTGGTTTTGACTATATCCATCATGCGCACCGCGTCACAAAGCCACTGATCCGTCGCGATGACGCCCCAGAAAAGGGCCTCAACGTCGACCCTGCCAATCCCCTCACGCATTTTCGCGAAGCAACATGGAACGAAGCATTGGACGTGGCGGCAAACGGGTTGGCGCATCTGCGCGATACCCATGGCGGTGCGTCGGTCGCCGGATTTGGCAGCGCGAAATGTACCAACGAAGAAGCCTACTTGTTCCAAAAAATGATCCGCCAAGGATTTGGCCATAATAACGTCGATCACTGCACCCGTCTTTGCCACGCATCCTCGGTGGCGGCTCTCATCGAAAATGTCGGTTCTGGCGCGGTCACGGCCACCTTTAACGAAATCGAAAATGCCGATGTGGCGATTGTGATTGGCTGCAATCCCGCCGAAAACCATCCCGTTGCGGCGACCTATTTCAAGCAGTTCACCAAGCGCGGTGGCAAACTGATTGTTATGGACCCGCGCGGCCAATCCCTAAGCCGTTTTGCTACCCATATGCTGCAGTTCCGTCCCGGTGCGGATGTTTCCCTACTCAACGCGATTATGCATGTGATCGTTGAGGAAGGACTTTACGACGCCGCCTATATCAGCAGTATGACCGAGAATTGGGAGGCGGAAAAGGCGCATCTTGCCGACTTCTCTCCAGAGAAAATGGCCGACATCTGTGGGATAGATGCCCAAACTCTTCGCGACGTGGCACGCACATTCGCCGCGGGGAAAGCGGGTATGATCTTCTGGGGGATGGGGGTTAGCCAGCATATTCACGGCACGGACAACTCGCGCTGCTTGATTTCGCTGGCGCTTATGACAGGAAATGTCGGTAAATCTGGCGCGGGGCTGCATCCCTTACGCGGCCAAAATAACGTGCAAGGCGCTTCGGATGCTGGGCTAGTACCAATGTTCCTGCCCGACTATCAAAGTGTGACGGATGACGGGGTTCGCTCCGCTTTTACCTCGGTTTGGCAGAGTGGCGATTTTAGCGCTGAAAAGGGCCTGACCGTGACCGAAATTATCAATGATATCCACGCGGGAAACACACGAGGAATGTATATTCTGGGTGAGAACCCCGCGATGTCCGATCCAGATGTGACTCACGCCAGAGACGCGCTGGCGAAACTTGAGCATTTGGTCGTTCAGGATATTTTCGTCACCGAAACGGCCAATTACGCGGATGTCATTCTTCCCGCGAGCGCCTTTGCCGAAAAAACCGGAACCGTGACCAACACCAATCGACAGGTGCAAATGGGGCGTCCCGCCGTTGCCCCTCCTGGCGATGCGCGCGAAGATTGGTGGATCGAAGTTGAACTGGCAAAACGCTTGGGACTGAATTGGACCTACACGCATCCGAGCCAAGTTTTCGCGGAAATGGCCCTCAATATGAAGAGCCTTTCAAACATCACTTGGGCAAGGTTAGAGACGCAAAATGCAGTAACTTACCCAAGCCTTTCACCTGAAGATCCCGGTCAGGCCATTGTGTTTGGCGATGGTTTCCCGCGCGACAATAATCGCGCCAAATTTACGCCTGCGGATGTGATTGCCCCTGACGAAGCACCAGATGCTGAGTATCCGATGATTTTGATAACGGGTCGACAGTTGGAGCATTGGCATACTGGATCAATGACCCGCCGAAGCAAAGTTTTGGATGCGGTGGAGCCAGAGGCGAACTGTTCCCTGCACCCCAAAACACTGCGCGCGTTGGGTATTACTGCGGGTGATTTCATTCGATTGACCACCCGTCGTGGAACCGTTGCACTGATGGCGCGGGCGGATCGTGCGGTTGCCGAGGATATGGTATTTTTGCCGTTTGCATTCGTTGAGGCCGCCGCAAATATCCTGACAAATTCAGCGATCGATCCTTACGGAAAAATTCCGGAATTCAAGTTTTCTGCGGTGCGAGCGGAAAAAGTCGTGATGTCGGAGGCGCTCTAAAAGCGGCTCAATTTCGTTTCGCTAGGCATTAATCGCATGTCATTTGGCTTGGGGGACAAAAGACGTCTTGGAAATTTGGAATTGGTACCTATGTACATTTCAACTGGGGTGTAAAATCCTATTTTGAGTGAGGCCAGCGCGCTTGCAGTAATCGCGCGCAAAAAAGTGCCCAATGAGGAACCAGAATGAGAAACGACTGGGATGATCTGCGCACTATTTTATTTATGGTGCGCCACGGATCTTTGTCCTCCGCAGCACAGGCGTTGGGTGTGAATTATACGACGGTATCGAGACGAATTGCCCATGCTGAAGAGCAATATGGCACGCGACTTTTTGATCGACTCCCGCAAGGGTATGTTCCAACCGATGCGGGGCGGGAAGCAGCAGAATTTGCCGAACGGATGGAAACCTCCGAAACGGAATTTCGTCTCAAGGTCGCGGGACGAGAGGCGCAACTGTCGGGAAGTCTCAAAGTTACGGCACCACAACTTCTATTCGGTCGTCACCTCGCGACGGTCTTGGATCAGTTCCTAAATCTGCACCCAAATGTGAACCTTTCCATTCGCGCAAGCAATGAGGTGTTGAACCTCAATCGTCGCGAGGCGGACCTTGCAATTAGGATAAGCGATTCCCCCGGTGATACCCTGATGGGGCGGCGATTGACGGGGCAGAAGACGGCATCTTTCTGTACGCGTGAAGTGTATGAACGGATTGAGGCGGATCCAGCAAAACGGGTTAATTGGCTCGCCTTCTCCCATGCTATGGCCTCACCCTTAGATTCGTATCCAAATGGCCGCATTAGGCTCGTTTTTGACGATATGGCTGCCCTGCTGGAGGCGACGAAAGCGGGCTTGGGTGTCGCGCGGTTGCCTCTCTTTTTGGGGCGCGAGCAAAACCTCATTCTGGTGCCATATCTTCCACCGCAACCCTTCCTCGACATCTGGGTCGTGGCGCATAAAGATTTGTGGGCCAACGCAAAAGTAGTGGCTTTTAAAGAGCTTCTGGTTGCGTTTTTTCGCAAGAATAGAGCCTTATTTGAGGTCGCGAGTTAGTCCCAAGTGACGTCGCCAAGGAAAATGTATCCGGCACCATAAATCGTTTTGATAAGCTGAGGGTTTTTGGGGTCTTCGCGCAACTTCGTGCGTAGCCGCGAGATGCGGACATCCATCGCGCGATCAAAGCTTTCGCCTGCTGCGCCGCCAAGGTTTTCCTGCATCTGTGCGCGGGAGATAAGGCGTTTGGGGCTGTTAAGAAACATGCGCAGGACTTCGCCTTCTGCATGTGAAAACGGCGTTTCTACACCGTCTTTATCGCGCAAAACGTAACTGTCAAATTGCGCTATCCACCCCGAGAAATGTGCCGTCTCGGAAACACGTCCGACGGGTTTTGTGCTTCGCATACGGGCACGCACACGGGCGACCACCTCGGAAGGATCAAAGGGTTTGATGATGTAATCATCCGCGCCAAGTTCGAGACCCGTGATGCGATCCTGAACCTGCGCACGACCAGAAATAATGATGATTGACGCACCACTTTCCAGAGCAAGACGGTGCACCAACGCAAGGCCGTCCTTGTCGGGAAGTCCCAAATCAACGAGGCATACGTCGGGCGACGAGGTTTTTAGAGAGGCTTCAAATTCTGTTGCTCTAGCGAAACTCGCTGTGCGGTATCCAGCCTCTTGGAGGGCGTCGGCGAGCATGCGGCGGATTTCTGGCTCGTCGTCGAGAATTGTCACGAGAGGCTTGGTCATTTGGGGTCCTTTGCGGCAAGGAAAGCCGTTAATTGCTTTCTATCGAAAGGCTTCTGAAGGACAGGATAGCGTGTAATCGCAATGTTGTGTAGCGGATCGTTTGGGGGGCGTGAGGTCATGAGATACCTTGGAACGGTTAGACCCAACGCGCCCAATTTATCCATTAGTTCGAGGCCCGTCCCCTCGCCGCGGAGAGAAATATCGGAAATTACCATCCCGACGCCAGACAGTTGAGCGAGTTGTAACGCTTCCTGCACCGTTTCGGCTTCGATAACAACGTGGCCTTCCGAAATCAACATATCGCGTACAGAGAGGCGAATTTCGGGCGAGTCTTCGACCAGAAGAACCATGGTTGCACTGACGGTTTTTGGTGCGGCCCTGAGCGGGAGTTTAATGGTGACGCGCGCGCCTCCATCGGTGTTTTCCAGGGCCACTTGCCCACCTGCTAGCTTGGTGAGATCATAAACCATAGAGAGGCCTAGCCCCGATCCTTCGCCGCCTTTAGTGGTGAAAAAGGGACTTAGACCGTTGATTAGAGCCTCTTTTGAAAATCCACTCCCCGAATCCGCGACTTGAATCTCGAGCCACGTATCCTGTTCGGCTCGCGCGGTTAATTCAATGCGTCCTGAGTTGGCCCCGATTGCATCGCGAGCGTTGAGCACCAAATTGAGCAGTGAGTCCTGAAGGGAGCCTGCGTCCAACATAAGAGGCTCTAACAGGCCCACATGGGACGTGGTTAGGTGCACGTCTTGACCAAGGCTCGGAGTCGCCAAGACTACGATCTCGCGCAAGAGATTGGGAACATCGCAGGGGGCAGGGTGCATTGGGCGCGGTCCTGACATTTTACCGATGTTATCAAGCAAAACACCGCCACGTCGGGCTGCTCCTTGAGTGGCGGTAATCAGCTCTTTGGCGTCGTCGGGTAAACCCATGCGGGCCAATTGGGCCTGCATACCCAAAATAATCGTCAGTAAGTTGGCGAAATCATGTGCCAAACCAGACGTCATTTGAGCGGCGAGTTCCTTCTTATGGGTTTGAGAAAGTGCTGCGCGGGCTTGGGTTTCTTGCGTGATATCCATCGAGAGAATGTACACGCCCGTGATCTCATTTTCCCGTATGTCCGGCGTAAATGCGACCCTAATGCGGCGGGTAGAGACTTCATCAGTGAATTCAAACACAGAGGCTTCGCCTGCAAGCGCGCGCTCTAAATACGGCCCCGTTTTCGCATAGGCGGCCTCGCCGAGGGCCACGCGCATATGCAACCCGAGGATATTGTTTGGACGCCCCGGCATCACCGACGACAGGCGCCGATTAGAATAGGTGTACAGCCCGTCCGGATCCAAATGCGCAATATGCGCTGGCATCATCTCGGTCGTGAGGCGCGTTCGGGCCTCAATTTCGGTGAGTTCGCGTTTTGCTTGCTCAAGCGCACCGATCGTCGCTGCCAATTCGCGGTTGGTTGTTCCGAGTTGCTCGGAGTGGCTCAAAACTTGGTCCGATAGGGTTTCCGAGCGCGCCCGCAAAAGGGCCTCTTGGCGTTTGATCGGCGTGATGTCGGTATAGACCGTGACCCAGCCCCCCTGCGGCAGGGGCGCCCCCTCGATGGAGACAACTTGACCGTTGGACCGAACCCGTTCGATGTAATGGGGCTCAAAGGCGAGCGCCACGTCTACGCGTTCTTGCACAAAGCTCTCAACGTCATCGACTTCGCCGTATTCCAAGCGCTCGGTGAGATATCGAATGGTGTCGATAAATGTAGCTCCGGGGGTCACGAGCCATTCGGGAAGGCTAAACATTTCCTGAAACCGTGCGTTACAGACGACCAGTTTCAAATCGGCATCATAAATCGAAAGTGCCTGTTGAATAAGGTTCAAACCTGCTTGGGTATAGCGCGCGATGGAGGCTTTTGATTGTATCATACCCTATCGCTATCAGGGGATTTCCCTCTGGAGAAGCCCCAACGTTGCGTTGTTACAATTCGAAATAGTTCGGAAATAGTCAGGAACAATTTGACCGCTAGATAAAAAGGGCCACGCTAGAGCGAGAGAGAATCGCAAAAGCGACTGTGACCGTCGGGGGGAGCTGACGGTAGGGAGGAATACGCATTGGCCCAAACGAATTCAGCGTTGCCAGAGGCAGCTGAGAACTTGCAATCCATACCTGCGCTTTTGGCGCGGAACCTAAAGGTATTTCCAAAAAGCCCCGCCTTTCGCGAGAAAGAGTATGGCATTTGGCAAACCCAAACATGGGCGGACGTCGCAGCAGATGTTGAGGCATTGGCGCTAGGGCTTATTAATATTGGTGTAAACACGGGCGATTTTGTGGCGATTATCGGTCGCAATCGCCCGAGCCTGTATTGGTCGATGGTTGCGATTCAAGCGACCGGTGCGATCCCCGTTCCCCTTTATAATGACGCAAATGCCGAAGAAATGGCCTATGTTTTGGGGCATTGTGGTGCGCGGTTCGTGATCGCAGGCGACCAAGAGCAGGTCGATAAAGTTATTCAGGTTCAAGAGGGTCTGAAGCAATTTGAGCACATGATTTATCTCGATCCACGTGGGATGCGGAAATACGACCACTCGAAATTGCATGAATTTTCGCACGTGATGTCGCAAGGACTTGCTGCACGTGACGAATTGGCACCTGAACTGGCCAAGCGTACTGCATTGCTTAATTACGACAGCATATGCGTTATGCTCTATACGTCCGGAACGACAGGCAAGCCCAAGGGGGTTGTTCTATCAAACCGTAATATCATCGAAACCTCCAAGGCCTCGTCCCAGTTTGACAATTTGAACGTTGACGATGAAGTGCTCGCATATTTGCCAATGGCATGGGTTGGGGATTTCATCTTCTCGATCGGTCAGGCGTTTTGGACGGGTTTCTGTGTAAATTGCCCAGAAAGCCCCGACACAATGATGACGGACCTTCGCGAGATTGGTCCGACGTATTATTTCGCGCCGCCGCGGGTTTTTGAAACGCAATTAACCAGCGTCATGATCCGCATGGAGGATGCTGGGAAATTTAAACAGTGGCTTTTCCACAAATGTATGGGGTTGGCGAAACGTGTTGGCCCCGCGATTTTGGACGGAAAAGAGGTTAGCAGTATTGACCGCCTGAAATACAAATTGGGCGAGGTTCTGATTTATGGGCCGTTGAAAAACACACTTGGCTTTAGCCGCGTTCGCGTGGGTTATACGGCGGGCGAAGCGATTGGGCCGGAAATTTTTGAATTTTATCGCTCCCTCGGCATCAACCTCAAACAACTTTACGGTCAGACCGAGGCCAGCGTGTTCATAACGCAGCAACCCGATGGCGAAGTGCGCAACGATACCGTGGGCGTCCCAAGCCCCGGTGTGGAAATCCGTATTGCCGATACGGGCGAGGTTTTCTATCGCTCGCCAGGTGTTTTTGTTGAGTATCTTAAAAACCCCGAAAGCACGGCGGAAACCAAAGACGCTGAGGGCTGGGTTGCCACAGGCGACGCGGGCTTCATCGAGAAAAAATCCGGTCATTTGCGTATTATCGACCGTGCAAAAGACGTGGGAAAAATGGCGACAGGGGCGATGTTCGCACCGAAGTTTGTTGAGAATAAACTGAAGTTCTATCCCAATATCCTCGAAGCCGTGGTCTTTGGCGCAGGGCGGGACATGTGTACGGCCTTTATCAACATCGACCTAACGGCGGTGGGAAATTGGGCTGAGCGCAACAACATCGCCTATGCTTCCTATCAAGAACTTGCGGGGCATCCCCAAGTCTTGGAAACCATCCGCGATCACATTGCCGAAGCGAACAAAAGCATCGCCCAAGATGAAATGCTTGCGGGATGCCAAGTCCACAGATTCCTCGTTTTGCACAAAGAGCTCGACGCGGATGATGGCGAGATGACACGGACGCGCAAAGTGCGTCGTCGGGTTATCGAAGAGAAGTTCGTTGACCTCATTGATGCGCTTTACGATGGTTCGGATGAAATTTTCACCCGCACAGAAGTGACCTACGAAGACGGTCGCAAAGGCGAAATAAGCGCAACACTCTCGCTATTAGATGTGGCCGTGCAGCCACTAGACGCAAAGGTGGCCGCAGAATGACCACGAATGATATCGGATATGTAACCGCAGATGGCCGTCAAATCGGCGGCGTCATGATGGAAATGAAAAACATCACCCTGAAATTCGGCGGCGTTGTTGCGATCAAAGACATCAGTTTTGACATTCGCGAAGGCGAAATCCGCGCGATCATTGGCCCAAATGGGGCGGGCAAGTCGAGCATGCTTAACGTGATCTCTGGGTTCTATAATCCCCAAGAAGGTGACGTGCTGTTTCACGGCAAAAAACGTCCTCAAATGCGCCCGTATAAAGTTGCCCAGCAAGGGATCGCGCGCACATTTCAAAACATCGCCTTGTTCGAGGGCATGAGTGTTTTGGACAACGTCATGACAGGCCGATTGACCCATATGAAATCGAGTCTTTTCAGTCAGGCGATTTGGTGGGGCAAGGCGCAGGCCGAAGAAGTTGCCAACCGCGAAAAAGTCGAAGAAATTATCGATTTCCTCGAAATCCAAAGCATTCGCAAAACCCCCGTCGGGCGTCTGCCGTATGGTCTTAAGAAACGGGTTGAGTTGGCACGTGCGCTGGCCGCCGAGCCGAAACTTTTGCTGCTTGATGAACCGATGGCGGGCATGAACGTTGAGGAGAAAGAGGACATGAGCCGCTTTATCCTCGATGTGAACGATGAATTTGGCACAACAATTGCCCTTATTGAGCACGATATGGGCGTGGTGATGGACCTTTCTGATCGCGTTGTTGTGATGGACTACGGCAAGAAAATTGGCGACGGGACACCCGAAGAAGTGCGCAACAATCAAGAAGTGATCGACGCCTATTTGGGAGTCTCCCATGATTAAATCATCCGCCGTTTCGACAATACATTTCGTGGAGAACGCCAATGCCTGAACAATTCCTTTGGGCCGCTGAGGTCATGGTGAACGGGCTGATGGCTGGGGTGCTTTATGCCCTTGTTGCGCTGGGCTTTGTGCTTATTTTTAAGGCGTCTGGCGTCTTTAACTATGCTCAGGGTGTCATGGCACTTTTTGCCGCGCTGACCCTTGTGGGAATTATGGACGGTCAAGTTCCGTTCTCGCATCTCATCAACGCGGTTTTTGGAACCGATATCCATGAATTTGGGTGGCATGTACCAGCCGTTCTCGCGATCATTCTAACCGGTGTTGTGATGGTCGGGCTGGCAATTCTTGTGGAGCGGTTCGTGCTGCGGCATCTGGTCAACCAACCCGATATCATCCTGTTTATGGCAACGATTGGCCTCGCCTACTTCATGGAAGGCATGGGCGACCTGATGTGGGGCTCCGAAATCAAGGCGTTAAACGTCGGCCTTCCACAGGGCATTTCCGAAACCGTCGAAGAGGTGACCTACAACTGGTTTGGCTATGGCTTCTTCATCGACCGTTTGGACATTGTTGCGACGGGTATTGCTGCGCTCTTGGTGGCTGGACTTACGCTTTTCTCGCAATATTCGAAACAGGGTCGCGCCTTGCGCGCAGTTGCCGACGATCATCAGGCCGCTTTGTCGGTAGGCATATCGCTGCGCTTTATCTGGATCCTCGTTTGGTCGATCGCTGGGTTTGTCGCGCTTGTCGCGGGAATGATGTGGGGCGCAAAATCAGGCGTGCAATTCTCGCTTTCGTTGATCGCTCTCAAAGCCTTGCCCGTCTTAATGCTCGGCGGATTTACATCCATACCCGGCGCGATTGTGGGGGGCCTAATTATCGGCGTGGGCGAAAAACTGTTTGAGTTTTCCATCGGTCCGATGGTCGGTGGCGCCACCGAAAACTGGTTTGCCTATGCGCTTGCGCTGGTGTTCCTCGTGTTCCGCCCACAGGGGCTGTTCGGCGAAAAAATCATCGAGAGGGTGTAAATATGACCTTGGATTTTACCATCTTGAAAAACGGGGAGGGGTCTGATGCTCTATCGTGAAGCCGGTGATTTTAAGACCACTTACAGTGAAGACAACCAGACCTTTCCGATCAAATTTGATCGCATCGGCTACTACGTCATTATGTTTGTGGCGTTCTTGGTTATCCCATTTTTCATCAATGATTACTGGGCCAGCGCCGTTTTTGTTCCGTTCCTGATCTATGCAATCGCCGCGATTGGACTGAATATTCTTGTCGGATACGCCGGTCAAGTGAGCTTGGGAACGGGCGGTTTTATGGCCGTTGGGGCATATTCTTGTTACAAACTGATGACGTCCTTTCCCGATGTTTCAATCCTCGTTCACGTTGTTATCTCGGGTATAATCACGGCGTTGGTTGGTGTTTTATTTGGCCTGCCGAGCCTACGCATCAAAGGGTTCTACCTTGCTGTTGCCACGCTCGCGGCGCAATTCTTCCTCGTGTGGCTGTTTAACAAAGTTCCATGGTTCTACAACTATTCGGCTTCGGGCCAGATTTCCGCGCCCGAAAGAACTGTTTTCGGCATCGAAGTGACGGGTGCAAATACGGACGCCTGGGCGAAATACCTTGTCTGTTTGATCTTCGTGACGGGGTGCGCGTGGCTTGCCCGCAACCTCACACGCGGAACAATCGGGCGCACATGGATGGCGACGCGCGACATGGATATCGCTGCGGAAATCATCGGGGTGAACCCCCTCAAGGCCAAATTGACGGCCTTTGCTGTTAGCTCATTCTTTGTAGGGATTTCAGGCGCGCTCTTTTTCTCGGTCTATCTGGGGTCGGTTGAGGTTGGTGAAGTCTTCGGTATTAACAAGAGTTTCCTTGTGTTGTTCATGATTATTATCGGCGGTTTGGGGAGTGTTTTTGGAAGCTTTGCGGGTGCGGCCTTTATGGTTTTGATGCCGGTGCTTTTGAAAAATGTACTCGTGGGCGGCTTGGGCTGGCCCACCGATATTGCGGCGCATTTTGAACTGGTGATTGTAGGGGCACTGATCATCGTGTTTCTCATCGCTGAACCACATGGCCTCGCGCAACTTTGGCGCGTGACAAAAGAAAAACTAAGATTGTGGCCCTTCCCGCATTAAATGGGGCGGCGCAAATAGATCGAGGGGAAAACCCTCGGCACAACTCGAACATTGTACCCTAGGGAGGACTTAAAACGATGAAAATGAAACTTGCTACTATGGTAACAGCCGCTGCATTGTCTGCTGCTGTCCCCGCGATGGCGGACCTTATGTTCCCATCGCTCTCTTACCGCACCGGCCCCTATGCCGCTGGTGGTATTCCTTTTGCGGATGGTTATGCCGACTACTTCACGTTGCTTAACGAGCGCGATGGCGGTATCGGCGGCGTGAAAGCGAACGTGGTCGAATGCGAAACTGGCTATAACACCGAAAAAGGCGTTGAATGCTACGAGAGCACCAAGGGCGAGGGCGCGTTGATCTATCAACCCTTGTCCACAGGCATCACCTATCAGTTGATCCCCAAAGTGACCGCCGATGGAATCGCGCTTCACACAATGGGCTATGGCCGGACCTCAGCTAAAAACGGCAAGATTTTCAGTAACGTCTTCAACTATCCCGCAAATTATTGGGATGGCGCTTCGATCGCGGTAAACCACTTGCTCGACATGAACGATGGTAGCCTCGAGGGCAAAAAAGTTGCGCTTGTTTACCACAACTCTGCCTACGGCAAAGAGCCGATCCGCACCCTTGAAGAACTTGCCAAGAAGTACGGATTTGAGCTGACCCTTTTGGCCGTTGACCACCCTGGTCAGGAGCAAAAATCGCAATGGCTGCAAATCCGGCGCGAAAAACCCGACTATGTTTTGATGTGGGGTTGGGGCGTTATGAACCAAGTTGCGATCCAAGAAGCGGCAAATATTCGCTTCCCAATGGAGAACTTCGTTGGCGTTTGGTGGTCTGGTGGCGAGCATGATGTGCTACCGGCTGGCGATGGGGCGAATGGCTATAAAGCGGTGACCTTCCACAATGTTGGCAACGATTTCCCAGTTTTCGATGACGTTCAGAAATACGTTGTGGATACCGGCAAAGCGGCTGGTAACGGCGATCAAATCGGCACGGCGGTCTACAACCGTGGTTTCTATGCGGCGATGCTCGCGGCAGAAGCGGCTTTGAACGCACAGAAGATAGCGGGCAAAGCCGACATCAATGCGGCGGATATGCTTAAGGGCATGGAATCTCTTGAGATCACCGAAGCGCGTATGGCCGAACTCGGGATGCCGAATTTCGGTCCATCGTTTGCTGTCACCTGTGAAAACCATGGCGGCCCAGGTCTTGGCGCGATCCAACAGTGGGATGCGTCGACAAAAACTTGGTCGCTCATTAGTGAGTTTGCACCTTCTGATGGCCAAATCATCGACGCACTGGTCCTTGAAGATTCGATGGCCTATGCGGCGGAAAACAACATCGAAGAGCGTTGTAACTAAACACAAATTCCTTTGGCCACGGCGTGTTTTGTGGCCAAAGGGTACTTATTTAATTGAGAAAATGGTGAATACAATGCTGGACGCCACTCCTACACCCCAAGCCGAACCTCTTTTGGAGGTGAACAACATTGAGGTGATTTATAATCACGTTATCCTCGTTCTCAAAGGGGTGAGCCTGACTGTTCCCAAAGGGGGAATTACCGCCCTATTGGGTGGGAATGGAGCTGGAAAAACCACAACCTTGAAGGCCATCTCCAACCTGCTGCACAGCGAACGTGGCGAGGTTACAAAGGGGTCTATCCATTATCGTGGCGAGAGGGTTCAAGACCTTACGCCGTCGGATTTGGTGAAAAAGGGCGTGATTCAAGTCATGGAAGGCCGGCATTGTTTTGAGCATTTGACGATCGAAGAAAACCTGATGACGGGCGCCTATACGCGCCGCGATGGCAAAGCCGCCGTCGCCGCCGATCTCGAGATGGTCTACAATTATTTCCCGCGGCTCAAAGAGCGACGCAAAAGCCAGGCTGGATATGCCTCTGGCGGCGAGCAGCAAATGTGCGCCATTGGCCGCGCCCTCATGAGCCGTCCCGAGACCATTTTGTTGGACGAGCCGTCAATGGGCCTCGCCCCACAGCTCGTGGAACAGATTTTTGGGATCGTGAAATCGGTCAACGAGAACGAAGGCGTGAGTTTTCTTCTGGCGGAGCAAAACACCAATGTGGCGCTGCGTTTTGCGCATTACGGATACATCCTTGAAAGCGGTCGCGTTGTTATGGATGGCCCTGCTTCCGAGTTGCGGGAAAATCCGGACGTGAAGGAATTTTATCTGGGGATGTCCGATGACGGGCGCAAATCCTTCCGTGACGTGCGGAGTTATCGCCGGCGCAAGCGGTGGTTGAGTTAATGCGGGGCGACCGGATGCGATATTACGACGAACTAGAGGCGCGCAGTGCAGATCAACGTGCGGCGGGGATCGCACGGGCTTTGCCAGCTCAACTTGCTTCAGCCCAAAAGGCACCTGCGATTGCGGCATTGTTGGCGGGCATTGATGTGTCTAGTATTGCATCGGTTGCCGACTTGGCAAACCTTCCTGTGACGCGCAAGTCCGAACTGGTTTCTGGGCAATCCAAGAGCGCGCCTTTCGGGGGATTTACCACAGTGGGAGCCTCAGACTTCGAGCATATTTTCCAGAGCCCAGGGCCGATCTATGAGCCGGGCCGTCTTGGTGGTGATTGGTGGCGTATGGGGCGCTTTTTGCATGCCGCTGGAGTGGGGCGTGGAGACATCATCCAGAACTGCTTTAGCTATCATTTGACACCTGCTGGGATGATTTTTGAGAGCGGTGCGCGCGCCGTTGGTGCTACGGTGTTGCCCGCCGGAATTGGTCAGACGGAACTTCAGGTGAGGGCAGCGCATGATATCGGCGTCACCGCTTATGCCGGGACGCCGGATTACCTCAAAGTGATCTTGGACCGCGCTGAGACGGAGGGTCTAGCGTTAAAAATTAAGCGTGCTGTCGTCGGTGGCGGAGCCCTTTTCCCGAGCCTTCGACACGAATATGCGGACCGTGGGATCACGTGTTTGCAATGCTATGCAACGGCGGACCTCGGAAATATCGCCTATGAAAGCGAGGCGATGGATGGGATGATTGTCGACGAAGGCGTGATCGTTGAAATTGTCATCCCGGGGACGGGAATACCCGTTGCGGCGGGGGAGGTTGGCGAGGTTTTGGTGACGACACTCAATCCCGATTACCCGTTGATCAGATTCGCCACAGGCGATTTGAGCGCGGTTTTGTTGGGCGAAAGCCCATGTGGCCGAACGAATATGCGGATTAAGGGCTGGATGGGGCGTGCGGACCAAACGACCAAGATCAAGGGTATGTTTGTCCGACCTGAGCAAGTCGCGGACTTCGTGGCTAAGCATCCGGAAGTTCAGAAAGCCCGCGTGATTGCCACGCGCAAAGACGAGCAGGATATTCTCACTGTAAAAGTCGAGGCAACTTTTGGCGATGCCGCTGTGCTTGCTGCCAGCGTTTTTGAAACGCTCAAACTGCGCGGGAACATTGAAATAGTTCCCGTTGGAAGCTTACCTAACGACGGAAAAGTGATTGACGATCAGCGTAGCTACGACTGATTTCTCAGAGACAAAAAAAGGGGGCCCTGCGACTTGCGGGCCCCCTTTTTTGTCGACAATTTAGCAGATCCTAAGAGTTTCCGTAGAGTACGCGGACTTGCTTGTAGCTCATAAGTTTGCGCTCTTTCTCATCCCAAAGGCGGAGTTTCACGCACGCGATACTTTCTAGAATCGTGAGGCGCTGGTTGACGCTGAGGTCGGGATGGTCACGCATAACTTCCGTCAGGCGATAGAAGGGAATGCGAGAATAGAGGTGGTGCACATGATGCAAGCCGATATTTGCGGTCAGCCATTGAAGGACCGCCCCCAATTCATAGTGGGAACTGCCGTGCAGCGCGGCGTCGTGCATTTCCCAATCTTCGGCCACATCCCAATGCGTGTCTTCAAACTGATGCTGGACGTAAAAGAGCCAAACGCCCCCCATCGCGGCAAGCAAAGTTGTTGGCAAAAAGATCATTAGGATTGGAGCCCAACCGCCAAAATAGACAATAACGCCAAGGATCAATGCGATTGCGACGTTGGTTCCCATCGCGCTTGTCCAATATTTGCGGGATTTCATGAATCCGATGGGCAAGCGATATTGAAGGTAGAAAACATACGCAGGACCGATGACAAACAGAACCAACGGGCTGCGGTAGAGGCGATAGGCGAATTTTCCCCATGCCGAGCGTGCCTTATATTCTTCAACAGTCAGCGTCATGACGTCGCCCATGCCGCGTTGGTCTAGGTTTCCCGAGGCGGAGTGGTGAATAGCGTGCGTGCGCTTCCAGACGTCATAAGGTGTCAAAGTCAAAACGCCGAGCGCACGTCCAACCCAATCGGAAACTTCTCTGTTGGCGAAGAACGCGGCGTGGCCGCAATCATGTTGAATTGCAAACAGGCGCACAAGGAACAAGCCATTTACGAGCGCAATTGCGGCAGCCAGCCATGGGCTGACGGACAAAGCCAACCAAGCCAATGCCCAAAGGGCAAAGAAGGGTACCAATGTTACCGCAAGCTCAAATAGGCTGCGCCAAAGAATAGGCTCGCGGTATTTTGCGAGAACGCGAAGCCAATCGCGGGCTGTATCAACCTTTTTAGGTTCAGCCGACACGTCCGACTGCGGGACGGGCTGGGAAGCGAGTTGGTTCATGCTGCTCTCTTTTTATAACTTGCTCGTTGGGGGCAATGTAAGGGTGTGAAGCATATATTGCCATCTATTTGTATTTGTTTTCTTAACAAAAGGGCTATTTCACGCCGACAATCGCGGCCCAAAAAAAAGCCGCCCGAAAAAGGCGGCTTTTTTTCTAATTTATAGAGGGGGTTAGCCCTGGCGCGCTTTAAAGCGGGGTTGCGTTTTGTTGATCACATAAACGCGGCCCTTGCGACGTACTACGCGGCAATCGCGATGACGGTTCTTGAGCGAGCGGAGCGAATTCCGGACTTTCATGGCCTTCTCCTTTTATCGCGGCGCGTGGCGCCTCGGGTTACAATCGGCCCCTTGCGGGGAAATTTGGTACATCACTCTGACGAATCAGAAGTAATGGTGGGCACGACTGGGTTCGAACCAGTGACCCCTTCGATGTCAACGAAGTGCTCTACCACTGAGCTACGCGCCCAAATTTTAGCGGTGCCTTTTGCGCCCTAAACAAATAGGACGCGGAAAAACCGCGTCAACTGGCGCTGTCTATAAAAGGAGTCGTGGCGGTGTTCAAGGCCTTTGGTGCGGAATTATTTCGGTCTATAGTGATTGTAACGGGGGGCTTAAATGATCAAAACCACTTTTTCGCTTAAAATGCCTGAAAATAAGGAAACTTCGGTGGTTTTTGCCGTGCCACATAGTGGCCGCGAGTATGATCGAAAGTTCAAAAGAAAGTCGATTCTCGACGAAAAATCGATTCGAACCTCGGAAGATGCGTTCGTGGACATGCTTTTTGATACAGCACCGAAGTATGGAGCCGTGTTTCTGGCGGCAAAATTTCCGCGTGCGTTCGTTGATTTGAATCGAAATGTTGACGAACTTGATCCGGCGCTGATCGAAGGCTTGAAAAAGAACACGACTAATCCGCGCGTGGCATCGGGGCTGGGCGTCATCCCGCGCGTCGTTTCGGGCGGGCGCGCAATTTATCGCGGCAAGATTACCCATGATGAGGCGTTAAAGCGGATTGCCGATTATTGGCACCCATATCACGACATATTGCATCGCATCATGGCGCGCAATCTGTCGGAATTTGGTCAGGCGGTATTGGTGGATTGCCATTCGATGCCGCATGAAGCGTTGGATGCCATTGCGCGTTCGGGTGCGCAGCGTCCCGATGTTGTGATTGGGGATCGCTTCGGGGCTTCGGCCAGCGAAGCGATAGTTTGTCAAATTGAAGAAATATTTCGGGCGCAAGGCCTGCGCGTTCTGCGAAATATGCCGTTTGCGGGCGCGTATATTACGAAAGAATATGGGCGCATCAGTGCGAACCAACACGCGGTTCAAATCGAGATTGACCGCTCCCTTTATATGAACGAGCAAATGATCCGCCCGAATGGGAATTTTAACGCGTTTCGCAAGATGATGCAGGATGTGACGGGGCAAATTGCCGATATCGGGCGCGTTGAAGCGCGCATGGCGGCGGAATAGTCAGCGCAAAGAGCGCCCCTTCATGATCGCATCTTTGCCAAAACGTGCTCGGATTTCATCGGCGGCCCGCTCGGCGCGGCCGCGTTTGATGGCTTCGGGATCAAGCAGGTCACCCGTTAAATCGGCACCACCTTCTGGAATAAGATCACTGATCCCTACACCAATGAGGCGGTATGGTTTGTGATCGGGAACAGCGTCGAACAAGTCTCTGGCAGTGCGATAAATTTTGTCGGCCATTTGCGTGGCATCGCGCAGGGATACGCGGCGGGACAGCGCGGTAAAATCGGCGCGTTTCAGCTTTAGGGTCACGACCTTGCCCGCCATGTTTTTAGCTTTGGCGCGGTCGCTGACTTGCTCGGCCAATCGCCACATGTGACCGTCCAGTAGTTCGACGTCGGAAATATCGTCGAAAAAAGTGGTCTCTTTGGAAATGGATTTCACCGAGGCATTGGCGGTAATGCGGCGATAATCTTGGCCGCGGGCAAGATGCCACAAGCGATCACCCATGCTGCCGAAACGGGCGGTCAAATCCGCGCGCTCCCATCGCAAGAGATCATCAAATGTGCGCAGTCCCGCCTTTTCCAGCGAAATCTGAAATGCAGGGCCGACGCCCCAAATCATGCGGATCGGTTTCCCTGCCAAAAACGCGGGTGTCTCGGCTTTGCCGATCACGGAATATCCGCGCGGTTTGTCCAGATCACTGGCCACTTTGGCGAGAAACTTGTTGTGAGACAGGCCGATAGATCCCGACAGCCCCAATTCCTCGTCCATGCGTTTTACCAGACGCGCGAGCATGACGGCGGGGGGGCGGCCATGAAGCCGCTGCGTGCCAGAGAGATCAAGGAAGGCTTCATCCAGCGAAAGCGGTTCTATTTTCGGGGTCAACTCGTCCATCATCGCGCGGATCGCACGGCTAGCCTCAACATAGGCGTCCATGCGCGGCTTCACGACTTCGGCTTCGGGGCAAAGTTTGAGGGCTTGAAACATCGGCATCGCGGACCGCACACCCTTGAGCCGCGCGATATAGCAAGCGGTGGAGACAACGCCCCGTTTCCCGCCGCCAATAATAACCGGTTTGTCCCGCAGTTCGGGATTGTCGCGCTTCTCAACACTGGCATAAAACGCGTCACAGTCCATATGGGCGGTCGAAAGGTCGAAAAGCTCGGGATGGACTAGAACGCGTGGGCTGCCACACTCCGTACACCGCAACCTAAGGGATATCGGTGTCTCAAAATAGGATAAACAGTTTCGACAAAGGGCTGGCATGCGGTTAAAATAAGCGCATGACTAGAATTACACAATGGACGCATTTTGGTGTTTTGCGCTTTGATCCGTAAGCAGTTCAGCCCATAACGAGTACAACAAAAGGAATTTATTATGAATATAGAACAGATTGTGCTCGATTTATTGAGCGGTAACATCGTCGTGCTTTTGCTTGCGGGCCTTGTAATCATACTGATTTTCAAAGGAATTAAGATTGTTCCCCAGTCGGAAAAATATGTGGTTGAGCGACTCGGGCGTTTGAAAGCCGTTTTAGGGCCTGGAATCAACTTTATCGTTCCGTTTCTGGATACTGTGCGCCACAAGATTTCGATCCTTGAGCGCCAACTTCCAAGCGCATCTCAAGATGCCATTACGGCGGACAACGTTTTGGTGCAGGTCGAGACCAGTGTTTTCTACCGCATCATTGAACCCGAAAAAACCGTTTACCGGATTCGCGATGTGGATGCAGCGATTGCTACAACAGTTGCTGGGATTGTGCGGTCGGGAATCGGGACGATGGAACTGGACGAAGTTCAATCCAATCGTCAGCAATTGATTTCCCAAATCAAAACCCAAGTCGAAGACGCGGTGGATGATTGGGGTATTCAGGTAACTCGGGCAGAAATTCTGGACGTGAACTTGGACGAGCAAACCCGCCAAGCCATGTTGCAACAGCTGAATGCAGAGCGTGCACGTCGCGCCCAAGTCACCGAAGCCGAGGGCACTAAACGCGCCGTTGAACTTAATGCCGATGCGGAGCTGTACTCCGCTGAGCAGCAAGCCAAAGCGCGCCGGATTTCGGCGGATGCCGAGGCCTATGCCACGGAAGTTGTTGCGATGGCGATCAAGACCCACGGCATTGAGTCCGCGCAATACCAAGTGGCCCTCAAGCAAGTTGAGGCCCTCGCGATCATTGGCAAAGGGGATGGACAGCAAACGATTATCCTGCCCTCAAGCGCGATTGAAGCCTTTGGCAATGCGTTTAACTTGCTGAAAGGGAAAGTGTAATGAACTGGACCGACTGGTGGGTTTGGATGGCAGCAGGGGTCGCGCTCGCGATCCTTGAGGTCATCCTGCCGGGGGCGATTTTCCTTGGGTTTGCTGTCGGGGCTTTTATGGTCGGGCTGTTGTTTTTGCTCGGCATCCCGCTTGGCGGAGTCTACACGACTTTCCTCGTTTTCGCGGTTATCTCGGCCCTCGCGTGGTTTGTGCTGCGCAGGTACCTTGGCGTGCGTAAGGGGCAGATCAAGACCTTCGACAAAGACATCAACGACTAGGCATTGCGCTTCACGTCCTTGATGGACGCAAGAATGGACTGAGCAGCGGCCGCAGGGTTGCTTGCTTGCCAAATCGGGCGACCCACAACGATATAATCGGCCCCGTCAGATAAGGCATCACGCGGAGTTGCGACGCGCTTTTGATCACCCAAATCCGCACCCGCTGGCCGAACGCCGGGAGTGACAATGAGGCGACCTTTGGCTTGGGGCAACGCTCGGATCAAGGCAGCCTCTTGGGGGCTTGCGATCACGCCGTCGGCGCCTGCTTCAAGCGCTTTTGCTGCCCGTTCCACCACCAAATCTTGAATAGCGCCTGCTTTTATGAGGCCCGCATCAAGGTCGGCGCGATCAAGAGACGTCAGGATCGTTACCGCGAGAATTTTCAGATCACTTCCCGCCTTGCCTTCGCCCGCCGCCCGCACAACATGCGGGTCGCCGTGCACCGTTAGGAAATCGAAATCATACTGGGCGATCCCGCGTACCGCCGCCTCGACCGTTGCGCCAATGTCAAAGAACTTCATGTCGAGAAAAATGCGTTTGCCATGCTCTTGTTTTAGCTCATTCGCCAAGGCCAATCCGCCACCCGTCAGCATACCAAGACCGATTTTATAGAAGTCCACGGTAGGGTTGAGTTTCGCGCAAAGTTCAAGGCCCGTCACCACGTTAGGGACATCGAGGGCAACGATAAGGCGATCATCAGACATGGGAATGCTCCGGTTGGCAAAGGGTTGGGTCTCTCTTACGCGGCCCGTGCGGGTCCATCAAGCGGGCAGGCGAAAAATCCACCGTTAGACCTTGATTAGAGTCCGTCTGAGTACCATTTTAAGACCAGGCGAATAGGGAACTGTGCTGCAATGGCGGGCGGTTCGAATATGAGTGCTAATCAGGAGACTAAAATGAATATTGAAAAGTTCACAGAACGGTCGCGCGGATTTATTCAGGCGGCACAAACAATTGCAGTACGCGAAAATCATCAACGTCTTGCACCGGAGCATTTGCTCAAGGCGCTGTTGGATGACGATCAGGGTCTTGCAGCTAATTTGATTGCCGCCGCTGGCGGAGACCTAAAACTTGTAGACGAGTCGCTTCAGGTTGCTTTTGGAAAATTCTCCAAGGTCACGGGCGATGCCGCGCAAGTCTATATTGACCCGCAGACTGCCAAAGTTTTGGCCGAGGCGGAAAAACTTGCCAAGCAGGCTGGTGACAGCTTTGTTCCGGTTGAGCGCATTTTGACGGCCCTCGCGATCACCAAATCCAAAGCCAAAGAGGCGTTGGATGCTGGGGGCGTGACTGCGCAAAAACTCAACGAAGCGATCAATGATGTTCGCAAGGGACGCACCGCAGATAGTGCGAGTGCCGAAGATAGTTATGAGGCGCTCAAAAAATACGCGACCGACCTGACACAGTCTGCCAAGGAAGGTAAAATTGATCCGATTATTGGGCGCGACGAAGAAATCCGCCGTACAATGCAGGTCTTGAGTCGTCGCACAAAAAACAACCCCGTTTTGATTGGGGAGCCAGGCGTCGGGAAAACGGCGATTGCCGAAGGACTCGCCTTGCGGATTGTAAGTGGCGACGTGCCCGAAAGTCTTCGCAACAAAAAGCTCATGTCACTTGATATGGGCTCGCTGATTGCGGGTGCGAAGTATCGTGGCGAATTTGAGGAGCGCCTTAAAGCGGTCCTGAACGAAGTTACGGCTGCAGCGGGTGAAATAATCCTGTTTATCGACGAAATGCACACCCTTGTTGGGGCCGGTAAATCGGACGGTGCGATGGACGCAAGCAACCTTTTGAAACCTGCTCTCGCACGGGGAGAGTTGCATTGTATCGGCGCGACAACCTTGGCGGAATACCGCAAACACGTTGAAAAAGACGCCGCCCTCGCGCGCCGTTTTCAACCCGTTTTGGTGGAAGAGCCTACCGTCGAGGATACAATCTCGATCCTGCGTGGGATCAAGGAAAAATATGAGCTTCATCACGGCGTTCGTATTACCGACAGCGCGCTTGTTGCGGCGAGCACCTTGAGTCACCGTTATATTACGGATCGGTTTTTGCCCGACAAAGCTATCGATTTGATGGACGAAGCCGCGAGCCGTTTGCGCATGGAGGTGGACAGTAAACCTGAGGAACTCGACACCCTTGATCGCGACATTTTGCAAAAGCAGATTGAAGTGGAGGCCTTACGGTCCGAAGACGATCAAGCGAGTCAGGATAGGCTGGAAAAATTGCTCGTTGAGCTATCTGGTTTGCTTGAAAAATCCTCCGAGATGACGGCGAACTGGCAAGCAGAGCGCAGCAAATTGGCAAATGCACGGGATATTAAGGAGCATTTGGATCGCGCGCGCGCCGAACTGGAAATTGCTAAACGTGAAGGCAATCTCGCCAAAGCGGGGGAGCTGTCTTATGGCGTGATTCCGGACCTAGAAAAACGCTTGGAACTCGCTGAGGCGAGCGAGAGCGAGTCGATGGTGGCTGAAGCCGTTCGTCCAGAACAAATCGCGAGTGTGGTTGAGCGTTGGACAGGTATTCCGACCTCGAAAATGCTTGAAGGCGAGCGCGACAAGCTGCTGCGTATGGAAGAGGGCCTTGGGCGGCGTGTCATCGGACAACGCAAGGCCGTAAAAGCGGTTTCGAATTCTGTGCGCCGTGCACGGGCAGGTTTGAATGACGAAAACCGTCCCCTTGGGTCGTTTCTATTCCTTGGGCCCACTGGTGTGGGGAAAACCGAACTTACGAAGGCGGTGGCAGAATTCCTGTTTGATGACGACAACGCGATGACGCGGGTTGATATGTCGGAATTCATGGAGAAACACTCGGTTGCGCGTTTGATCGGGGCACCTCCGGGCTATGTTGGCTATGAAGAAGGCGGTGTTTTAACCGAGGCCGTGCGGCGCAAACCGTATCAAGTCATCCTTTTTGATGAGGTCGAGAAAGCGCACCCTGATGTCTTCAACGTCTTGTTACAGGTTCTGGATGACGGGATTTTAACGGATGGTCAGGGGCGTCGCGTTGATTTCAAGCAGACGTTGATAATTTTGACGTCGAATCTTGGGGCGCAAGCGTTGAGCCAACTGCCAGATGGTGCGGACGCAAGTGATGCCAAGCGGGATGTGATGGATGCGGTGCGGGCGCATTTTAGGCCTGAATTCCTCAACCGATTGGATGATATCGTCATATTTGACCGTCTTGCACGCGAGGATATGAGTGGAATTGTGGAGATCCAGCTTGGTCTTTTGAACAAACGTCTGGCCACACGATCCATTACGCTCGAACTTGATCTGGCTGCGAAAAAGTGGCTAGCGGATGAGGGGTATGATCCGGTCTTTGGGGCGCGTCCTCTTAAGCGCGTGTTTCAACGTGCCTTGCAAGATGAGCTTGCTGAGATGATCTTGGCTGGCGACGTTCTGGATGGGGATACCGTCAAGGTTTCGGCGGGCAGTGATGGCTTGATTGTGGGCGATCATCTGTCTCCATCCGAAAAACGGCCACCAGAGAGTGCGGTTGTCCATTAACTGCACACAATAGCGCCAGGTCAAACCCAGCCAGATTGGCTGGGTTTTTCTTCGGTCAAATTAAGAGTGCAGAAGTATTTGACTTGTATCGGAACTTTTCCCCCCGCATCATTCGCCAAATATATTTGGAGAGATTTAATGATGCGATTCATGGGGTGGGCGGGACAGGCGCTCGAAATTTTGGCACTATTGTTCGTCTTCATCATTGGCTTTTTTGTACTTATGGCGCTGGTCATGTTTGTGATCGACAAGGTGCAAAAAGAGGACGCGGTTCGCAGGAATTATCCGGTCATCGGGCGCTTTCGGCATTTATTCACAACTCTAGGCGAATTTTTTAGACAGTATTTTTTCGCGATGGATCGCGAGGAGCTTCCATTTAATCGCGCGCAACGAGAATGGATCGATCGCGCAGCCAAAGGCGCAAGCAACACGGTCGCTTTCGGGAGTACGCGCAATTTGTCGGTTGTGGGCACACCGATTTTTGTCAATGCCGCGTTTCCCCCGCTTGATGATCAAATCACCAAAACTGAACCAATGGAAATTGGCCCCTTTGCACGCACTCCTTATATTGCTCCGTCGATTTTCAATATCTCGGGGATGAGTTTTGGCGCTTTGTCTAAGCCAGCGGTTCGCGCGCTCAGTCGTGGTGCGGCCAAGGCTGGAATTTGGTTGAATACGGGGGAGGGTGGTGCGGCCCCCTATCACTATGAGGGCGGCTGTGACATTGTTTTCCAAATCGGTACTGCGCATTATGGCGTGCGAAGCGAGGATGGAAGCCTGAGTGACGAAAAGCTACGCGAAGTTGCCTCGCACCCTCAAATCAAGATGTTTGAGTTGAAATTGGCGCAGGGGGCAAAGCCGGGAAAAGGTGGTATTTTACCCGCGTCTAAAGTGACGGCGGAAATAGCGAGTATTCGTGGGATTCCCGAAGGGGAGGCCAGTATTTCGCCGAACCGACATGCCGCGGTCGCAAATTGGGGCGAATTGCTCGATTATATCGGTCATATTCGAGAGGTTTCGGGCAAACCCGTCGGATTCAAAACGGTCGTTGGGAGCCCAGATGCAATTGAAGAGTTGTTTAAGCTGATTGTCGAACGAGGCCCTGAGTGCGCACCGGACTTTATTACTATTGATGGAGGGGAGGGTGGGTCCGGCGCAGCACCTATGCCGTTGATTGATCTGGTCGGGATGAGCGTTCGCGAAGCGCTGCCAAAGGTTTCCGCTTTGCGCGATTCCTATGGGTTGAAAGAACGCATTCGCATCATTGCGAGCGCCAAACTGGTTAATCCTGGGGATGTGGCATGGGCGCTGGCCGCAGGAGCGGACTTTGTCACATCGGCGCGGGGCTTTATGTTCAGCCTTGGTTGCATTCAGGCCTTAAAATGCAACAGAAATACCTGCCCGACGGGAATTACAACGCATGATCCGCATTTGCAGCAGGGTTTGGTGCCGGAAGAAAAATACAAAAAGGTGGCCCGTTATGCCGAAGGTATCATCCATGAGGTTGAGACCATCGCGCATTCCGTTGGTGTTCTTGAACCGCGACAAATCCAACGTAGCCATGTGCGTTTGGTGATGGCGGATGGCTCAAGTCGGCGCATGAGCCAAATTCACCCGAATAAGAGCGAAGCAGAACGCTCCGCTCTTTAGATGGCTTTATTCTAGCAAGCCAATATTGATGCCAAAGGTCACGCCGCCAAGCAATTCACCTGTCGCAGGG
Source organism: Falsihalocynthiibacter sp. BN13B15 (assembly GCF_041205415.1). Lineage (NCBI taxonomy): Bacteria > Pseudomonadati > Pseudomonadota > Alphaproteobacteria > Rhodobacterales > Roseobacteraceae > Falsihalocynthiibacter > Falsihalocynthiibacter sp. BN13B15. The sequence continues at coordinate 226,790 of NZ_JBGFCE010000007.1, forward strand.
TCGGAAATAGCGGAAGAAACCTGAACCAGATAGGCTCCAGTGCTTTCGTCTAGTTCAACCTCACTGGTGTGAATTGAGCCGCTGCCCTTGCCATACGTCTCTTGGTACTTCGCTTCATCGCCCTGCCAGTAGTCGGACGTGAGCCCGCTTTGACCTACGTTCAGGCCAACCATATCAAACACGAAAACTTCGGATACCACCCCATTAGACGACAACTGTTTTTCAATCAGGTATTTTGAGATTTCCCGCGCCATAACTTCAGATTGGATCGGGGTTTCAGTTGCACCGACTTCGGCACGCCAAAGATTGTCTAGGTTAATAATATCTGCTTCGACGAGAGTCGCGTGTGCCGCATTTTGCGCGCGCAGAGCGTCGATCACTGTGGGGTTTTCGACCCATGCGGCAAGTGTGTTTTCGAGGACGCCTGAGATATTGGCTTCAGTGTCGATTGCCTGTGCGCTGTGTGCGAGCAAACTGAAAGCAAGGGCTGATGTTACGAAGAGACGTTTCATACGGTGTTCCTTAAAATAGGGATTCAGAACCGTAATTTGCTCATGAAACTCTTAATCAACACCTAAAGCGGTTTCCACATCCGTATAAAATTGTAGCAATCAAGGCAGACAACTCGTGAAGGTGGGGGGATTATTTCAACGCAATGACGAAAACACCGATTATTCTCACGCCCACCAAACAAATTCGTGAGTTCTGTCTATTTATCTTTTTGTTGAGGCCTTTTCGATTAACTTTAGGAGAAATTGCTGGAGGTGCAAATGGCACAACGTTTTAAAACTAATCTCAAATGGTCTGACGTGACCCCGCGGGCAGATTTCCTTAATCGGCGCCAAGTCATGGCAGGAATGGGCGCGGCAGGGTTGATCGCGGCAAGTCCGGTGAGCGCGAAAATCGCCACTGTTGCGAGCGAGTACTCATCAAGTGAGAAGCCAAACAGCCTCAAGGACATCTCTAACTACAACAATTTCTACGAGTTCGGCACCGGTAAAGGGGACCCTGCGAAATATGCGGGGCGTCTAACTGTGGACCCGTGGAGTGTAAAAATCGACGGTATGGTCGACAAACCCGGGACCTATGACCTCGCTGATTTGACCAAGGGTATGACGATGGAGGAGCGGATTTACCGTTTCCGTTGCGTCGAGGCTTGGGCGATGGTGATCCCGTGGGTCGGGTTTGAGTTGTCCTCGCTCCTTCAGCGCGTCGGAGTTCAGTCTGGTGCAAAGTATATTGCGTTTGAAACCCTTGAACGCCCCGACGAAATGATCGGCCAGCAAAGCCGGACCATTCCTTGGCCTTACCGTGAAGGTTTGCGCATGGACGAGGCGATGAATCCGCTTACGATTTTGGCGACGGGCCTTTATGGCGACGATCTGCCCAAGCAAAACGGGGCGCCATTGCGTTTGGTTGTGCCGTGGAAATATGGTTTCAAGTCGATCAAATCGATTGTGCGCATCACAGCCACCAACAAACAGCCCGAGACAAGCTGGAACATGATCAACGCACGCGAGTATGGTTTCTATTCGAATGTGAATCCGACTGTGGACCACCCGCGTTGGAGCCAAGCGAGTGAACGCAAGATTGGCGGCCTTATCGCCAAGCGCCAAGAGACCCTCATGTTCAATGGTTATGAAGAAGAAGTGGCCAAACTGTATAAGGGTATGGACCTCAAGAAAAACTACTAAGCTAAATTGAGCATCGGCAAGCGGGTTCACCCAAAATTGCCGATGCGAACCACTCCCTATATACAGAGAGACGCTGCGCGCATGTTCGACCCAATTCAAACGATCAATCAAACCGCGCGCAAAATTCCCGCGTGGAGCCTGTATTTTCTGGGTCTCGTACCCGTTTCATTTTTGGTTTTTCAATTGTTCGCGGGAAACCTTGGGGTTGATCCGGTTAAACGGCTTGAGCATGAACTCGGGGAAATCGCGTTGCAGCTCCTCATAGCGGGATTAGCAATTACACCGTTGCGGACCAAGCTTGCCATCAACCTGATCAAATTTCGCCGCGCCATCGGACTTTTGGCCTTTGCCTATGTCGCCATGCATCTGGCGGTTTGGCTCTTCCTTGATATGCAACTCCTCCTCACGCAAATCCTAAAGGACATCGTAAAGCGCTGGTACATTACCATTGGGATGCTTGGATTTGCCTTGATGATTCCCTTGGCGATCACGTCCAACAATCTCTCCTTGCGGAAACTGGGTGGGGCGAGGTGGCGCAACCTGCACAAGCTCACCTATGGTGCGGCGTTGGCGGGTGGGCTTCATTACGTGATCCTTGTGAAGGGGTGGCAAGTTGAACCGATGATCTATCTGGGTATCATCATAGTACTTTTGGGTCTCCGTCTGCCGCAATTGCGCAGATTGAAGCTCGCATAGGGTTGTAGGTGTGGTAGTTCCCGAAGTTTCGGCCTTCCCTGGTTGTGTTGGGATTCAACCGAGCTGGGCACGCCCCCATTTTCATTTCCAATGAGTGAGTCGGGTGACTCGACAAAGACTCACGTGACAATTCCGCGAAGCCACACCTTGAGTCTGTGGATAACTGTTGATTTGGAGTGTTTTGGTTGGATTTCTTGCCGTGGTTGTCTGGAATTCGGGTGTTGGTCCGTGATTTTTTGCACCATTTTTCTGCCTTTTACTGAGGAAACGTGAGCCTTTTGAAGTTTTTATGACTTTTTCATAAAAAGGGGTTGCGGGTCTTGGTGGGTGGGACTAGAACCCCTCTACCGGCGGCGCAGAGATGCTCCACTGGGTCACTGGACGGGTCGAGAGGCCAGACGGTG